>DATAKA010000123.1:0-84182 GCA_036261855.1 Phycisphaerales bacterium | reverse complement strand
CCGCTCGCGACGAGGCCGTGCGTGAGAAAGGTACCGCCACTGACTTCGAGAAGTCCGCTGCTGGGCGAGGAATCGCCCACGATGGTCTGTCCCGCGACAGAGACGGAGCTGCCGGGCTGGATGCGGACAGTGCCAACGCCTGCCGCGCTGGCGGCGTTGTTGTTCGCGATGTAGAGGTTGCCGGGGATGGTGAGCGTGGCGTCCAACCCCCCGGTAGACCCCGTGACGGTGATGGAGCCTTGCACGCCGCTGACGGGGCCAGCGAACGCGTCGCCGCTCATCGTGGCAAGAGCGCCGTCGCTGATGGTGAGCGATCCCTGCGACCCGTCACCGACGCGGAGGGAGTTGGCCGCGCCGGTGAGTTGCAGCGTGGAGCGGTCGGCGGGCGCACCCACTGCGCCTGAGACAACCATGGTGCCGTTCGCAGTTGCGCCGACGCGGACTGTCGTGCTGCTGTTCATGGACGCGCCGGCAAGGACTCGGAGGAGCGCCGTGTTGGCGCTGCCCAGGATGCAGGAGTTGTTGACGTTCAGGTGTGCGGTCGCTCCGTTGATGTGAAACTGCCCGCCGACGGTCGGGTGGGGAGCAGCGCCGACAGCCAGGTTCGCCACAGTGAGAGTGCCGGACGAGATGGTCGAAGCCCCGCCCGCGGAACTGGAAACGTTCTGGATGATGCAGTCGCCGGTAACGGTAAGGGGTGTGACGAAGTTGAAGCCGGCGTTGCTGGTGCCGACGTGCAGGTTGGTGACGGTCGAGGGGGCGCCCGCGCCCCACGTAACGATGTACCCGCCCACGATGTTGAAGTTGATGGTGTCGCTCGCGGTGGGAAGGGCCTGCGGGCTCCAGTTGGTAAGCGTCGTCGCGGTGCCGCCGCTGGCGCTGGTCCAGTTGATGATCGCTGCGCGGGTGTGCGACGCGGTGATGGCACAGCCGGCGAGAGCGGTGAGTGCGAGGGGCGTGCAGTGGCGGGAGATGTGCATGGCGGGCTCCAGGGTGGACGGGTAGCGCGGACCGGGTTCGTCTTCATCACGCGACGTGGGAGTGTCGTGGGGGACAGGCGAGGGCAAAAGGCATGCAAAAAACCCCTGCCTGATGACGGCGGGGTTGGGTGGAAGTGCTGTGAGGGTGCTTCGCTCCGGGTGTGGGTATGCCCCCCTTGGCCCTCCCCCATGGGAATGGACGCGGTTAGATGCAGGGCCCGCCCGAGAACACAGTCAGCAGGGAGTCGATGTCCGTGGTGTCCGGGAAGAGGCAGTCGTTGTTGAAGTCGATATCGCTGCACGCGCCGGTGCTGCACGAGCCGCCGCTGAAGACGCTGAGGAAGTCGTCGATATCGGCGGTATCTGGGAACAGGCCGTCGTTGTTGTAGTCGATGTCGTCGCACTCGACGCTGTTGAAGAACAGAACAGCACGTGTGGCCTCGTAGCGGACGCCGACGTTTGCGCCCGGGGGTTGAATGATGCTGGTCCAGGTGCCGGTGCGGCTGCTGTACTGGAGGATGGTGAACTCATGGCACTGCTGGGGGACGTAGCCGTCGATAAGCGACACGTCGAGCGTGCCGTTCAGCACTGCCGGGCCGCAGGAGATACGGTCGTTGAGCGCCTGGAACTCGTTGTTGAAGCCGGCGATCTCGCAGAGATAGATGCCGCCCGCCTGCTGGGTGTATCGCCCATCAATCGAGAAGTGCCCGATGCCGTGGTAGGTGTCCGTGTCGTTGAAGTAATCATCAGGATCGATGGTGCCGCCCGGTGTGATGATGAACCCGTTCGCGCCCGGGTTGTTGGCGTTGATGGTGCCACGCCCGCGCAGTACTCGCCCACTTCCCACAGACAAGCCGTTGACACTCGTGATGATCCCTCCGTTCATGTCCGTGAGCGTCCCCAGCCCGACACCGTTCAGGTCGCTCAGCGTCATGCTGCCGTTGGTGCCCATGTGGATGACGCCATTGAGCGTCGCACCGGTGGTGGTGTTGTCGCCGATCGTGATCGGGCCGAACGCGCCGCCATTGTTGAGGGAACTGCTCATCGTCGACCCGGCGTCCGCAGTGAACTTACAGTTGAAGACGTGCGGGCCGTTGAACGTCCGAAGGTGTGCACCGGCTGCGATCCGAACCGCAGTGCCCGAGACGTCGAACTGCGCGTTCATGTTGATTTGCCGCAGGAAGACCAGCCCGCTGCCGGTGGGTGTGCAAAGGCCCAGGTTGTTGCCCAGGAAGTTCGAGTCAATCGTTCCGAAACCGGTGAGTTGATCCGCGGCGACGCCCCCCATGCTGATCTGCGTGCCGCACAGGATCGTTCCGCCTTGCATGTCGATGATGCCGTTTGCAAGGACACTGTTGGCGTCGAGCAAGCTGAGCGTGCGCCCGCTGCCCACAGTGACGCTGCTGCCGCTGTCGAGGACCACGCCGTTGGGATCGGCGTTGTCGCCCATCGTGAGGTTGCTGTTGTTGACGAGCACGCCGCCGCCGCTGCGGATATGGACTGGACCATCCACCGTGGGCGTGTCAGAACCCGCCCCGGTGGTGATCTCGCCGCCGGCGGCAACATCGACGAGCACGCCTGCCGATACCATCCCGCGGACGCTCAGATTTCCGCCGTCCACGAGGATGGTCCCGGTTGCGCTGAGCGTGTTGAAGTCAGTCACAGTGAGCGTGCCTGTGTCACGAATCACGACGCCGAGGCCCGGGTTCGTAACGTTCATGGTGCCCTCGTTGATCGAGACGGACCCAGAGCCTAGCCCAGCATCGTTACCCACTGAGAGATTCTCGGCTGTCACGATCGGCCCGCCGTTGGCGGAGTTGTTCATGAGAAGGGTGCCATTGCCGTTGAGCGACGATGCCGGAACTTGAATCTCAGTGGCGAGCACTTGGCCGCCGCCATCGACAATCAAAGTTCCGTTTCCATTGAAGCCGACACGGATCAAGTCGCCCGGCTGGTTGGCAACCAAGCGCGAGCCCGCGCCCGTGACGGTGACGATGCCCGTGGTCCCCGTGTCGTCGCCGATGTTGACGTCGTTGCTCACGCCAGACATCACCACGTCCGCGCCGCTGTCGATGATGAGGTTCCCCGTGAAAGTGCCTGCTCCCAGGTCGTCGCCGACGCGCAGCCCCACGCCGCCGGCGGCTGTCAGCGTGTTCACCGAGTTGCCCGAGTACTGCAAGGTCGGGCCCCCCGTGCCCGACACCACCAGCGGCACTGCGTGGCCCGTATAGGTGCCGCCGTTGATCTTCAGTGTCCCCGCGCCGTGGTTGATGGTGCCGCCCGCACCATCAATGACGTTGGTCGCCGAAACCAGCGCCCCGCTGTTGATGTTGAGCGTGCCCGTGCCGCCATTGGGGTCGTTCCCCACGTGCAGTGTGCCGCCGACATTGAACTGGCCGTTCGCGTTGACGGTGACGGCGCCAACGCCACCGATGAGCGTCGCGGAGTCATTGCCGCCGACGAAAGCGTTTCCGGCAACGCTGAGGGTGGCGTCGTGGATGTTGCCGATGCCGCCCGCCCCGCCGATGGTGAGTGTGGCGGTTGAAGAGGTGCTCCGGCCCACCTCAAGATCGCCGGCGAGTGTCGCCAGCGCGCCGTTGCTGATGGTCGCTGTCGCATCGTTGCCCGAACCCCAAGAGCACACGCCGCTCGCGTTGGTGGCGACCAGCGCGGAACGCTGGAATGGTGACACCGCCTGCGCGCCACTTATCGTGAGCGTGCCGTTCGAAGCAGCGATGCCAGTCGCCAAGTTGATCTCCCCCGTCTCGACGCGCCCGCCGCCGGTGATCGAGAGCGTGCCCGTGCCGTTGTTGCCGACGCGGATGCGTGAGTTGGCGCCAGTGAGAAGCAAGTCCGCGCTGTCATCGGTCACGTTCAGCGTTCCCACCGCCCCCGAGACGTTCCCGATGTTGAAGCCCGTCGTGCTGCTGAACGTGTTCGTCCACGTCCCGCTCACAAGCGTTACCACTGCAATGTCCGTCGCTCCGTCAGCGATCGTGAACCCGTTCGTCGTCGTGTGCGGGCTGGCCATCGACAGCGTGACCGTGTCCTGATTGAACTCCATCGTCCTGCTCGACGCCGCTGCCGCGTCGAACGTGACCGTGTACGCCTGCGCGCCAGCCGTCGCGTTGAACACCAGGTCGTCGGCGGCGACGGGCACCTGTGCCGGTGCCCACCGTGCGGCTGTGGACGCCGTGCCGCTGACGGCGGAGGCGTAGTTCAGGACCGTGGCGTGGGCCGCAGCAGGCAGCGTGGACCCGGCGGCGAGAGCAAGAACGAGAGAACGAGAGCGCACCATGACCAATCCCTTCCGGGCGTTGCCCGATTGACAGTGCCAGGACGCGGAAAGTGCAGATAAGGTGAGACCCGTCGCGCCGGCGATCACTCACGCGACGCGGGTAGGGGTCAGGGGCCACGAATTGTGTACAAATGTGCGAATCCTGAACGAGCAGCTGTAAAGCGGCCCACCAGGACTGGGTGCGCTATGGCTCGCCTGCAGGCTTTGCAAGGGAATGTGCCCGCTCGCGCGCCTGCGCAGCCCCGGCAGAGTCTCCGGCTTCGTCGCAGCTCTTCGCAAGCTGTTCCAGCAGTTCCGCCGTCCAGTCCGCGTCCCCGGCGTTGTGGACCTGATCAATCACCGAGCGGAGCAGCGCCTGCCCCTCGGTTGCGCGTCCGAGGGAGTCAAGTATCTCGGCCTTGAACGCCGATACCTCCATGCGGGCAGCGAGCGTTTCATCCACCACTGGCAAACCAGCAAGGTTCTCGTCCACCGCCGCGAGGGCTTCCTCGCCCCGCCCCAGCTTCAGCAGGCACTTCGCACGATACTGGGCCGTGACGTGCATCATGCTCAGCGGAACCTTGCGCGCCCTCGCTGTGTCCAATGCACGGTCGCAGGCCACGAGGGCGTCGTTCCACTCGTTCCTCGCCATATGAACTTCCGCAAGAATGGTGAGGGTGGTGGACTGGAAGACGAAGGGCGTCTTGTCATGGAGCATGTCCACGGCCTGGCGGATCGATGCCAGTGCGCAGTCCAGGTCGTGCGACTCCATGCACGCGTGCGCTCGCTCGCGGAGTACGTCGCTCAGGATCGCGGCGTCAGGCCCCATGACCCGGCGCAACGGCTCGAGCAGCGCGTCGGACTGCGCCCGCGCTTCCGCGGGCTCGTCATTCGCCCGAAGGGAGCGCACGAGCGCGAGACGCGCATACAGGATGTTGGGGTGGTTGGGCGGATAGAACGCCTCGCGGAGTTGGATCGCCTCCAGCACCATCTCCTTAGACTTCTTGGGGTCGCCACGGCGTTCGTGCAGGCTGGCGACGTTGAGCAGCACCGCCGAAGTGACTGCTCCACCCTTTGGACCCAGCGCCCGGGCCCGTTGGAGGGTGCTCTCAAGGAGCGCGTCGGCCTCCTTGGCGTCCTCCGCCTTGCGTGTGCGCCGCAGGGTGCTGGCGAGTTCGCTGGCGTACGTGATGGCATCCACGCCACCGTGCTTCTCCATGATGCCCAGCGCGGTCCGTATCCGCGGCAAGCCTTCGGAGTACTTTCCGGCGCTCACCTGGAGCCTGCCCAACGCATACTCGGCGCGTGCGACGAGGATGTCGTCGGGTGGCAGCAACGCCGCGCGGATATCGAGCGACCGCTGAGCGACGGGCAGGGCCTCCGTGATCATCGAACGGCTCTGGTAGTACTCACACAGCACGGAGAGCACCAGTGAGTGCTCCACACTGACATCGCCGTAGAGACGCACGGCCAGGGCATCCCCGGCGTCAATCTGCGCCTGGGCCTGGTCGAACGCACCGATGCTCAGGTACGTCCTTGCGAGGGCGAGGCGCGTGCGGAACGCGACCGCCGGTTCCTCGGCCAACTGAGCGTCCACCTTCAGGGCCGCCTCGTCGAGCAGTTCGCGTACGGTCATCTCGCGGTTGCGGGACACCGCCGGGTTGGCGGCGCTGAGCATGGAGATGAGGAACTGCTCGGAGTTCTCCGCCGTCCGTGCCGCAATGCGGGCCTCTGACTCCCGCTGCTCCGCAAGGCGCTGCGCGGACCTCGCCCGAACAAGGCCGATACTGGTGCCGACGACGCCCGCGGTAAGCAGCACGAACGCAGCGATGATGCCGCCCACGAGCGCCTTGTTGCGCCGTGCGAACTTCCTGAACTGGTAGGCCGTGGTTGCGGGGCGGGCGATGATGGGCAGGTCCGCAAGGTGGCGGCGGACATCCGACGCCAACTCTGCCGCGGACTGGTAGCGGCGCTCGGGTGCCTTCTCCAGCGCCTTCAGCACGATCGTCTCGATGTCCCCGCGCAGTGAAGCGATGATGCGCCCGGGCGATGTCGGCTCCTCGTTGGTGATCGTCATGGCAGCCGCGGCGATCGTCTTGCCCTTCACGTCGTACGGCAGCCGACCGGTGAGCAACTCAAAGAGCACAACGCCGAGGGCGTACACGTCCGAGCGTGTGTCGATGCCGTGGACGTCGCCCCGCACCTGCTCCGGGCTCATGTAGGGGATCGTCCCCACGAGCTGACCGACGTCGGTGCCGGCGGTGGTGACGGCGATGTCACTGCCAGTGATCCGAGCAACACCAAAGTCGAGGATCTTGGGCTGTGGGCCGCTGGTGGTGGAAGTGGTGCCGGCGAAAGATCGACCCGTTGTCGCCTCGGCGTCTTCCACCAGGATGTTCGCGGGCTTGAGGTCGCGGTGGATGACGCCCTTCTGGTGCGCGTGCTGCACGGCGTCGCAGATGAGCGAGAACAACTGCAGCCGATCGCGCACCCCAAGGCCGCGCTCGTTCGCGAACGCGATCAGCGGCTTGCCACGCACCAGCTCCATCGCGTAATACGGCTGCACGCGTCCATCGGGGCCAGGCGCGGAGCCGGCCTCATAGATCTGCGCGATCCCGGGGTGCCGGAGCAGACCCAGCACCTGCGCCTCCTGCTCGAAGCGCCGGAGCAACTGCGGCGAGAGGAACGGGGATCGGATGAGCTTGAGCGCAACCGTGCGGCGGGGCCGGTCCTGCTCAGCCATGTACACCACACCCATGCCGCCTTGGCCCAACGGCTCCAGCAACGTAAACGCGCCGAACTTCTCACCCTTCCGGAACGTGCCAGAGTCGGTGCTGGCGATCGCGGCGAGCTCTTCGAGACTGACGGCGGACGGCGGGTTCTCCATGAATGACTGCGCATCCTGGCCCGCACGCAGGAGAGCCTCGACCTCGCTCCGGAGCGCTCCGTCCGCGCCGCACACTTCCCGGAGCACGCGTTCCCGATCCGGTCCCTCAAGGTCAACCACGCGCTCATAAACCTCGCGCACCCGCGCCAGCGAACTCACGACCCACCCCCGGCGTTCTCGCCGGTGCCGCTCACTTCGCGGAAAAGCCACGCCCGGGCAAACTCCCAGTCCCGCTTGACTGTGCGTTCCGATACCTCCAGCACCTCCGCCGTCTGCTCCACGCTGAGCCCGCCGAAGAACCGCAGCGTGACAACCCGCTCCAGGCGGGGGTCGGCCTTCTTCAGTTTCTCCAAGGACTCGTCCAGCGCAAGCAGGTCTAGCTCCTCTGGTGAGCCCTTGGACCCGCCGGGTTCAAAGTCCTCCACGCTTACGTGGCCGTGCCCGCCACCGTGCTTGATGCGGCCGCGGCGTCGGGCCCGCTCGATCAGGATGCGCCGCATCGCCTCCGCGGCCGCGGCGAAGAAGTGCCCGCGTCCCTGCCACTTGGCGTCCTCTTCTTTCACGAGGCGTAGATACGCCTCGTGCACCAGCGCGGTGGGCTGCAGCGTGTGGCCAGCGGGCTCCTGGGCCATGCGGGCCGCGGCGAGCTTCCGCAGCTCTTCGTACACAAGCGGCAGCAGCTCGTTGTGCGCGCGGGCATCACCCTTCGCGATCGCGTGCAGCACCCGCGTGACTTCGGTCTGGGCCGTCGTATCGCTCACTGCCGGGCTCCCATGCGAGCACAGTCTACCACGGGCGGCAATCCCCCGATAACCCCGTGCCGCACCGGGCATGGCACGCGGTGGGGCACGGGTTCAGCCCCCGGGGGGCAGCAGCGGCTGCCCGGGGGCAAGCTGGTTGTCGATGTCCCGGACGAGCAGGTCGCTGTAGGAGCAGTCGATGAGTTCGCCCATGGCGGGGCCGAAGTGCCCGCGGAGCGTGGTGATGTGGTCGTGGCCGCGGGCGATGTTGTTCTGGCGGCTGACAAGGCTCTCAAACTCAATGAAGGTGCCCAGCTTGTCCACGGTGTCAAGATGGATGCGCACGCAGCCCCACATCCACAGCTCCCGCTTCTTGCGGACGATGGCCCACACCGGCATGGGCTCGCGCCCGAACCGCTCCATCGCCTGCTCCTCGCTGAAGATCGTGAAGTTGCTGAGCTTTGCCGAGGCGCGGTTGGGGCGCTCGTAGAAGATGTATTCGGCGGGCTCGCCCTCGGTCTCGCGGCGCTTCAGTCGCCCCTGCGGGATGCGGTAGTAGGTGTCGGTCTGCCCGAACGTGAGGATGTGGCTCGCGCCGATGGACTTGCACACGGCCCGGGCGATGAGCATGTCGCGGAGTTCGGCCTTGAGTTCGACGTTGTGCATGGGGAGGAATACCAGACCAGCGAGAAGCCGGGGGTGCAGGGTACCGTATCCGCCGCCCACCGGTGCGACGTTCAGGCCCGGACGCCCACTTCCTTGAGCACGGTGAGCAGGCGCGGCTCATCCCATACCTCAACAGCAAGCTCACGGGCCTTGTCCAGCTTGCTGCCCGCGCCGGGCCCGGCGATGACCAGGTGCGTCTTGGCGCTCACCGACCCGCTCACCTTTGCCCCCAGCTTCTCGAGGATTCCCTTGAGGTCTTCGCGCTCATAGTGCTCGAGCGTGCCCGTGAGGACGACGGTCTTCCCGGCGAACGGGCCGTCGCGCACGACGCTGGCCTTGCCGGGCTCGACGTAGTCATGGCTCGTCAGGTCCACGCCTACCTCCCGCAGGTGTGCGAACGTCTTCTTCGCCATCGGGCTGTGCAGGTAGTCCCAGACAACCTGCGCGGTCCCCTCGCCCAGGCCGGTTTCTTCCGCGGGCGAGACCTCCTCATCAAACCCGAACTTCTCGCGCCGATTCTTGGGGCTCATCCGGTTGACCGCGGCGGGCATGAGCCGCCATACGGGCGCCTCCAGCAGCGCGTCCCAGTCCTGAAACTGCCTCGCGAGCAGCTTCGCCGTGGAGTCTCCCACGTGCCGGATGCCCATGCCCGCCAGGAGCTTCGCGAGCCCACGGCTCTTCGCCGCCTCGATGCCCGCGAGCAGGTTGTCCACTTTCTTCTCGCCCATGCGGTCCAGAGAGAGCAGCGCTTCACGGTGCTCGTGCAGCCGGAAGATGTCCGCGAACGAGTTGAGCGGGACGCCCTTGGCCTCCGAGCGGATCTGGTCCACCGTCTTCTCGCCCAGCCCCTCGATATCCATCTGCTTGCGGCCCGCGAACCAGATGAGCTTCTCACGTACCTGAGCGGGGCACTCGGGATTGACACAGCGCCGGGCACTTTCCTTGGTCTCGTCCCCCTCGCACCCATCGGGGTACTCGGGCTCCACGGGCCCGCCGCATTCCGGGCACTTCTCCGGCGCCTGCACCCGCCTTGCGCCCTTGGGCCGCTTGCTGATGTCCACGCCCGGGATATAGGGAATCACCTCCCCGGCCTTTTCGACGTACAGCGTGTCTCCGATGCGGATGTCCGTGGTCTCGCCCGCGGGCTCATCGGGGTTGATGGGCGTCGCGCGCACCCGCCCGTAGTTGTGCAGCGTCGCGTGCTGCACAACGCTGCCCGCGAGGAGCACCGGCTCCATCACGGCACGCGGCGTGATCTTTCCGGTCTTGCCCACCTGGTGGTGCACATCGATCAGCACAGTCGTCTTGCGTTCCGCCGGGTACTTGTACGCGATGATCCATCGCGGGCTCTTGGACGTCAGCCCCAGGCGGTCCTGCTGCTCGAACGAGTCCACACGTACGACCATGCCGTCCACGGCAAAGTCCTGCGTGTGGCGCGCTGTGTCAAAGGCCTCGATCTTCGCGAGGGCCTCCTCGGCATTGCTGCACACCGTGGAGAGCGGGCTCACGGGCACGCCCAGGGACCGGATGCGTTGCAAAAACTCGCTGTGCGAGCCCGCGAAGCCGACGCTCACCTCGCCGCGCCCGTGCGCGACAAAGCGGATCTTGCGTTGGGCCACGCGCCTGGGGTCCAGGTTCTTGAGCGTGCCCGCCGTGGCGTTGCGCGGGTTCAGGAACAGGTCCTCGCCCGCCTCTTCACGCTCCTTGTTCACGCGCTCAAACTCGGCGAGAGGGAAGAAGACCTCGCCGCGGACCTCCAGCACATCGGGCACGCCGACAGCACCCTTTGCGCCCGCCTTTTCGGGCGTCAGCAGCTGCAGCGGGATGCTCGCGATCGCCCGCGCGGCGTGCGTGACGTCGTCCCCCTTGGTCCCATCGCCGCGCGTCACGGCGTGCACCAGCCGCCCGCCTTCGTACCGCAGCGACAGCGCAACACCGTCGATCTTCGGGTCGCACGCGAGCGTCGGCGCACCGCCGCCGCCGAAGAGTCCCTCCCGGCCCAGCCCGCGCACGCACCGGTCGTACCACTCGCGGACCTCGCCCGGGCTGTACGTGTTGTCGATCGACAGCATCGGCACCGTGTGCTTGATGGTCTTGAACCCGCTGATGGGCTCCCCGCCCACGCGCACCGTCGGGCTGTTCTCGTCGGCGAGCTCCGGGTGCTTGGCCTCGAGCTTCGCGAGCTCCTTCAGCAGCCGATCAAACTCGACATCGGCCATGATGGGCTTCGCGAGCGCGTAGTACGCGTGGTTCGCGCGGTGCAGCAGGTCGCGGAGCTCGGTGATGCGGGCCGTGGGGGACACGGGGAAATAGTACCGGAGTGCGGGAGCGCCGGAGTGCCGTCGGCCACGAGCGGCGGCGGGCCCCGGTCTGTGCCGAAGCGCCCGCATGCCCGGCTTCCATCGTTTTCTCCACTCCGTCTCTCCGTCTCTCCGTCACTCCGTCTCTATCATCCCCCATGCCCGCACGCCTCATCGATGGCAACGCCCTCGCAGCGTCCTACCGCGAGCAGATCAAGGCACGCGTCGATGCCCTGCGCGCCGCGGGCGGCGTCGTGCGGCTGGATGCTGTGCTGGTGGAGTCGGGCGACAACGCCGCGCGTGTCTACGCCGAGAACCAGGCCAGGACCTGCGAGAAGGTCGGCATCGAGTACCGCCTGCACCGCCTCCCCGCCGGGGCCGCGTTCGACGACGTCGCGGGCCGCGTGCTCCTGCTCTCGGCCGATGACGCCTGCCACGCCATCATGATGCACGTGCCGCTCCCCGAGGGGATCGACACGTACCGCGTGCAGCGCCTCATCGCGGCCGACAAGGACGTCGAGGGCGTGAACCCGGCCAACATCGGCAACATCGTGTACGGGCGCAGCAGCCTTTCCCCCTGCACCGCGCTCGCGGTCGTGAAAATGATCGAGTGGGTGCACGGCCAGCCCCACCCCGAGGACGAGCGCGTGGTCATCGTGCAGCACGGGCAGGGCGTCTCGGGCACGCCGCTCCTGCGCGGCAAGGTCGCGGTGGTGGTGGGGGCGGGCGATGTGGTGGGCAAGCCCATCGCCGTCCTCCTGATGCGCCACGAGGCGACCGTCATCTCGTGCAACAAGTGGACGCCCGCGCTCGCCGACTACGCGCGCTCGGCCGATGTCCTCGTCGCCGCCGCGGGCGTCCCCGGCCTCATCACCGCCGAGATGGTGAAGCACGGCGCGACGATCATCGATGTGGGCGTCAACCGCGTGATGAGCGCCGAGGGGAAGGCCCGCACGGTGGGCGATGTCGCCTTCGAGCAGGTGGCCCCCGTGGCCGGGTGGATCAGCCCCGTCCCCGGCGGCGTGGGCCCCATGACGGTCGCCATGCTCCTCTGGAACGTCGTCGAGTCCGCCGAACGCCGCCTGACGGCGATCCGGGCCTGACCGGGGCGGGGCCGAGCCGAGACTTCCAAGGTCGGAACGGAGTCTTTCACGGTCAGAGCCGGTACTTTCACGGTCGAAAGTTTCCGTTCCACGGTCGGAGCGGGCGTTTCCAAGGTCGAAAGTCCCGGCACCAAGGTCGGAGCGCGCCCTTCCAAGGTCGAACGTCCGCGCTCCACGGTCGAAAAACCGGCGCGCACGGTTGTACCTTCGCGCGGCGACTGCGGACCCGCGCGTTCAAGGGCCGATTATGGGAAGTGCAGCCCTTGCGCCCAGTGCGGCGGGTGCCGGGCGCCCGCGTGGGCACGCGGAGAGGGGGGCGGGGCGGCGGGAGCAACCGCCGTGTGGGCAATGCCGGCCAGCCGGCGGGTAATGCATGCCAGCCGGCAGGCAATGCAGCGACGCCCGCCGCGTTGACTTCACGGGCCGGTCCCCCTTTGATTTACAGTTGGGTGTGCCCGCTTTCGCCCTGATGGGCACGGATGGCGGGTGGACCCGGGAGCCTGATCGATGCCATTCAACCTCAGCGGCTGGGAACTCCTGCTCATCCTCGGCATCGGCCTGCTGCTCTTCGGCAGCCGCCTGCCGTCGGTCGGCAAGAACCTGGGCAAGGGCATCGTCGAGTTCAAGAAGGGCCTGAAGGGCGTGGAGGACGAGGTGGAGCGCGAGTCCAACCGCTCGGAACCGGACCGCCGCATCTCGGAGGACCGCCCGTACCGCGCCCCGCTGACCAGCGGCGAGGACCGCCGCGTGAGCCGCGCGGACGTGGTCGAAGAGCCGATCGAGACCAAGCCCGCGCACTGAGCGTGGGGTCTGCCAAACTCAAAGCAAGTCCGATGACGGGCGCGCTGGGCACGCAGTGCGCGCTCCGGGCTAACCGCTCTACTTCGCAGGCTTTGTGACACGCTCCGTGAGCGATGGGTCCGGCGCTTCACGCTCCAGCGATTCCCGCACGAACAGCGCGGGCCAGTAGACGACGCACCGCGGCTTTGTAGCAGAGATCGCGTCCCGCAGTGCCCGCGCATCGTCCCACGTCGCAACCTCTCCGGCGACGGTGATGGCCCCGCCCTCCCCGGTGAACGTCGTGAGTTCGACCGCCGCGAAGCGCGCATCGGCCTGGACGATCGGCAACAGCACGCCGTCGATGTGCCGCCGTGCCTCCCGCAGGTGGCGGCCCTGCTGCCCGGCCGGGCTGAAGTACCAGACAGAGACCGCGACCGCCGCCAGGACCAGCCCGAACGTCACCAGGGCCCGCCACCGCGCGGGCTTGCGTTCGGGATTGTCTCGCAGGGCCGAGATTTGCACGGACCCACCCTACGCACGCCGGCGGCCAGCCTCCAGCCGGCGTGGCCCTGCCACTTTCCCTGTCCTCTCCGCTACCCTCCCGCCCCATGACCACGACCACCTTTGTCACCCTCCCCCGCGACACCAACCAGGCCCTGGGTCTCGCGCAGTACGCCATCGACTTCATGTCCGATACGCCCGGGAAGCGCGGCGAGCCCGCGGCGAGCGTCTACGAACGCATCAACCTCTTCCACACCGATGCGTGCATCTGCGGCATCTCCGCCATCGCTCTCGGCACCAACGCCCCGGTGCTGCTGCGCCGTGAGGCGGCGATGTACGCTGCCGGCGGGAAGGACCTGCCGTGGGCGCCGAATGCGGGCGCGGTCCGCGGCGGTGTCCCGGTCTTCGGCAGCACCCAGGACGTGCAGGTCGAAAAGGCGATCGTCGCGAACAGCGCCGCCGTGCGCGAGTGGGACAGCAACGGCACGAACTTCGGCTTTAACCCGCGCCTCGGCCACACCGCCGGCGAGTTCGGGCACAACGACTTCTACCCGGTGTGCATCGCCGCCGCGCAGCTCCGCGGCAAGGACGGCGAGTACGCCCTCCGCGGCATGGTGCTGCTCGACGAGATCCGCGGGCGCCTGGCCGAGGTCTTCAGCCTCAAGAGCTACAAGATCGACCACGTGGTGCACGGCGCGATCGCCAGCGCTGCCACTTTCGGCGCGATGATGGGCGCGACGGCCGACCAGATCGAGTCCGCCATCGGCATGGTCGTGGCGCACTCCATCCCGTTCCGTGCCATCCGCGCGGGCAAGCAGTTGAGCGACAGCAAGGGCGCGTCCGCCGCGATCAGCACCGAGGCCGCAATCCTCTCCGTCAAGCGGAGCATGATGGGGTTCCTGGGGCCGCGGGACATCTTCCGCAACCCCGAGGCAATCTTCCGTCTCTTTGAAGGCCCGGGCCAGCTCTTCCGCAAGACAGAGTCCGCCGGCACGGGCATCCCCAAGCACCGCGAGGGCCAGGAATACGCCAGCCCGTTCGATCTCGTGCTCGCCCGCACCGGCGACGACTTCGCCGTCATGGGCATGCACTTCAAGCTGGGCCTGTACGAGCACCAGTCCGCCGGCGCGCTCCAGGGCCTCATCAACCTCATCAACAAGCGGCCCGAGCTGCTCGACGATCAGACGGGTGATTGCATTGGCAAGATGGTGGTGCGCGCGTACGAACCCGCGTTCGGCATCATCGGCGACCCCGCCAAGCGCGACCCCAAGACCCGCCAGTCCGCCGACCACTCGATGCTCTACCTGGTCTGCTCCATGCTTCGCACTGCGCTCGAACTCCGCGCGGGCGGCCACAAGGGCGCGTACAGCTGGAAAGAACTCATGCTCACGCCCAACGACTTCACGAAGGGCGCGATCACCCACCCCGTGACCCGGGCGCTCATGGCGAAGATGAGCTTTGAGCATGGCGGCGCCGAATACGACGCCAAGTACCCCGATGGCATCCCCACCAGCATGGTCATCACCGACGAGCAAGGTGAGAAGTTCGATTCGGGCCTCGTCATGTACCCCGGGGGGCACGCCCGCAACCACATGGGACCCGACAAGGTCAACCTGAGCGACATCCTCGCCCACAAGTTCAAGACGCTGGGCTCGTTCGCCGCCAAGGACCCCGCGGCGATCATCAGCCGCCTCTCGTCCCTCGAGAAGAAGAGCGCAAAGGACGTCGCGGACCTCATGAACTTCCCGATCGAGATGAAGGGCGCGTACGAGTAAGGCGCGACCTAGGACAGGAGGCCGTCCTTACGTGACCATTGCCGGTGTTCTGGACCGCAACTGTTCATCCATCCACGCCGCGGTGTCGTACACCCCCGGCACACGGATGACTTCCAGGTGCCCCACGGGCACCTCGGTGCGTCGCAGCGTCGCGGCGTCACGGCCGAAGACGCGGCTGGCACCGGCGTGCTTGCGTGCCATCTGCGCGCTCGCGATCCACGCCGTTTCGATGGTCGGCAGCACGACAGACCCATCCATGTAGCAGTTCCTGAGTTCGCGGGTGACGCTCTCCACCGTGCGCTCGATCTGTTCGGCTGCGGCCGATCGCGAGTGCCCATGCCCATTGCCGTTGGCGAACACCTTGGCCTTGAACCGCTGGGCCATGCTCCGCAGCGAAGGACGCCGTGATGGGCTGGGTGCTGAACTGACCGGCGAAGGATCTATGAGCAGCACGCGTTCCACGCCCACCCCCCGGGCGGCGAGCCATGCCGCGCAGTCCGCCGCGATCATCCCGCCGAACGAATAGCCGCCGATCACGACCGGGCGGTGCCGCGCATCGCTTGCAGCCCGTAAGACCTCCTGCCGCACGGCGTCCCTGAGGTTCCCGCCGCGGGCGATAAGGTCGCACAGGCTGAGCCCCAGCACATCGCACGGCTGGTGCAGCGCGCGGGCCAGTTCCGCGAAGACCCATGCATGCCCGCCGATGCCGGGGACCATGATGCACACCGGGCCGTGCCCGTCGCTGCGCAGCCGCACCAGCGGCTCGCGATCCTGCGCATCGCCACGCTGCACGACCTCGGCAAGTCGGGCGATCGTCTGGCACTCCGCAATACGGTCGAGCCCGACGGAGATGCCGAACTGTTTCTCGAGCGCGAGTGACAAGTCGATCGCAGCCAGCGAATCGCCGCCGACATCCTGGAATCGGTCCTCGCGCCCCGGTCGCTCAATCCGCAGGATGTACTGCCACGTGTCGGCGATCCAGTTCTCTGTTGTGCCGAGCGGCGGGCCGCCGTGGCCGATCGAAGCGACCTCGGCAGACTGTGCGGCCAGCTTCGCGACCGCACCCAGGTCAATCTTCCCAGTCGTCGTGCGGGGCATCTGTTCAACCACGCGGAACTTCCGCGGGATCGCGGCTTCCGGGAGGCGCGTCGCGAGCTGCGAGCGAAGCCGGAGCACGTCCGCATCCGCGCCGGGCATGGCACGCAGCACCGCGATCAATGAAGGCCCGTGCCCGTTCCCGTTGGTCTGCACCACGACGGCCTCGGCCCATTCGCGGTGCGTCATGATCGCGGACTCAACATCGCCCAGCTCGATGCGCCGGCCGTGCAGCTTGATCTGCCGATCGCCACGCCCCGCAATGAAGTACTCGCCCTGCGGGGTGCGGTGCCCGCGATCGCCGATGTTGAAGAACCTCCCGCGTTCGTCCCTGCCGAACTTGGTCATCTGCTCGGGCGGCGCGTTCATGTACCCGTCGGCAAGAAAGTTGGACCGCACCCGGAACTCGCCGCTGTCGCCATCGGGAACGACATTGCCGTGGCTGTCCACGACCTCCAACTGGCCGCCGAGGTGCACCCGGCGGAGCGGCAGCGGCCCTTCACCCTCGGCGTCTTGGGCGGTGTACTTGCCCGCCGCGATGGGGCCGGTCTCGGTCGAGCCGTAGTTCTGCCACAGCACCGCGCGGTCGCCCATTACCTCGTAGAACAGCCCGACGTCGCTCCGCAGCAGGGCCTCGCCGCTCGCGACCACGGTCTTAAGGCGCAGGTCGTCGCGCACTTCCGCCATCAGCCTCAGCAGCAGTCGCAGCAGCGACGGCGGCATCGGCATGCGCGTCACGCGGTGCTCCACAAGTGTCCGGCAGACCTTGGAGAGGTCCACCCGTGCGATATCGATCGGGATCGACTTGAACCCCGTGGTCATGCACGTCAGCGCGTCGTTGAGGCTCCCGATGTGCCCCGGCGAGCCCGGGTACAGCATCACATCATCGGGCCCGTATCCAAGGTTCTCCGCGAAGCAGTACATCGCGCGGGCGAGGCTCCGCTGCGAACGAACCACGGCCTTCGGTCTGCCGGTGGACCCGGACGTGAACACGAACGCCGCTGGAGACGCAGGATTGATCAGCGCCGGGGCGTGCGGGACACCCCGCGCCATCGCCTCTTCGATCATCACGATCCGTCGCTTGCCTTCAGCCAGCGCCTCGGCCTTCTCCAGTGAGCCCGCGTCCGTCAGGATGACCTCCGCCCCGCAGTCCTCCAGGCACATCCTGTTGCGAGCGGCGGGGGAGTCTGGCTCCAACGCGGCGTACGCAAGCCCGCTTGTCAAAACGGCGTGCAGGCCGACGTACAGCGGCGCGTCCATGGATGCCAGACAGGCGACGGTGCGTGCCCCGGTCGGTGCCGCGGCGAGCAGCGCCCCGCGGACGTGCGAAGCCCGGTCCATGATTTCGCCGTGTGTCAGTCCCCCGTGCCCATCGGTCCACAGCGCCGGCCGCGCGTGGTGCTGCCTCGCCGCGCCGTCCAGCAGCGCGCCAATGGACCACCCCTCGTCAATGGGGCATGACCACCATGGGTCGGTGTGCGGATACTCAACTGCCATAACCCGGGACCTAGGTCAGAGGCATTGTCGAGTAGGCCTGCCGACCGCCGAACACCCGGCAAAGCGGCAACCCTCCCTACTCAAGAAAGGTTACTCGACCAACACGCCCATGGAAAGAGGGGCTTGCTGAGAACTCGGTGCTTGGCGCGACTTATGGGCGAAGTTGCTGGGCCGGGGCGTCTTTGGAGACAAGCCCTTGATGGACAAAAAAACCGCCCGGATAAGGGCGGTTCTTTGGCGAACGCTTGGCGTGGGGACTTTACCGCTGGGAGATCGGGGTGTAGGCCACGTTGTGCGGACCCTTGTAGTCCACGTCCGGGCGGTACAGGCGGTTGTCGGAGAGCTGCTCCAAGGCGTGGGCGCTCCAGCCGCCCACCCGGCCAACGACGAACATGGGCGTGAACAGGTCGAGGGGCAGGCCGATGCAGTGGTACGTGGTCGCGGAATAGAAGTCGACGTTGGGGTAAATCCCCTTGGCGGCCTTCTCGCGGTTCATGACCGCCTCGATGCGGCTGGACTTCTCGAAGAGGTCCATGTTCCCGGTGTCCTGGGCGAGCTGCTTGGCGAGGACCTTGAGGTGCGTGGCGCGGGGGTCGTAGGACTTGTACACGCGGTGGCCGAAGCCGGGGATCTTGTCCTTGTTGGCGAGCTTGTTGATAATGAACTGCTCCGCGGCGTCGACAGTGGGGATCTGCCCCAGCATCTTCATCACACCCTCGTTGGCACCGCCATGGAGGGGGCCGCGGAGAGAGCCGATGGCGCCGGTCAGGGCGGAGTAGATATCGCTCTCGGTGGAGATGATCACGCGCGTGGTGAAGGTGCTGTTGTTGAGGCCGTGGTCGGTGTGGAGGACCAGGCACACGTCCAGGGCCTTGCTCATGGCGGGCGTAGGCCTCTTGCCATTGAGCATGGACAGGAAGTTCTCGGCGAGGCTCAGGCTCTTGTCGGGCCGGACAAGGGGCAGGCCCTTGCGGTACCGGTGGAAGTAGGCCAACATCGTGGGCGTCTGGGCAAGGACCGAGAGGGCCTTGTCGCGGACGCTGGGCAGGTCGATGGAATTGGGCTTGGGGTCGTGCAGGCCCAGGGCCGAGACCAGCGTGCGGATGGCGTGCATGGGCTCCGCGGTCTTCGGCAGGCTCTGGATCATCGCTTCGATCGCCTGAGGAACCTCATACCGCGCGCGGATGGCGTTGTTGAAGTCCTCCAGCTCGCTCTTGGTGGGAAGGCGGTGGTTCCACAGGAAGAAGACCGTTTCTTCGAAGGTGCTGTTGCTCGCGAGCTCGCCGATCGGGATGCCGATGTATTCAAGGATCCCCTTCTCGCCGTCAATGAACGAGAGCTTCGTGTCGGTGGCGATGACGCCTTCAAGGCCTTTGGAGTAGGTGGGGGGGGTGGGCATAGTGGTCTTCTGGTCAGCGGTTGCGGGCATGACGGGCTCCTTCTGTGGTGCGTGTGACACAACGCCAGCCCGTGTGGGGCCACTATAGGAATCGGCCCGTGCATCCGCCGCCTCGCGGGCAGTCCGGGAATGCGAGAACAGTTCCCCAAAATCGGGTCAAACCCAAGGCTTTCCGGTGCCCCGGATTCCATCACCGGCACTTGATGCGCGTTGCCGGTACGATCCGCCCGTGATTATCCCCCTGGGGACCGACCGGCCTTCGCTCCGACCCATGCTTGTCACGCCCTTGCTGATAGGGCTGAATGTCATGGTGTTTGTCGCATTGGCCGCGGTCGCGGCACGAAATCCCGACCAGGCGGAGGCCATCCGGGGCCCCCTGCTGCTGGACCCGCACGCCTTCAAGTGGTACCAGCCGCTCACCAGCGCCTTTCTGCACGCAGGATTCTGGCACATTGCCGGCAACATGCTCTTCCTTTGGGTCTTTGGGCCCAACATCGAAGACCGGCTGGGCAGGCTCTGGTTCCTGTTGTTCTACGTCGGCGGCGCGTACGCCGCGGGCGGACTGCACGCTCTCTTCGAGGATGCGCGGGCGCTCGGCGCTTCGGGGGCGGTTTCGGCGTGCACGGGGGCGTACCTGGTGCTGTTCCCAAAGACGCAGATCAAGGCCCTGTTTCTTCTGTTCTTGCGGCCGTTCTCGGTGTCGGCGTGGTGGTTCATCGCTGGGGCGTTCGTCTGGGACCTCATCGGGCACGGTTCCGGGCGGGGCGGCATTGCCTACCTCGCGCACATCGGCGGCAGCGTGTACGGCGCGAGTCTCATGATGATCCTGCTGTGGCTGAAGGTGCTGCCCCGCGAGGTCTTCGACCTGTTCTCGATCGCGCGTCAGGCGAACCGTCGCCGTCAGTTAAAGGAAGCAACCGCGGACAGCGAGCGTCAGGCCAGACAGTGGTGGGGCACGACAAACAAGCCCGGCGTCGTGAGCGGCGAGGCGCTCGCGCACGCACGGGCGGAAGTGAGCCGGCTGATCACGGCCGGGGACTTGCCTGGGGCCGGGAAGGCGTATCGAGCTTTGGTGACGGCCCACGGCGCGGTGCCGGGCGCAGCGGTACTGTCGCACCGAGCCCTTGAGCAACTCGCGGCGTACTTCTTCCAGGCACCGGACGACCCCGCGCAGCCGGGCGAGGTGCGGCGAGCCGCGGCCTACGTCATGGAGCGGATCATCGAGGCGTACCCGCGCGAATCGACCACGCCCCGCTTCCGCGTGCTGCTGGCGATTGTGCTGTCGCGGGACCTCAACGACAAGCCACGGGCCAAGCGGCTGCTCGAAGAGGCGATGCCCGATCTGCATGATGACTCGGAGCGTGCGACGGCGCGGGCGGAACTCGAACTGCTGAATCGTTCGCCCTCGGTGGTTGTCTGACTCCCCGGTCCCTCAGGCCCTCGTTGCTCGCAGGGCCGGTGTGCGCGCAAAGACACACGCCGGGCGACTCGCCGCGGCGTGCGCTGTGTGGGGTTCAGTGAGAGTCACGGGCGAGCAGTCTCACCGCCTGCGGCGTGCGGCGAGCACACCTGCAATGCCCAGGAGGGCGGCTGCGCCCGGCGAGGGGACGAGTGTGAAGCCCACGAGCGTTTCCCCGCCGCCGATGCTGCCCAGGTTGACGCCCGCGCCGGTCATGAGGTCGATGCCCCAGAGCGTGGACTCCGAGAGAGAGACATTCTGGGTCGCGGCGAAGGCCATGCCCGAGGTGCCAGAGATATCGAAGCCGCCGATGACGTTGATGTTGGCGTTGGAGCCCATGCCCAGCGTGCCGACCGTGTTGAGCGTGCCGGCATTGGCGGAGCCGAACCGCACGAGCGTGTCCAGCCCCGCGTCGATGCCGTAGAGCACGGTGCTGGTTGCGCCCGGGACGCTGTTGGTGTACGCCACGTGCGTGACGTTGGGGTTCATGCCAAACCGCGGATCACCCGCGACGTACGCGAGATCGGTGTCCTGCAGCACGCTGCCGCTCGTGCCGGGCGTGGGCAGGCGGTAGTTTTTGTCGGTGTTGCTCACAACTCGGAGCGCGACCGGCCCGGTGGGGTTGAAGTCAAAGCCGAAGCTCGCGCCGTTGAGCGGCAGCGTGATGGCACCGACCAGCGTTGCAGCGCCGTTGGTCGGGTTCAGGCGGTACAGGTTGTTCTGGCTGCCCAACGCGTACAGCATGCCGTCGCTCGGTCGCAGATCGATGCCGGCGACCTGCTCGTTTGACGCCAAACCGGAGATCGAGAACCCGGAGATGACCGTGCCGGGTGAGTTCGTGTCGAACGCGATCAGCCGCTGCTGCTGAGTCACGCCGTACGCGAGCTCGGCCCGCGAGTGCGGCGCGATGGCGCAGCTCGTTGCGGCGGCAACAAGAGCGGCGATGGTGGTCGGTGCGCGGTGGGACATTGTGGTTCTCCTCGAATATGAAGTAGACAGTCGTCGATCCCGGACCCGAGATTCCCCGGGGCACACAAACGCCCCGGCTCTCTCACGGAGCTTCGAGTTCGCGCCGTCCGCCGTTTTTGATTCTTGTGGTTTGTTGTGCGTTGGGGCACGATCTGCTATGCTGCGCCGCACCGCTGCAGCGAGCCGTTTTGTGCGGATGAACATGTCCTCTATCCTTCCCCAAGTTGCTCTCGGCGACGCCACGGCGGTGGACGCGTGCCTGCGCCAGTACGGCGGGATGGTCTGGAGCATCACGAGCCAGTACCTTGCGGGCAGGCCACAGGATGTCGAGGACGCGGTGCAGGAGATTTTTGTGGACGTCTGGTTGTCGGCGCACCGGTTTGATCCCGCGAAAGGGACTGAGCCGGGATTCATCGCCACGATTGCGCACCGCAGGTTGATCGATCGGCGTCGCAGGTTCGCGCCGCGGTTCGAGGCGGGGTCGCCCAATGCGGCGTCCGTTGCGTCCGGTCCATTGCCTTCGGACGATGACGGGCTGCACGTGCGTCACGCGATGCGACAGCTTTCGGCCGACGAACTGCAAACGCTGCACCTCGCGGTTGGCCGCGGCCTCTCCCACCGCGAGATTGCGGTCGCCACCGACGTGCCGGTCGGAACCGTGAAGACACGGTTGCGTCGAGCGATCGCGCGACTGCAAGAAGTCATCGGCGCAGCGAGCGCTCGTTCTCACGGAGGTGTGGCATGAGCACCCCATTCTCCGCCGCGGACAAGGAACGCCTGCTGCACCTCCTCGTGCTGGAGCGCATGGGCGCGCTTGAGGCCGCGGAGGTTGCCGAGTTGGACGGACTCCGCGCCCGGGCGGCCGAGCTCCCCGACGCGGACGCATTCATCGGCGAGGCGCTTGCGGCAATGCACTATGCGCCGGGTGCGTCCGGCATGCCCGCCCCGGTCTGGGACGCGGTCGTCGCCCGAGGTCGTGCGGTTGTTTCGCCACCGGTTGCTGGTCGCATCTCGCTCAGCACCTCAGGCCAGCGCGGCGGGCTCCGTGTCTGGCCGCTGGCCGCGGCGTGCCTGCTGGGCGCGGTGCTGTGCGGGGTGGCGGCCATCGCGGTCCTTCAATCTCGCAACCGGGCAGTCCGTGAGGCGAACGCAGCTCTGGCGCAGGCAAAAGAAGAAGCTTCCCAGTCCGAACTCCGCGTCGCCGAGACCGCACGCATGCTGAGTGAGGCAAACGCCCGCGTGCAGGAGAACGCACAGTTCCTCACCGACGCCCGCGCCGAGCTCGCGAAGTTGAAGGATGAGGGAACGCGCCTTGCCGCCCGCGCAACAGACGCGGAGCAGAAACTCACCGGGAAGGCCGCCGAAGCACTTGCCCTCGCGGAACGGCTCGCCGCGGCGACATCCAGCCTGGACGAAGCCGAGGCCCGTATTGCCAAGTACGAAGCCCCGGTGGACCCCGCGACCCTGAACCAGTTCCGCACCAAACTGCTCGAGGTGCCCGGCACAGTCCGAATGGCGTGGACGCCCTTTGATCTGCCCAATGCGCCCGCCGAGCTGCAGGGCGTGACGGGCGACGTCGTGTGGAACGACGAGCGTCAAGAGGGCTACATGCGGTTTGCCGGCCTGAAGGTCAATGACCCGGCGGTCGAGCAGTATCAGGTGTGGGTGATCGACGAGCGGGGCATGGAGCAGAAGGTCAGCGGCGGCGTTTTCAACGCATCGCTTGACGGCGAGATCGTGGTCCCGATCCACCCGGGCATCGAAGTGGGACGCGTGGCGCTCTTTGCGGTTACTGTGGAGAAGAAGGGCGGCACCTGGGTGCCGGACCTCAAGCGCCGTGTGGTCGTCGCGCCCCGGGGATAGCCGGGGGGCGGTTCTACCGTTCCCTTCGCACCCGCGGAGGTTCTTCACGTGCACGTCGAACTCGCCACGACTCACAGCCAGATCGAAGCGGCGGCAACTCTGTTCCGTGAGTATGCGGAAACGCTGCCCGCATCCGCCCAGTTGAGCCTCGCGCACCAGGGCTTCGAATCTGAACTTGCCGGGCTCCCCGGCAAGTACGCCCCGCCGCAAGGGTGCATCCTGCTTGCGGTGCACGGCTCGGCGGCCATCGGGGTGGTCGCGATGCGGCCGCTCGACCCTTCCGGCATTCGTGCGGAGGATCCGACGCCTGTCTGTGAGATGAAGCGCATGTACGTGCGCCCGACCGCCCGCGGGCTGGGTGCCGGTAAGGCACTCGCTGTTGAGTTGCTGTCCAGGGCTCGCGCGTGCGGGTACCGGATGATGAAGCTCGACACCGAACCGGACTTTGTGCCCGCGGTGTCGCTCTACCGCTCACTGGGATTCGTGGACATCCCCCGGTACAACGACGACCCGGTGTCGTGCACGCTCTGGATGGGCGTTCGCCTGTAGATGCGAGGGCTTTCTACAGACCCAGACGCTGGAGGATGCCGTCGAGCATCGACCGGCACAGGTCCTGGTCACCCATCGGTTGCATTTCCAGCGCCACCCGGGTCCCTGTCCCCGTGCGTGCTGCCGTGATGACTACCCGGGGGAAGCTGTCGCTCCTGGGGGGACGGCTCACGAGGCGGCCGCGTTCATCGGTGCCGGACGACGAAACCACGGTGTACCCGCGGGCGCGGGCCGTCTGGTCGGCCGCGGCGATGACGGCTGGAACCGTCGCTTCGTGCGGAAGGGTGGCACTGAGCGTGCCCAGCGAATACGTCGCTTCGATCCCACGTGAACCCTGGGTGGCAACTTGCGGCTTGCTGCACCCCCCGATGACCAATCCGGCTGCGAGCAGCCCAGCCAAACAAAAAAACCTCATACGGACTCCTTTCCTGGCCCCCGATCGCACATCCTGCGCGGTCCGGCAGCGTACGCCGGCCCCTTAGCGGGGTCCGACCGATCAAAATCCTATCGTTCACCCCCTGTCCGGCACTTGAAAGCAGACCTCTCGCCCCCTTTACTTGTCCCCCGGCTTTCGAGGCCGGTTGGCTTGAGATCAGGCCCCCTCCAGGGGCGAGACCCCTAGAAGAGAAGAAGAAGAGGACTTGCATGGCGATTCGCGTGAAGGCCCGGAGCGGTGAGTCGGTCGAAGGCTTGATGCGCCGGTTCAAGAAACTGTGCGAGAAGGAAGGCCTCACCAAGGACGTGCGCCGCAAGGAGTTCTACGAGAAGCCCTCGGAGCGTGCGCGGCGTGATGCCCGCAAGAGCCAGGTGCGGCAGCTCAAGGCCGACGGCCTCTTTGTGCCCAAGGGCAAGGCCCTGAAGGGCAAGGGTGCAGCCACGGGCGGCCCGCGCGAATCCCGCGACTAACTGCATGAAGCAAGGGCGGACCGGAGACGGCCCGCCCTTGTGGTATCTCGGTTGCGTGTTGTTCTGCGTCGGGGTGTGTTGTTGGTGTCGGTACAGGCAAAGGGCGGCCAGTGGAGGGCCGGTCTCGGTGGTAGTTCCACCACATGGCCGCGCCCGGTGCCCTTGTTCGAGTGATCTGGATCACGACCCAGGAGTTGTGCATATGCAAGCAATGACGATGAACGTGCAGCGATGCGTGGGGATGCTGGCCAAACCGGGACTCTTGCTGTGGGTGGCGGCGTTGGCCGCGGCGCTGAGCTTCGCGTCGCCCGCAATGGCCGCTGAAGGCACGCACACCGGCGGTGAGGCGAACCTCAAACTGCCCGATGTCGGCACGGTCAAGTTCTTCAACGACGCCATCGACGGGAAGAGCCTGCTGCTCGGCGGCATCGTCGTGTCTGTGCTCGGGATGATCTTCGGCCTCGCGATCTACGCCCAGCTCAAGAAGATGCCCGTCCACAAGTCCATGCTCGACATTTCCGAGCTCATCTACGCCACCTGCAAGTCGTACATGATCCAGCAGGGCAAGTTCCTGATGGTGCTGTGGGCCTTCATCGCGGTCGCAGTGGGCTGGTACTTCGGCTGGCTTATCCCGAACCCCGAGGGCGGCTCGGGAATGTCCTTCGGCAAAGTCGCCCTGATCCTGCTCTTCAGCCTTGTCGGCATCGCCGGGTCCTACGGCGTGGCATGGTTCGGCATCCGGGTCAACACCTTTGCCAACTCCCGCGCCGCCTTCGCCAGCCTTCGCGGCAAGCCCTTCCCCTGCTACGCGATCCCCCTCAAGGCCGGCATGAGCATCGGCATGGCGCTCATCAGCGTCGAGCTGCTCATCATGCTGGGCATCCTGCTGTTTGTCCCGGGCGACGTCTCGGGCGCGTGCCTCATCGGCTTCGCGATCGGCGAGTCCCTGGGTGCATCAGCCCTCCGCATCGCCGGCGGCATCTTCACCAAGATCGCCGACATCGGCAGCGACCTCATGAAGATCGTCTTCAAGATCAAGGAAGACGACGCCCGCAACCCCGGCGTGATCGCCGACTGCGTGGGCGACAACGCCGGCGACAGCGTTGGCCCCTCCGCCGACGGCTTCGAGACCTACGGCGTGACGGGTGTCGCGCTCATCTCGTTCATCCTCCTTGCCATCAACAAGACCACCGCCGGCGCGGATTATGCCACCGTGCAGATCCAGCTCCTCGTGTGGCTCTTCGCGATGCGCATCATCATGGTCATCGCCAGCGCGGGCTCCTACTTCATCAACGAGATGATCGCCAAGGCCAAGTACGGTAACTCCGACAAGTTCAACTACGAGCACCCGCTCACCAGCCTCGTCGTCCTCACGTCCGTCATCTCCGTCATCCTCACCTTTGCCGCTTCCTACTTCCTCATCCCGGAAATCGCGGGGAGCAAGGATTGGTGGTGGCAGCTCTCCCTCATCATCACCTGCGGCACCGCGGCCGGCGCGATCATCCCTGAACTGGTCAAGGTTTTCACCTCCACCCATTCCCGCCACGTGAAGGAAGTCGTCACCGCATCAGAGCAGGGCGGTGCATCGCTCAACATTCTCTCCGGCCTCGTCGCCGGCAACTTTTCCTGCTACTGGCTGGGTGGCGCGATCGTCGTCCTCATGGGCGCGGCGTACTACGTCAGCAACATGTTCGCCGCCAATCCCGCGGGCGGCACCATCATGATGGCTCCCGCAGTCTTCGCTTTCGGCCTTGTCGCCTTCGGCTTCCTGGGCATGGGCCCGGTGACCATCGCGGTAGATTCCTACGGCCCCGTGACCGACAACGCCCAGTCGGTGTTCGAGCTGTCCACCATCGAGACCACGCCGGGCATCAAGGCCGAGCTCGAGAAGGACTACGGCTTCACCCCCAACTTCGAGAAGGCCAAGGAGGCCCTCGAGGAGAACGACGGCGCGGGCAACACCTTCAAGGCCACCGCCAAGCCCGTGCTCATCGGCACGGCCGTCGTGGGCGCGACGACCATGATCTTCGCGATCGTCGTGGCCCTCACCCACGGGCTTGAGCCCGCGCTCGTGACCAACCTCTCGATCCTCCACCCGCCATTCCTGCTCGGCCTCATCACCGGCGGCGCGATCATCTACTGGTTCACCGGCGCATCCATCCAGGCCGTTTCCACCGGCGCGTACCGCGCGGTCGAGTTCATCAAGGCAAACATCCGCCTCGACGGCAACACCAAGGCCAGCGTTGAGGACAGTCAGAAGGTTGTCACGATCTGCACGCAGTACGCGCAGAAGGGCATGTTCAACATCTTCCTCGGCGTCTTCTTCGCCACCCTCGCCTTCGCTTTCTACGAGCCCTTCTTCTTCATCGGTTACCTCATCTCCATCGCTGTCTTCGGCCTCTACCAGGCCATCTTCATGGCGAACGCCGGCGGCGCATGGGACAACGCCAAGAAGGTCGTCGAGACCGAACTGCGCATGAAGGGAACCCCCCTGCACGACGCATCCGTCGTTGGTGACACCGTGGGCGACCCCTTCAAGGACACCAGCAGCGTCGCCATGAACCCAGTCATCAAGTTCACCACCCTCTTCGGCCTCCTCGCCGTGGAGCTCGCCGTGAGCATGAAGGGCGCGGACGGCGCGACCCACACCACGCTCACTATGGTCTTGACCGGCGCGTTCCTGCTCACATCCATGTTCTTCGTCTACCGCTCCTTCTACGGCATGCAGATCGGCAAGACCGCCAAGTAATCACACCCTCCTCGCGACCCTTCAAGCCCCGGCCCGTCGGCCGGGGCTTTTCACTGCACGCGGAACGAACCGCGCCGGAGTTGTGGCCCTTGCCTCCGCCAGCGGGTGTGCCCGGCACTGCTAACCTTTCCACCCATGTCGATCCTAATTGACGAATCCAAGCGGGTCCTGGTCCAGGGCATCACCGGCCGCGAGGGGCAGGCCCGCGCCCGGCTCATGCTCGACTACGGCACCCAGGTGGTCGGAGGGACGGCCCCGGGCAAAGGTGGCACAACGGTGCTTGGTTTGCCGGTGTTTGAGTCGTGCGCCGACGCCGTTTCCGCGCTGGGCGCTCTCGACGTTTCGGTGCTCTTTGTACCCGCCCCTCAGGTCAAGCCCGCCGCGTTGGACGCAATCCGCGCCGGCATCAAGCTCGTTGTGATCGTCGCCGACCGCGTGCCCGTGTGGGACGCGATGGAGATCGCCGCCGAGGCCAAGCAGCACGGTGCCCGGTTTGTCGGCCCCAACACGCTGGGCGTCATCAGCCCCGGGCACGCGGTAGTAGGCATGATCGGCGGGCGAGCAGAGTCCGCACGCGCATGGTTCAAGGCGGGCAACCCCGCGGGCGTTGGGATCATCTCCCGCTCGGGCGGCATGTCGTCCTCCACGGGTTACTACCTCGGTCAGGCGGGCGTCCGCATCAGCACCATCGTCCACGTCGGCGGCGACGCCGTGCTGGGCATGCGCATCCCCGATGTCGCGTTGGAGTTTGAGAGCGACCCGCGCACCGACGCGATCGTCGTCTTTGGCGAAATCGGTTCCTCGCAGGAGGAAGACCTCGCGGAACTCGTGCGGTCCGGCACCGTCACCAAGCCCGTCATCGCGTACATCGGCGGCAAGGCCGCGAAGGCCGGCACGCGGTTCAGCCACGCCGGGGCGATCATCGAGGGCAACAAGGGCACGCACGCGGGAAAGGTCGAAGCCCTCCGCGCCGTCCGCGCAACTGTCGTGGAGTCCTTCGGCGAGCTGCCCGGCGCGGTGGTGGGGGTGCTCAAGCGCCGCGGCAGCCGCGCCCTGATGACCGAGGCTGAGATCAAGGCTGTCTGGACGACGGGCGTCACGAAGATCGAGCCCAACGTGGTCGCCGTGCGGGGCCGCAACATCGCGGACCTCATGGGCTCGGTCTCGTTCGGCGCGGCGGTCTACCTCATCCTCACCGGCACGCTCCCCGACGAACGCACCGGCCGCCTGCTCGACGCCATCCTCGTCAGCAGCATCGACCACGGCGCGACGCCCCCGTCGTGCCTCGCCGCACGCACCGTCGCCAGCACCGGCGCGAGCCTCTCGGCCAGCGTCGCGGCGGGCATCATGTCGATCAACCGCCACCACGGCGGCGCGATCGAGGACTGCGCACGGTACCTTGCGGCCCTCCTGGCCTCGGCGAAGCAATCAGCATCACCTAATGCCCTCGACGAAGCCGCGACCGCCGAAGTCACACGCATCAAGTCCACCGGCGACCGGATCAGCGGATTCGGCCACCGCATCCACACCAAAGACCCCCGCACCGTGCGCCTCTTCGAGCTCGCACGCGACGCTGGCCTAAGTGACGATGGGCTCACCCACATGGGCGCGGCCCGCGCGGTGGAGCGTGCGTTCGCCGCTATTGGCAAGCCCCTCCCGATCAACGTTGATGGGGCCATCGGGGCGATCCTGGCCGACCTTGGGCTCGACCCCGCGGTCTTCAACGGGATTTTCATGATCGCCCGCACGCCCGGGCTGGTCGCCCATGTGGTGGAGGAAAAGACCCGTGAGAAGCCGATGCGGCGGATCGACCCGGTCAACCACGCGTACGACGGCCCGGTGCCGGTCTAGTTCCGCCCACTTTTCGCCTTCCCCGGCCCATCCTGCCGACGATGGGCTGCACACCCGGTCCCGCTGCGCGTCCTGATCACCGATGCCCGAGCCCACCCCGCACCCCACGATTCCAGGGTCACCGCCCCTACCCGCAGGCGTTGATGTGGCAGCCCCCGCGCCCATCGCCGTGCCCGTCGCGGCACCGCAGCCCGCCGCAGTGCCGCGGAACGGCCTCGCCGATTGGCTGTTCGGTTCCTGGGTCACCGGCGGCACGCGCCCCATCAGCCGGTCGCAGTCGTTCCGATACTCCGTCATCGCCGCGATCATCAGCGCCGGGTGCTGGGCGTACGCCTCGACGATCGACACCGCCCCCGCGTGGCTCTCGCAATACTCGCCCGCGGCGACGCGCATCTCCCTCAGCTTCGCGGCGGCCTTCCTCGCGGGGTTCGTTGTCCGCAAGATCCTCAAGGCCGTCTTCATCGCGGGCGTGCTGCTGGCCGGGCTCTTTTTCGCCGCGAAGCTGGCGGACGTCAAGATCGACCTGTCGCTGATCAAGTCCACCACTCAGGACGCGGTGGAAGGCACACGCTCGCTCGCGCAGCGGCTGGGGGAAGTCACCAAGCACTACCTGCCGTCCACATTCGCCGCGACCATCGGCCTGTGGTGCGGTGGTCGGCGTGACTCGATCCGCTGACGCACTCCACGCGATCATCTACACGTCGTCGTTCCACGACATTGCCATGATGGCACCGAATGCAATGACGGCGATCAGTATCCCCTCGGCCCCGAATTGTGGCGCAACTGCGGTCCCGGCGATGAGCAGCAGCCCCGCCCGCCGAACCCTCGCCCGCCACAACCTCCTCGCACGCGGATCGGCCGCCGCGGGCGGCTCGCCATCTTCAAACTCGCCGACGTCTACCTGCGACCAATCAACCAACTGGGCAGTCCGGCGGTTGACCGCAATCGCCTCCGCCGCGCGCACCGCGTCGCCGCGGCGCACCATGACACGCACGGTGTTTCCGTACCCGCCCTCCCAGCCCAGCATGTTGGCCGCGCCTGCAAAGATGCGTGTGGGTATGCCCTCGGCCTCGAGCACCGACCGCATCGCCGCACCCTCGATCTCCGTGCGAGCGGTGGCCAGTGTCACCAGCATGTCCGGGTCGGCGGGCATGGCTGCATTGGATGCCGCGGCCCGCGCCGCGTGGCACGCACAAAAGCTGACTCTACTTGCCCTCAAGTTCCGCCGCGAGCTTCTTGCCGTCCTCATTGCCCAGGTACTGTGCCCTGCGGGCGTACTCCAGAGCCTTCGCCGTGTCGCTCGCGCGCCCAAACCACCGGGCCGTTTCCACGGCCAACTCCGCATTGTCCGGGAATCGGTCGCTGACGCGGGCGTACTGAGCCGCGGCGTCCGCCGGGCGCCGCAGCAGCCCAAAGCACTCTCCCATCAGCGGCAGCACACCTGGTTGAGACTTCGCGGCGTCGTCCAGCCCCACAAGCAGTTGCAACGCCGCCTCGGGCTTGCCATCACGCTTCAACGCCCGTGCCTCGATCATCCGCCACGACATGTTGTCGGGCTCCAACTCACGCGCCTTCGCGATGTTCTGCAGCGCCGGGCCCAGGGCGTTTTCGCGCAGCAGCACTTCCGCCAGAGATCCCCACGCCACGGCGAGGTCGGGCTTTGCGCTCGCCGCGAGCATCAGGTTCTTTTTGGCTTCCTCAAACGCGCCGGTCTTCATCTGCACCTGCGCCAGGAAGAGCGACGCCTGCCAGTCGTTCTTGCGGGCGGCCTGCGCCGCCTGGTAGTGCTCGATCGCACGGTCTAGCCGCCCCGCGTCGTTCGCCACGGTGCCCGCCGCAAGTTCAATCTCCGCCTCCCGCGGCCCGATGGCCAACGCCTTCTCAAACTGCTCGTACGCAGCGGCACTCTTGCGCTGCATCGCATAGATCTCGCCGAGCTGCAGGTACAGCACCTGCTCGCCAGGATACTGGCGGATCGCCTCCGCCATGAGCGTCTCGGCCTTGCCCCATTCCTGGCTGTTGCGCAGGGGCAGCACGGCGTCGAGCACAGCGTCGATCTTGTCGCCCGGCGCAGGCGGCTGTGCGCCGGCTGGTGCAGGCGTGCCGGAGTCCGCCGCGGCGGGTGCCGGGCCGCCCGGGTGCACCGCGGGCGTCGTCGGTGCCTTCGTCGCGGACATCACGGCGTACATCAAGCCCAGAATGACCAGCGCCGCGATGACGCCCAGCAGGACGACAACGACACGGGCGGAGCGGCGGGGGTTGGTGGGTGGGCGGTGCATGTGTGGCATTGTTGCGGGGGACGCAGGGCCAACAGAGCGTTGGAAAAAAGCCCGTGGATGGGCCGGTCAGGCTCGGCGAGCCAGACCCTTCAGATATCGGCACACCTATCATCGCCGCAGCATGGATTCGCACGCTTCCAACCCCCCTTCGGCACCCCTTCCCCCGTCCTACAAGCCTCTGGAACACGAGTCCGTCGCGTGGCAGCGCTGGGTTGATGCCGGGGCCTTCCACGCCGACCCGCAGGCGGTGCTGCGGGGTGAAAAGCAGCCGTACTGCGTGCTCATCCCCCCGCCCAACGTCACCGCACGCCTCCACTTGGGCCACGCCCTCAACAACACGCTTCAGGACATCCTCGTCCGCGCCCACCGCATGATGGGCTTCGAGACGATGTGGATGCCCGGGACCGACCACGCCGGCATCGCCACGCAGGCGGTGGTGGAGAAGCGCCTCCGCAACAGCGGGGCCCTCACAGGCCCTCTGCGCACGAGCATGAAGCGCGAGGAGTTCGTCGGCAAGGCCCAGGAATTCAAGGACGAGTACGAGGCCGAGATCACCAACCAGCTCAAGCGCATGGGCTGCTCGTGCGACTTTGACCGCCAGCGCTTCACGATGGACGACCAGTGCGCCGCCGCCGTGCGCGAGGCCTTCTTCCGGTTGTTCAAGGACGGCCTCATCTACCGCGGCAAGCGCCTCGTGAACTGGGACTGCGTGCTCCAGACCGCTGTGGCCGACGACGAGACCTACGACGAAGAAGTCGACGGCCACTTCTACTACCTGCGGTACCCGCTCGTGCACGCCAAGCCCGGCGAGGACGCGATGCCCGTGACGTGGGACGAACTCGCCCGGCGTGGATACCCCGGCGCGAACGGCCAGCAGAGCGAAGAGCAGGCCTGGATCACCGTCGCCACGACGCGCCCTGAAACCTACCTCGGCGACACCGCCGTCGCCATCAACCCGCACGACCCGCGGGCCAAGTCCCTCCGCGGCCTCTCCTGCGAGCTCCCCCTCGTGGGGCGCGTGATTCCCGTGATCGAGGACTCGTACGTGGTGCTCCCCGAGCGCTACGCGCGCGACGACGAAGAGAAGAACGACCCCAAGGCCAAGATGGCCACGGGCTTCCTGAAAGTGACGCCCGCGCACGACCCCAACGACTACGAGATCGGCAAGCGCCACAGCCTCCCGATCGTCAACATGCTCGCGCCCGATGGCACCGTGAGCGACAAGCACGGCTGGACCGATGTGGGCGATGCGCAGATGTTCGTTGGCCGCCCCCGCGAGCACGCGCGGAAGATGGTGGTCAAAGAGTTCGACGCCCGCGGCCTCCTCGAAGGCACGAAGCCCCACAAGCACAGCCTGAAGCACAGCGACCGCAGCGATTCCGTAGTCGAGCCGTACCTGAGCGATCAGTGGTACGTGAGGGTGACCGATCCGCGCATGGCGAAGGCGGCCAATGAAGTGCTTGCGTCTGCTTCTTCTGGTATGGGTGGCTCAGGCGCCCCGCCTGAGCAAGCAAGCCTGAGGTTCTTTCCTTCGAGGTACACCAAGACCTACGAGCAGTGGCACGAGAACATCCGGGACTGGTGCATCTCGAGGCAGTTGTGGTGGGGGCACAGGATTCCGGTGTGGCGGTGTTCTAGCTGGGGCGGTTCGCAGACCGATGTTGACCAGTTGAGAAAGGGCATGGAAGATTGGGTCAACGATGGACGAGCTTCAATTCAGGCTGGCCGGTTGCCCATGGAACTGGCAACTAGCACTTTGCTCAATCCAATCGATCAGTGGTTCGTCTGCGTGATGCGTCCAGACGACGCTGAGATTATTGGGACTCTGGAGAGACTTGGCTTCACCCAAGACCCCGACGTCCTCGACACATGGTTCTCTTCCGCCCTCTGGCCCCTGTCCACGATGGGCTGGCCCGACGCCGCGAAGTTCAACAGTGAGTCCAACAAGGGCCTGCTCGACGCCTTCAACCCCACCAACTCACTATGCACGGCGCGGGAGATCATCACGCTGTGGGTGAGTCGGATGGTGATGTTCAACCGCTACTTCCGGAGAGACGAAGAGACGGAGAGACGAAGGAACGAAGTGAATGCTTCCGGCACTCCGTCTCTTCGGAACTCCGTCTCTTCGTCTCTTGGCCCTCCCCCCTTCCACGACGTCTTCATCCACTGCGTCATCCAGGACGGCCAGGGCCAGAAAATGTCCAAGAGCCTGGGCAACGGCGTGGACCCGTTGGACATCATCGAGACGCACGGGGCGGACGCCATGCGCTTCACTCTCTGCCACATGGCGACGCAGACGCAGGACGTGCGTTTGCCCGTGGACCTCATCTGCCCGCACACCGGCGCCACGTTCACGCCGAAGATGATCACCGCCCCCGGCGGCTACGTGGTCCCCGCGCCCATCCAGACCAGCCCCAAAGACCCCTCCAAGAAAATGGTCACGGTGTACGGCGAAGTCTCCGGCCAGGCCAAGCCCACGCCCGAGATGCCCCTCGCCAAGAACACCAGCGCCAAGTTCGACTTCGGCCGCAACTTCGCCACAAAGATCTGGAATGCCTCGCGCCTGGTCTTCATGTCCCTGGGTACCCCGGATCTCCGAGCCGGGGATCGCGCACTGGACCCGCAGTCGCTCTCGATCTTGGACCGCTGGATCCTCTCCCAGCTCCACTCCACACTCGCCAAGGTCAATCAGCACCTCACCCGCTACGAGTTCGCCGAGTACGCCCAGGCCCTCTACGACTTCGTCTGGCGCGACTTCTGCGACTGGTACCTGGAGGGCATCAAGCCCACCATCGCCAAGAGCCCGGCCCAGCAGGCCGTGCTCGCCGCCGTGCTCGACGCCGTGCTCCGCATGCTCCACCCGGTCATGCCCTTCGTGACCGAGACCATCTGGACGCACCTCATGCAGGCGGCGGGAGGGGGCGGCGCATCGCCGCTCCACGGCCTCACGCTCGGCCGCCACGCGCGCCAGCCGGGCCTGCTCTGCATGGCCCCCTGGCCCACGACCAGCGACACCCTGCACGACGCCGCGGCCAGCACGCAACTTGAACGCATCCGCGAACTCGTCGCCGTGATCCGCGACGTCCGCGCCAAGCACCAGGTGAAGCCCAGCCGCAAGATCACGCTCCACGGCCCCGGCGGTGGCGGTGTGCCGCTCGACAACCCCGAGGTTGCCGGGCTCGTCTCCACGTTCGCCGGCGTGGACCGCATCGTGCTGGAGGCCAAGCCCGCCGAGGCGCCCGGCTCCATCGCCATGATGTTCGATGCCCGCGAGTACCGCGTCAGCAACCAGCGGGACGAGGCCGTGGCCCAGGGCCCCGGGACGGCGGGCGACACCAAGGCCGCGGAGCGTGCACGCCTGGAGAAGCTCATCGCCGACCTCACCAAGTCGATCGGCACACTGGAAGGGCGCCTGGCCAACCCCGGCTACGCCGACCGCGCGCCGCCCGCCATGGTGCAGCAGACCAGGGACCAGTTGGCCAAGGCTCAGGCGGATGTCGCCGCCGCCCGTGAAGGGCTGTCGCGGCTCTAACCCCTCGCGTTGGAGGGGGTCTGGGCGCCTCCTTGCTCGATTGCGAAACCTGCGGACACCCTCGGGCGAACAATCCCTTCATGCCGCGATGGCTCCCCATCCCCGCCCTCCTCCTCGCGGCGTTCGTCACGTCGTGCTCGCCCCCGCCCCCCGCCTCGCCGTCCATGGCGTCATCCACGCCCACGCCGGCCGCGGCCCTGCCCGCCACGGCACCGGTGACAACCGCGGACTGGACGTACGAGGACGTGCCCGGAAAGCTGGTCTCAACCCAGCACTACCGCATCCACACCACGGTCTCGCGGGACGCGCTGCTCGATCGGCTCCCCCGCCTCATGGAGGCCGCGCTGCAGCACTACCGCACGGCGATCACGCCCCTGCCGCCGCCGCCCACCGAGCTTGACTCCTTTGTCTTCGCGACACGCCCGCAATGGGAGCGGATGACCCAGCGATTCATGGGCGACGAGGCGGGTGTGTACCTGCAGATCGTCCGTGGCGGGTACACCAGCCGCGGCCGCAGCGTGCTCTTCGACATCGGCCTGCGCGACACGCTGGCCATCGCCGCGCACGAGGGGTGGCACCAGTATTCGCAGACGGTCTTCCGCGACCAGTTGCCCACCGCCTTTGAGGAAGGCCTGGCGACGTACATGGAAGGGTTCCGCCTCACGGGCGAGAAACGCGACCAGTTCACCTTCAAACCCTGGGCCAACCCCGAGCGGTTCTTCACGCTGCGCCGCGCCCGGGAGCGTGACCGCCTGATGCCGCTGGACCGGCTGGTGCGGGCGACGCCGCAGGAACTGATGGGCGGCGACGAGATGGGCGCGCTCACCTACTACGCGCAGGTGTGGGCCCTCATCCACTTCTTGAACGACGGCGAGAACGGGGCCTACCGCCCCGCGCTGGTGCAGTTGGTGAACGACGCCGCCGAGGGCCGCGTCGCCGCGCACGTGCGGGAGCGGTTGGGCTCGCGTGCCGGCAGCGCGTACCGCGCGGGCCGCCGCAACATCGACCTGCTGGAGGCCTACACCGGCAAGCCGGCGACAGAACTGGACGCGTCGTACCGAGCGTTCATCGATCAGATCACCCGGGTGGGCACGGGTGAAAAGGTGATGCGCGGCGACTCGCCGCTCGAACAGTGATCAATGAAGCACGCATTGCATCCGGCAGCCGCACATTCCATTGCCTATTGCCTTCACACCTTCACCCACGCGCCCTTGCTCGCCAGGCACTTCTCGATGAAGTGGACGCCGTGGACACCGTCCTCAATGCCCGGGTACACCGCGCCTGATTCGCCCCGGATCGCCGCGAAGGCACCCCGGTAGACGTTCGCGAACGCCTCATAGAACCCCTCGGGGTGACCCGGCGGCAAACGCGTCGCCGCGCGGGCAACGTCACCGCTGCCCACGCCGCCGCGGGTGATGATCTGCGGCGCCGCATCCAACGCGGTAAAGGTCAGCGCATTGGGGTCCTCCTGCCGCCACCGCAAGGAGCCGCGCTCGCCGTACACACGGATGGACAGGCCGTTCTCTTCGCCGATGCAGACCTGGGAGCACGTGAGCACGGCGCGGGCACCGCCCGAGAGCTTCATCAGCACGGCGGCGTCATCATCCACGCGCCGGCCCGGCACGATGGTGCCGACGTCCGCGCACAGCGATTCAATGGACAGCCCCGTCACGGTGCGCAGCAGGTTCTCCGCATGGGAGCCGATGTCGCCCAACGCGCCAGCGCCCGCAATCGCCGGGTCCCCACGCCACGCGGCCTGCTTCTGCCCCGTTGATGCAAGGTCGGTCGCGAGCCACCCCTGGTGGTACTCGACAAAGACCTTGCGGACCGCGCCGATCTTCCCGGAACGCACCATCTCGCCCATCGCGCGAACCAAGGGGTAGCCCGTGTAGTTGTACGTGACGGCAAAGACAGTTTTCGCGCGCCGCACGGCGGCCGCGAGCTCCTGGGCTTCCGCAACCGTGCGCGTCAGTGGCTTGTCGCAGATGACATGGAAGCCGGCCTCCACAAAGGCCACGGCGACCGGGTTGTGCAGGTGGTTGGGCGTCACAATGCAGACCGCGTCGATCCGCTGGCCCGCGGGCAGCGCCTTCTCCGCCGCGACCATCGCCTGCCACGTGGGGTAGTTGCGATCCTCCGCCAGCCCGATGGTCCGCCCTGAGGCCAACGCACGCTCGGGTGTGGAGGACAGGCACCCGGCGACAAACGTCGCCTCGCCATCAAGCGTCGCGGCCGTTCGGTGGACAGCGCCGATGAACGCGCCCGTGCCGCCGCCGACCATGCCAAGAAGGAGCTGCCGAGGTGGAGAAGTGGGTGAAGTCATGATGTATTCTGGGGCTTACTTCTTGTCCAGCCGAACCGATGACGTGAGCGAAGCGAGGTCGGCGTCGGAGACCTTGGCTGCCTCCAGCATGGCGCGGAAGTGGGGGGCTTCCTCGTCACCGCCGGGGTAGCCGATGTTTCCATCCTTGCCGATGCTGCCGGCGACGACGGTGCCGTCGCTGTTCAGAAAGTAGAACACGGGGATGCCCGTCTTCGCATCGCCCACAAACCGCTTCTGCACGTCCTTGCCGCCGGTCATGCGGTCCACATCGATCTTGCAATCAACAAAGTACTTTCCAAGGACCGCGGCGGTGTCAGGGCGCTGCATCCAGTCTTCCAGACGGTGGCACCAGCCGCACCACGGCGCACCAAAGTGCAGGAACACCAGCTTGTGCTCCTTCTCCGCGAGTTTGGTCGCAGCTTGCAGAACGCTCCCTGCGTCGAGCGCCGGTGCCTGATGGTCGGTCAGCAGTTTCAGAACAACCTTCGGGTCGTGCCCCGCGGCGATGCCGCTCGACTCGCCCTTGTCGTCCTTGACTTCCAGGCTCCCCGACTCCTGATTCACCAGCGGCTTCCCGTCTGCATCGAGGATCGTCAGGAACGGGAAGCCGTGCTTCTTGAGGTCCGCGCCGTACTGCATCGCGAACTCGACGTTCTTCGCCTTCGGCCGCCCAGCGTCCACGAACACCGTCTCGTACTCATACTGCAGCGCCCTCTTGATGTCCTTGTCGGTGCGGTAGAGCGTTTCCAGCCGGATGCACCACGGGCACCAATTGCCACCCCACTGAACGAGCACTCGTTTGTTCTCGCGCTTGGCCCGCGCCAACGCCGCGTCAATCTGCGTCTTGGCGTCAGCCTGCTCGTCGTAGAGCGGCGTCTCTCGGTCCTTCTGCGCATCTGCGCGCGCCTTGCTCTGCGCTTCGCTCGGGCTCAGCACCTTGACGGCCGGCATTGCTTCCGGCTCGCCGCCCTGCGCGTTCGCACACCCAACAACCCCGAGCAACGCCAGCACCGCCGCGACCTGTGCACGCATGACCTGCTCCTTTATCGCTTGTCGAATGCCGCATCGAACGCCGTACCAGAAGGTGAAAAGTCCAGCCGCCGAACAAATCCGCACGCTTCCTTGGCCCCGTGCATGCGGTCCATCCCGCAATCTTCCCACTCCACGCTCAAGGGCCCGGCGTACCCAGCCGCGTTGAGCGCCCGGATGATCTCCTCGAACGCAACATCGCCGCGCCCCGGGCTCCGGAAGTCCCAGCCGCGCCGGGCATCGCCAAACGCGAGGTGCGACGCGAGCACGCCCGTCTCCCCGTCCAGCCGCCGCACCGCATCCTTGATGTGGCAGTGGAACATCCGATCCGGGAACGCCCGGATGAACTTCACCGGGTCTACCAACTGCCAGTGCAGGTGCGATGGATCGAAGTTGAACCCAAACGCCGGGTGACCGTTCACCGCTTCCAACGCACGGCGCGTCGTGTGAATGTCGTACGCGATCTCCGTGGGGTGCACCTCGAGCGCGAATCGCACGCCCACCTTCTGGAACTCGTCAAAGATCGGCCGCCACCGCACCGCAAAGTCCGCGAAGCCCGCCTCGATCTCTTCCTGCGACGTCGGTGGAAACGCGTACAGCTTGTGCCAGATGGACGAGCCCGTGAACCCGTTCACCACCGTGACGCCCAACCGAGCTGCCGCCTTCGCCGTGCTGATCATCTCCGCCGCCGCACGCCGCCGCACGCCTTCCGGCTCCCCATCGCCCCACACCCGCGCTGAAATGATGGTCTTGTGCCGGTGATCAATCAGGTCGCACACGCACTGGCCGACAAGGTGATTGCTGATCGCCCAAACCCTGAGCCCATGCCGTGCCAGCAGGTCGTGCCGGCCCTGGCAATACCCAGGCTCCGCGAGCGCCCGCTCGACGTCAAAGTGATCCCCCCAGCACGCCAACTCCAGCCCGTCATAGCCCCATTCGCGGGCTTTCGCGGCGAGCGTTTCGAGCGGCATGTCCGCCCATTGGCCGGTGAACAGTGTGACGGGTCGCGGCATGGCGGATAGTACGCGAAACTGCGCTCGGCGCGCGGCCCCTCCATCAACTGCTGCACGCCGCTGCCCACGCCCGGCGCAGTGCATCACTGAATCGCCGCGTAAACGCCCCGGCATCACACAGCGGTGAATCCAAGACCCGCTCACGCAGCGTCGCGCGCAGCGATGCCCGCCGCGCAGCGTCACCCGCCAAAGACGCCGCAATCTCGACAAACCGATCATCACTGCGCGCAATCAACTCATCAAGCCCAACATTGCGCAACAGGGAGATACCCACGCGTGAGACGTGCGTATCACCCTCCAGCGTGATGACCGGCACGCCCATGAACATCGCCTCGCACGTCGTCGTGGTGCCGTGGTACGGCAGCGTGTCCAGGGCGATGTCAACCCGGGCATACCCCGCAAGGTGCTCCTCGATGGTGGTCCTGGGCTCAAGCAGCTCATAGCGATCGCTCATCGCAGGCTCCGCGTCCAGCATCGCCCGCACCCGCCCGCGCGAAAAGTCATCCCGCATATCCACGCACTTGATGAGCATCCGTGACCCCGGCACCGCCCCCAGCACACGCCCCCAGAGCGCGATCACACGCAGGTTCAGCTTCCGCCACGAGTTGAACGACACAAACGTGACAGCCCCGCCGCCTCCGTGCTCCGCCGGTGGCACAGCCACGCCGGGAGCACCCGCTGGCGGGGTATAGCACAAAAAGCACGGGTCAAGCCGTATGAGCCGCTCAACACACCGCTCATCAAAGGTCGGCGTCCCCGGCGGTGCGTCCCCCGGCAACTGCCGCGGGTCCGTGTGAGAATCCACAACGCGGTAATCAATCGTCGGTATGCCCACCGTGTCCGGATACCCGCAGTACGTCATCATCACCGGCGCAGGTTTCTGCGCCAGCACCGTGAACCGCTGCTCGCTCGTGAGCCCCGCGAGCTCGATCAGGATGTCAACGCGGTCCTCCAGAATCCTCTTGGTGATCTCCTCGTCCGTCGCGAGCCCCAGCCTGTGCCACCGCGTCGCGTGCGTTTCCAGCGTCGCGCTCATGTCATCGTGCGCATGCCCAATGGCGTACACATAAATCTCAAACCGCGACCTATCCATGCGTTCAAACCATGGCAGCGTGAAGAACGCCACCGAGTGCCGCCGCAGGTCCGGCGACATGACGCCGATCCGCAGCACGCGATCCACATCCGCCGGCGTCGGCGTATGCGTCCGCACCCGCGCCACCTGCCGGCACAGCGCGTCGCCATACTCCTTGTGCCGCCGCGCGATCTCGCCCGGCGAGAGCCCCGGCATCACGTGCAGCGGCACCGCCGCCGCCAGCCGCAGCCCCGAATGCTGCGGGAACCGCCCGATCGCCGCGTCCAGCACCGCGAACGCCTCCGCGTGCCGCCCCGCCAGGCACAGCACCTGGCTGTGGAACATCGTGAACTGCGGGTCCACCGGGTCCGGCAGCCCATGCGCCCGGGAGTGGGCAATCGCGTTGTCACACAGCCGCAGCAACTCCCCCGGCAGGTTCGCGTCCAGCAGCATCATCGCCAGCGTGCACAGCGCATCCATGTGGTGCGGCATCGCCGCCAGAGTCTCCCGCAGCAGCCGCATCGCCTCATCCTGGACGCTCTTCAATGCCCCCGGCCGCTGCAGCAGCGTCATCGCAAGATTCGACTTGAGCGACGCCTCCCCCGGCAGCATCGCCAGCGCCCGCCTCGCATGAAACTCCGCCTCATCATGCAAACCCGCCCGCAGCGCGGCCAGTCCCATCAGGCTCGCAAGCTGCACGTTCCGTGGTTCCCTGGGCACAAACGGACGCAGCACCGCCAGCGCCTCAGTGGGCCTGCCGGAGTTGATCAGCGCCTGCGCCTGTTCAAGCTTGGTGTAAGGGATCGCCAAGACCGATTATTGCCGACATCGCTCGCAAAGAAGCCCGGGCTCGCTCCTCCAACGCACTCCGGAAGTGCCGCGGCTCACCGCAGGCTGCCGCGGATCTCCTCCAGCAGCCGCTTGGTCCCGTTGATGCCCTCGGCCTCCGGGCCCTCCCCTTCGTACTCAATGCCGATGCGGCCCACATACCCCGCCGCCCGCACGATCTTCAGCATCCACCAGTAGTTGATCTTCGTCTCTTCCCCAAGCTCGTCAAACTTGTACGACTTGGCCGACACGCCCTTCGCCCACGGCATCATGTCCTTCACGCCCTGATACCGGTCGTACTCGTAAAAGTTCCCAAAGTCCGGCAGCGTCCCCACGCGGCGGTGCCCAACAGCCTTCATCACGCCACCCAGCCAATCCCCGTGCGACGAGTTCCCGCCGTGGTTCTCGACAATCACATTCAGCCCCATCGGGTCCGCGGCCTCGCACAACGCACGCAACCCCTCCGCGGCCTGTTTCGCGTGCTCCTCAGGCGTGCCCTTCCCGTTCAGATTCACGCGGATGCTGTGGCACCCCAGAATCTTCGCCGCCTCGAGCCAGGGCTTGTGCACGTCCACGGCTTTCTGACGCGCGCCCGCGTCAGGGTCCCCAAGCATCTCCGCATGGTCGCACATGATGAGCACGCTCTGCACGCCCTCGCCGTCACACCGGCTGCGCAGGTCCTTGAAGTACGCCGAATCCCCGGCGTGTTTCATGTAGAACTGGTTGACGTACTCGATGGCGTCGATCCCATATTCACGCTTCGCAGTCTTCGGGAAGTCGATCGGGTCGAGCTTCTTCTCGAAGTACGCCCGGTGGAGCGACCACTGTGCGAGTGAGATATCAAAGTGCCAAGGCTTCCCGCCCGCGGCCGCCTTCGGCTCGGTCTGCGCGATGGCCTGCGGAAGCTCCACCGCCCCCAGCGCTGCCGCAGCCGCCGTCATGGAAATCATGTCGCGCCGGCTCAGCGGGATGTCCCCGGCATTCCTGCCCGGTGGCCGGGTAGACTCTCCCCCAGCCCGGCGGCATGCGATCCGGTCCACCACGCGTTCGTCCGCTGCCGTGTGCATAACAGTCCTTCCTTGCGATTCACCGAGCCAATCCTCCGCCCATGACCTATTCACCGCGTATCGCCGTGTGTTCCTGGTCGCTCCAGCCTACCACACCGGAGGCTCTCGTGTCCAGCCTGAAGGCGTGCGGCCTCTCCGCGGTCCAACTCGCCCTGGACCCCATCCGAGAGGCCTCCAAACTGGGTGGGGGCCCTTGGGGCCTGGAACGCACCTGCCAGATCCTGCAGGACGCTGGGATCACCGTGCTTTCCGGCATGATCGGCACCGTCGGCGAGGACTACACCACCCTCGAAACTATCCGCGCTACCGGCGGCGTCCGCCCCGACCGCCACTGGCAACAGAATCTCCACAACGCCCGCGTCTCCGCCGCGATCGCCGAAGCCCTCGGCCTCGAAACCGTCACCTTCCACGCCGGCTTCGTGCCCCATTCTCCCGACGAAGACGAGTTCCACGTCATGGCCCACCGGATCGCGGAACTCGGCGACGTCTTCGGCGAGCGGGGCATCGCCATCGCCCTCGAAACAGGCCAGGAGCCACCGGACGGACTCCTCGCCCTTCTGGAGTGCAGCACGCCCGCCATGCACGAAGAGTTGGGGTCACCCTGGGTCAACTTTGACCCTGCCAACATGGTCCTCTACGGCTCCGGAGACCCCATTGCCGGGCTCGCCACCCTCGCGTCCTGCGTGCGCCAAGTCCACGTCAAAGACGCCACGCCCACCCAGACGCCCGGCAGGTGGGGATCCGAAGTCCCCGCCGGCACCGGCGTGGTCGATTGGCGCCGCTTCTTCGCAATCCTCGCCGAGCAGTGCCCGGACGCCGACCTCGTGATCGAGCGCGAAGCCGGCACCGCGCGCATCGAAGACGTGCGACGGGCCGTCGAGCTCATCCGTGCCCACGTGCCCGGCTGCAAGGTCGGGTAGTGTCCCGACTCGAGTATCATCCCGCGGCACAGCGCGGCCCGCGGGTCGCGTACCGTTGCCCCTCCCGTGCCCGGCCCCTTAGAGCCCATCCCCGCAGCGTCGATCGAAGAACTCACCCGCCAGGCCGAATCGTGCTTGATCGTGGACCAGGAGCGGCTGCACAGGCGTCTCCACGCCATGCGGACCGGCCACGCCGACCCCGCAGGTGTGCAGAAACTGGTCGCGGAAGCCCTGCAACGCGTGAACGCACGCCGCGAACGCGTCCCCCGCGTCACCTTCCCCGATGAACTCCCGGTCAGCCAGAAGCGCGACGAAATCCGCCGCGCCATCGAGCAGCACCAGGTCGTCGTCATCTGCGGCGAGACGGGCAGCGGCAAGACCACGCAGCTCCCCAAGATCCTGCTGGACATGGGCCGCGGCGTCCGCGGCCTCATCGGCCACACTCAGCCGCGCCGCATCGCCGCGCGCAGCGTCGCGGCACGCATCGCCGAAGAACTCGGCACCCGCATCGGCGAGCACGTCGGCTACAAGGTGCGATTCGGCGACCACACAAGCATCAGCAACTTCATCAAGCTGATGACCGACGGCATCCTCCTTGCAGAAACACAGAGCGACCGCCTGCTCCACCAGTACGACACGATCATCATCGACGAAGCCCACGAGCGCAGCCTGAACATCGACTTCATGCTCGGCTACCTGCGCACGCTCCTGCCAAGGCGCCCCGACCTCAAGGTCATCGTCACCAGCGCCACCATCGACCCCGAGCGGTTTGCGCACCACTTCTCCACGCCCCTCCCCGGCGGAGACCGCAAGCCCGCCCCGATCATCATGGTCTCCGGCCGCACCTTTCCTGTCGAAGTGCGCTACCGCGCCCCCGCCAGCGAAGACCTCGACGAACGCGACCAGCAGATGCAGGAGGCGATTCTCCACGCCGTGGGCGAGTGCTGCGACCACGGCGGCGGCGACATCCTCGTCTTCCTCTCCGGCGAGCGCGAGATCCGTGAAACCGCCGAGACGCTCCAGGAGCACAAGTTCCCCGGCGAAAAACACCCGGAGATCCTGCCCCTCTTCGCGCGCCTGAGCGCAGAAGAACAACAGAAGGTCTTCCAGACCCACGACCGCCGCCGCATCGTGCTCGCGACCAACGTCGCTGAAACGAGCCTTACCGTCCCGGGCATCCGCTTCGTGATCGACCCCGGCTCCGCCCGCATCAACCGCTACAGCGCCCGCACCCGCGTGCAGCGCCTGGAGATTGAGCCCGTTTCACGTGCCAGTGCTGACCAGCGCAAGGGCCGCTGCGGACGCCTGGGCCCCGGCGTCTGCATCCGCCTCTACAGCGAACAGGACTACGCCGGCCGCCCGCACTTCACCGATCCTGAGATCGTCCGGGTCAACCTCGCCAGCGTCATCCTCCAGATGGCCGCCCTGCACCTGGGCAAGGTCGAGGACTTCCCGTTCGTCGAAAAGCCCGACAGCAGGATGATCAAGGACGGCTACGAGACGCTCCAGGAACTCGGCGCAGTCGACGAACGCGGCCAACTCACGCCCATCGGGCGCGACCTCGCCAAACTCCCCATCGACCCCCGCATCGGCCGGATGGTCCTCGCCGCCGGCAAGGAAGGTTCGCTCCACGAGGTCCTCGTCATCGCCTCCGCGCTCTCCATCCAGGACCCGCGCGAACGCCCCATGGCCGTGCAGGACCAGGCAGACGCCGCGCACGAAGAGTTCGCCGACAAGACGAGCGACTTCCTCACGTTCCTCAACCTCTGGTCCGCATGGAAGGACCGCAAGAAGCACCTCTCCTCCAGCAAGCTCCGCCGCTCGTGCAAGGACCACTTCCTCTCCTTCGTCCGCATGCGCGAGTGGGAGGACGTCCACACGCAACTCGCCGACATGGTCGGCGACCTCCACCTGCACCACAACCGCCAGCCCGCGCCGCCAGAACGCATCCACCGCGCCCTGCTCACCGGCCTCCTCGCCAACATCGCCACCCGCGCGGACAAGCCAGACCGCGAACTGGGCAACTACCTCGCCGCCCGCGGCAACCGCTACAGCATTTTCCCCGGGTCCGGCCTCTTCGGGAACGCCCCGCCCGGCGGCTACAAGTGGCTCATGGCCGCGGAGGTGGTCCGCACGACCAAGATCTACGCGCGCACCGTCGCGCCGATCCAGCCGGAATGGGTCGAAGAACTCGGTGCCCACCTGCTCAAGCGCACGTACAGCGAGCCGCGGTGGGACCGCCCCACCGGCCGCGTCGTCGCCAACGAACGCATCACCGTGTTCGGCATCGAGCTCGTCGCCAAGCGCCGCGTCCACTTCGCGGCTATCGACCCGCCCGCCGCACGCGACATCTTCATCCATCACGCCCTGGTCATGGGCGACATGGAAACCCGCGCCCCCTTCCTGGCGCACAACCTGAACTTGGAGGACAGCGTCAGCGAGTGGGAAGTCCGCAGCCGCCGCAACAACCTCCTCGCCGACATGGACCGCAGGTTCCAGTACTACGCGTCTCGCGTTCCTAAAGAAGTCGTCACCGCCGCGGCCTTCGAACGCTGGCGCTTCGACGAAGCCAAGAAGAACCAGCGCGTTCTTTTCATGAGCCTGGAGGACCTGATCGCGTCCGACGCCGACCTCCCGGGCCTGGACCAATACCCGGACACGCTGGACGTCGGCCCGCTGCGCCTGCCTCTCTCCTATAAGCTCGACCCGGGCAAGGACGATGACGGCATCACCGCCCGCGTGCCCTTGGAAGCGCTGGGCCAGATCAGCATCGACCGCCTCGCATGGCTCGTGCCCGGTCACCTGCGCGAGCGTGTCGAGACCGTGCTCCGCGGCCTGGGCAAAGACTACCGGCGCGTGCTGCCGCCCTCCGGCCAACTCGCCCAGCAGGTGCTGCCCCTGCTCAAGTTCGGCGAGGGCAACCTCATCGATCAACTCCGCGCGGCGATCCTGAAGGCAACCACGCTCGATGTTCCGCGCGACGCCCTCGTCGCCGCGCCGCTCCCGCTCTGGATGCAACTCCGCATCGAAGTGGTGGGGGAGGACGAACGCGTCCTCGCGTCAGGCCGCGACCTGGGCCAACTCAAGGCCCTCCTCGCGCCCAAGATCAAGGCCGGGCTCCTCACCAGCCCCAACCGCTTCACCCGCGACGGCATCAAGCAGTGGGACTTTGGCGACCTCCCCGAGCGCCTGGAGATCGAGCGTGCGGGCGTCGTGATCGGCGCGTACCCGGGAATCCTCGACGCGAGAACAAGTGTTTCGCTGCGTCTGTTCGACACGTTCGAGAGTGCCCAGGCCGCGACCCGCGCCGGCAGCCGCCGCCTCTTCATGTTCGAGGCCGACCGCGCCCTCAAGGCACACTGCGCGTACATCCCCGGCATCGAGCAGATGGGCCTGCACTACGCCACACTCGGTTCCCGCGCCGAACTCACCGCCGCCATCCAGGAACTCATCGCCGACCGCGCCTTCATCGGCGACATGCTGCCCGTCCGCACCGAGAAGGAGTTCGCGTTCCGCACCACCCGCGGCATCGAGCGCCTCGCCGCCGCGATGAAGGAGGTCGTCCCCCTCGTCGCGACGATCCTGCAGCAGTTCCACCAGGTGCAGAAGGCGCTCGGCGCACGCCAGCCCGAGGCGTTCACGCCGGCGCTGGACGACATGCGCCAGCAACTGATCGCCCTGTGCGCCAAGGACACGCTGACCGCGACGCCCTTCGAGTGGCTCCGCCACGTCCCACGCTACCTCCAGGCCATGCTGATGCGCCACGCCAAATTGCAGAGCGCCGGCGGCGGCCCCGGCGCCGGCGCGCAGCGCGACGCCCGCCTCGCCGCCGACGTCGTCGCGCTCCAGAAGGCCCTCGGCGAGCTCAAGGCCCACCAGAAGACGCTCCACCTGTCCGCCGAGCGCATCGATGAGTTCCGATGGCACTTGGAAGAACTGCGTGTGAGTGTGTTCGCGCAGGAACTCCGCACGAGCGTCCCGGTCTCGGTCAAGAAAATGCAGGACATGTGGGCCGCGATCGTGCGGGGCTAATCCGGTACGGAATCGTCCGCAGCCGTCACAGACTTTCGCCCGATGAGCAGGTACAACCCCGAACCGAGCAAAGGCGCCATCAGCACGATGATGGTCCACAACAACTTGTGGGCCACGCTCGCGGACGATGAATGGACGTGCACGAGCGCCCAGATCATGAGCCCGAACTGGGCGAGCAGCAGCACCCCGATCCCCAGCACCAAGAGCACCTCGCCGCCTGTGAGGTTGAATGGCATGCCGGTACGATAGCAGCAGAGCCATGGTGCAGGTCCTGGTCATCCTCGCCTTCTTCGCCGCGCGCATGCAGGATGTGCTGGGCACCACCACCCACACCGCCACTCCGTCGTGGTGGGGCCCTTCGCTCCCATTCCTCACCCTGCTCATCATGTGGCTCGCGTTCCACGCCTTCACACGCCACGCCGGCGCGGCCATCGACCGCAGCGGCACGCTCGCGCCCTTGGGCCGGGCCCACGCCCTCATGGCCACGGTCCGCATCAGCGTGCTCCTCGTGCTGTTCGCGTGCGTCCTCTGGCCCGCGATGGACTGGGCGGGCCGTGTCCGCTCGACGATGGGCGACGTGGTGCTGCTCGACGAAGTCGTGATCGCATCCCCGGTGCTCCTGATGCTCGTGCTGACGTGGTGGAGTATCGAGCCGCTCGAACGCCGCATGCACGAGGCCACGATCTTCCGATCGCTCGCGTCCGGTGCCACCCTCCACCAGCCCGAATCACGCCCGCAGTGGGTGTGGACGCAGGTGCGCCACCAGGTCCTGCTCGTCCTCGTCCCCATCTGCCTCGTGCTCGCATGGTCCGAGGCGATCGACCTCCTGCCACGGTGGTTCGCGATCGATCCGGCTTCCTGGTGGATGGAACTGCTGCACCTCGCGGGCATCGCGCTCGTGCTCTTCCTCACGCCCCTGCTGCTCCGGTTCATCTGGAGCACCCAGCAACTGGGCGATGGCGCCCTCCGGGACCAGATCCTCGCGACGTGCCGCACGTACCGCGTGCGCGTCGTGGGGCCCCTTGTGTGGCGGACCCGCGGCTCACTCATCAACGCCGCGATCCTCGGCGTCTTCTTCCCCTTCCGATACCTCCTCTTGACCGATGCGCTGCTCGAACGCTTGCCCCGGGACCAGCTGGAAGTCGTGCTCGCGCACGAGGTCGCCCACGTCCGCCGCCGCCACATGATCTGGACGGCCGTCGCGGTCTTCGCCACCGTCACCGGCACCGCCCTTCTGGTGGCCCTCGCCTACCAGCTCTTGCGCCTGCCCACCGTGCTCGAGCCCGCCGTCTCCCTCGCGGCCGCGATCGCCTCGGTCGCCGTCGGGTTCACGGTCTTCGGGTTCATCAGCAGGCGGTTCGAGTGGGACGCCGACGCATTCGCCGCTGCACACCTCGCCCGCGTCACGTCCGATGGATCCGCCACGGTTATCACCGACGCGGCCGTCGCGTCCACGGTCGCGACACTCCAGTCCGTCGCCGACCTCAACGGCATGCCCACCGGCCGCTTCTCATTCCGCCACGGCAGCATCGCCGACCGTCAGAAGCGCGTCATGCAACTGCTCGGTCTTTCCATCGACCGCCTCCCCATCGCGCGCCAGGTCGCGTGGATCAAGCTTGTGGCACTTGCTTTGCTCGTGCTGAGCCTCCTCCCGCTGATCGCCGGCCTCTGGCTCGAAAGGAACACGCCATGACCACGACACCCACCGAGCAACGCGTCGTGGATTCCATCACGCCACGCCGTTCGGAGTTGATTGCCGACCTCGCATCGCTTGTCGCAGTGCCCACCGGGCCCGGCCCCGGCAGCCGGCTCGACGACTGCCGAAACGTGCTTGTTGGCAGGCTCCGGCAGCTCGGCGCATCCGCCGAGCTCGTGCCCGGCCAGCCGCGGCCCCCGTGGCTGCGCGAGGGTCCCGCCGCGGACGCTGCCCGGCCCGTGCCACCACTCGCGATCATTCGCAAGCAACACCCACGCGCAACGCGTCGCGTGCTGCTGTGCGGCCACATCGACACAGTCTTCCCGCTCGATCCTTCGTTCAACGCACTCACGATCGACCCTTCCGGCTCGCGCGCCACCGGCCCCGGCTGTTCAGACATGAAAGGTGGGCTCCTTGTTGCGATCGCCGCGCTCGAGGCGTTACACGCCGCTGATGTGCCGCTCTCGTGGACCTTCGCCATCGTGAGCGATGAAGAAACCGGTTCATTCCACGCCGACGCCGCGCTCCGCGCCGAGGCGGCCAAACCGAAGCACCAAGGCGGTTACGACTGCGGGCTGGTCTTTGAGCCCGCACTCCCGGACGGCGGCCTCGTGATCGAGCGGCCGGGCAGCGGTCAGTTCATGATCGAGTGCCGCGGCAAGGCCGCGCACGTTGGGCGCGACTTCACCAAGGGCGTTTCCGCGGTGCGGGCGCTCGCCGACGCCATCAGCCGCGCCTGCGACCTCGCCGACCCCGCCGCCGGACGGCTCGTCAACATCGGCCCGCTGGAAGGTGGAAGCGCGACCAACATCGTCCCCGACTGCGCGCGGGCGTGGGGCAACGTGCGGTACTTTTCTCCCGGAGCGGAGCGGGTGCTCGCGGAGGCGCTGACCGCCATGAACGCCAACCACGGCCGCCTGCCAGAAACACGCGTCGAACTCGTGCTCAACCGGCCCGGCAAGCCCAAGACGCCGGCGGTCGAGCGCCTCGCCAACCTTGCCCGGACGAGTGCGATCGACCTCGGTCAGGAGCTGCCGTTCGGCACAACCGGCGGCGTCTGCGACGGCAACAACCTGCAGGCCGGTGGACTCCCCACGATCGACACGCTGGGTGTGCGGGGCGGCGGCCTGCACACGACGCAGGAGTGGATTGACCTGGAGTCGCTCGTGCCGCGGGCGCAGCTCGCCGCGTTGCTCATGTGTCGCCTCGCGGCCGGGGCGCTGTGAGCGTCACGCCATTCCCGCCAGCCGCCGCTTGACGACCTCTTCAGCGCCGCCCGAGACGACAAGCTCCTGCGCGACCGGTGACAGCGGCGTGAACGAGAATGACGCGGCCTCTCCCGAGACTGGGGACACGCGGAGCGTTCCGGCGCGGTAGTCGATGTCGACCTGCCCGATCACGCGTGTCTTGTCGCTTCCGTCGGAGCTTGGCACGCCCGCGCCGCGGAGCCATTCGACCAGAGGCGGGCATTCGAAGCAGACGAAGCCGTTGTTGAACGCGTTGCGCTTGTACGTCTCGCTGAAGGAGCCCGCGATGACGCACGGCACGCCGAAGAACTTGAGCGCCGTCGCCGCCTGCTCCCGCGAGGAGCCGGTGCCGAAGTTCATCCCGCTCACGATGACGTCGCCGGGCTTGGCCCATGTTCGCAGTGTGGGGTCGTAATTCTCGAAGATCACCTGCGCCATCTGCTCGGGCGTCATGTTGTCGTTGTACGTGTGCTTGCCCGCGTAGATGCCGTCGGTGTTGAGGTTGTCGCGGTCCATCCACAGGAGCCGTCCGCGCAGGCGCTCCGGGAAGCCGGCGATGATGGACGCCGTGCCGGTGGCGGCCGGGGTGGCGGCGGTCCTGGCGAACCGCGTCTGCACTTTCGCGCCGTTCTGGTACTTGGTCGGTGCGCAGATGTACCCGGCCAACGCGCTGGCCGCGACGACCGCGGGCGAGCCGAGGTAGACGAGGCCCTGCCGGTCGCCCATGCGCCCCTCGAAGTTGCGGTTTGTGGCCGAGATGCCTACCTCACCGGCCTTGATGGTGCCCGCGCCCAGGCCGATGCAGGTGCCGCAGCCGGGCGGCAATTCGATCGCGCCGGCCTCCAGCAGCGCACCCCAGTGGCCCAGCGCCGTGGCTTGCGCCTGGATATCGGCGCTCGCGGGGGCGAGGTAGAACTCGACGCCCTGTGCAACCTTCTTGCCCTTCACGATCGACGCGGCGACGCCGATGTCTTCCAGGCGGGCGTTGACGCAGGACATGAGCCACGCCTTGTTGATCTTCACGTGCTTGCCTTCGATCTCCGGGAGGGCGTGCATGGTCTTGACGTCGTTGGGCCCGGAAACGTGCGGGACAATGGTGGAAAGATCAATCTCCAGTTCCGCCGCGTACACCGCGCCCGCGTCGGCCGCGAACGCTGCCCGTTGTGACCACCACAGATCCACGTCCGCCCGCGTGTACGAGCCCAGCGAGCCCGGGCGGCGTATGCCGGGGCGCTTGCCCTGCGCGAAGTACTCCGCGCGGTGGTTGAGGTATTCACGCGTGACTTCGTCGAACGGGAAGAGACCGGCGAGCGCGCCCCACTCGGTGGTCATGTTCGCGATCGACATCCGCTGGTCCATCGAGAGCGACGCCAGCCCGTCGCCCACGAACTCCACGGCGTGGTTGAGCACCTCGTCCTTGTTGAACGCGCCGCAGAGCGCGATGATCACGTCCTTGCCCACGACCCCCGGCTGGAGTTTCCCTTTGAGCGTGACCCTGGCCACGGGCGGCACCTGCCACCACGTGACGCCGGTGGCCCAGATGCTCGCCGCGTCAGTGCGCACGACCGGGGTGCCCAGCGCGGCCATCGCGCCGTACAGGTTGCTGTGCGAGTCGCTGCCCACCACCATCGCGCCGGGCACGACGTAGCCCTGCTCCACCATGACCTGGTGCGAGATGCCGGTGCCGGCTGGGTAGAAGTCCACGCCGTGCTCATTCGCAAAGGCCTCGATCTTCGCGTACTTGCCGAGGTTCTCCGGCGTCCGGTTCTGGATGTCGTGGTCGATGGCGAAGACCGGTTGACGCGGGTCGTGGACTTTCTTTGCGCCCAGTTGCTTGAACTTGGGCATCACCGCGCCGGTGTTGTCGTGCGTCATCACATGCTTGGGGCGGATCGTGACGAAGTCGCCCTGGCGCACCACCTGACCCGGCGCGAGCCCCACGGCGTACCGCGTCGCGATCTTCTCGACCATCGTCAGGGGTTGTTGTGGGGTGGTGGTCATGGTGGATGGTACCGGGCCTTGCCGGTCAGACCTCCGCGAAGCGGGCCGTGAAGTGCCGGAGCACTTCGGGTGCTTCCACGATGCGCATGCCGCGGAGTTCGCTCCGCCGGGCGAAGAGTTCCGCGCAGGCTTCGGCGACGTAGTCAAAGTGGCTCTGGGTGTAGACGCGGCGGGGGAGGGCGAGGCGGACGAGTTCCATTTCTGGCACGCGCTTGGGGCCCGCCATCACGCTGCCGATTTCGCAGCTGCGGATGCCGGCGGTGCGGTACAGGCCGCAGACCAGCGACTGGCCTGGGAACTGCTCGCGCGGGATGTGCGGGGCGAAGTGCGAGGCGTCGATGTAGATGGCGTGGCCGCCGGGCGGTTCGATGATCTGGATGCCGGACTTCAGGAGTTTCTCGCCGAGGTACTCGACGCTGCGGATGCGGTAGCCGAGGTAGTCTTCTTCGACGACTTCTGTGAGGCCCTGTGCCATTGCTTCCAGGTCGCGCCCGGCGAGGCCGCCGTAGGTGACGAAGCCCTCGGTCAGGATGAGGAGGTTGCAGGCGCGCTGGAAGAGCTCCTTGTCGCGGATGAGCAGCAGCCCGCCGATGTTGACCAGGCCGTCCTTCTTTGCGGAGATGGTGGATCCGTCGGCGAGGTCGAACATGTCGCGGACGATGTCCTTGACGCTGCGGTGCTGCTGGCCGGGCTCGCGCTGCTTGATGAAGTATGCGTTCTCCGCGAAGCGGCAGGCGTCCAGGAAGAGCGGGAGCCGGTGCTTGTCGCAGACCTTGCGGACGGCGCGAAGATTTTCCAGGCTCACGGGCTGGCCGCCGCTGGTGTTGTTGGTGATGGTCATCATGACGACCGGGATGCGGTCGCGACCGACCTTGGTGATGAGCGCATCGAGCGCGGCGACGTCGATGTTTCCTTTGAAGGGGTGCCGGTTGCGGGGGTCCCTGGCCTCCGGGATCGGCAGGTTGATCGCCTCGGCGCCGCTGTGTTCGATGTTGGCGCGGGTGGTATCAAAGTGGGCGTTGTTGGGGACGACCTTGGGCGAGCCGTCCGGGCACTTCCCGCCGATGAGTTCAAAGAGGAGCCGCTCGCTCGCGCGGCCCTGGTGCGTGGGGAGCACCTGCTCGAAGCCGGTGAGGTCCTTCAGCACGGTGCGCAGGCGCCAGAACGACTCGCTGCCCGCGTAGCTCTCGTCGCCGCGCATGATGCCGGCCCACTGCTCGCTGCTCATGGCGCTCGCGCCGGAGTCGGTCAGCAGGTCGATCAGCACGTCCTTCGCGTGGATGAGGAACGGGTTGAAGTCGGCCTCGCGGAGGATGCGGTCGCGGTCCGCGGCGGTGGTCATGCGGATCGGTTCTACGGCCTTGATGCGGAAGGGCTCGATGATCGTCTTCATGCGGCCATGATAGCAATAGAAGAGTAAAGAGTCCTGTATTCATCTTCGGGGTTTGGGCCGCTCTGCCGTGCCGATCAGAGCTGGAGTCCGGCGGCGAGCAGTGCCTCGCGGGGGCCGTCGCGGAAGACAAAGTCCACGGCAGAGTCGGACCCATCTGCCTCCGGCCACGCGTCGTCATCCAGCGCCGGGCCTTCGGCGCGGTTGTGTTGGCTGAGGGCACGGCGGGCAAGCACCTCGCGTGCGAGGGCCGCGCCGTCGATCAGTTCCATGCGGCCATCGTCGTGCTCCACCAATGCGCTCGATTGCTCCACCCAGTCGCCGCAGTTGAAGTAGTCCACTCCGGCGTGCGCTCCGCGGCGGACTTCGGCGTGGTGGATGTGGCCGCACACCACTCCGTCCAGGCCCCTGCCCGCGGCTTCCTTGGTGAGTTCCTGCTCGAAGTTCGAGACGAACGTGCAGGCCGACTTGACCTTGAGCTTGAGGAACCTGGAGAGGGACCAGTATTCGTATCCGAACACCGCGCGCGCCATGTTGTAGTGCTTGTTGAGCTTGAGGAGGCGCTCGTATGCCCACGCGCCGAGAAGGGACACAAGGCGGGCGTGGCGGATCACAAGATCAAACTGGTCGCCGTGGGTCACGAGGAGGCGTCGGCCGTCGGCGGTCTCGTGGATGTCGTTGAGCCGCAGTTCGACTCCGCCGAAGTTGATGCCGATGTACTGGCGGGCCGGGTCGTCGTGGTTGCCGGGGATGAACACCACGCGCGTGCCGCGTTTGGCCATTTTGAGGACGCGGCGCACGACGCGGTTGTTGGCGTCCGGCCAGTGCCAGCGGCGGCACAGTCGCCACATGTCGATGATGTCGCCCACGAGGTAGAGCGTGTCGCAGCGGACGCACTTGAGGAAGTCCGCGACTTCGTTGGCGCGGGCCTCGTCGCAGCCGAGGTGCAGGTCGCTGATGAAGACCGTGCGGAATCGCGCGTGGTCGGGCATGCGTGGTTCCTCAAGAGCCGGTGGCGGGGATGACGTCCGGCCTCGCCCGGCGGGCAGACCTTGGACAGAGGATCATCGACTGTGGAGCGGTAAGTTCTAGACGTCGCTCGGTATGGAGGCGGTGAAGATCGCGCCAAGAGTCGTGGGGCTGTCCAGGACGCGTGTCACGCCGCGTCGTTCCGCAGTTCACGTTGAAGGCGAAGTGGGAACGCCCGGAGAATCGCGTCCGAGATTTCACACGGCGGCGGGCGCGCGGTGGGGACTGCGTTGGGAAGGGATGTGTGCCAGATGAGCCCGGGAACGTGTGTGGATGGGTCGAGCGACGGGTAGGGTGTGAAGTCCCACGCGGAGCGTGTGGGTGCCCAGGACAGTTGGCGGGCGACGTCGTGCGATGTCGCGAGCGCGGTGAGCAGGGAGGCGGCGGGGGAGGGCGTGGCGCTGGTGCGGCGCAGTGGGGGCGCGGAGAGGAGTTGCGGCGGGTCGGGAGGGGGCGCGGTGTGCGCAGCAGCGCGGGTTGGGGTCACCGCTCTCTGGCCGGTGGTGGCGCGTTCGCCTCGGGGAGCCGGGTTGCTGGTGCTCGGAGACGCGTTGCTCGGAGTAGGCGCACGCGGAGCGCGGGGAGGTGGGACGAAGAGGTAGCGGAGGATGGTGGTGGCCGCGCGGCGGCGTTCGATGGGGTTGGGGCTGGTCTTGGCGACTTCTTCGAGGACAGAGAGGGCGGCGGAGAAAAGCCGGGAGACGGTGTCGGGAGGGAGGAAGTGAGCAGGTGAGGAGGTGAGCAGGTGGAGAGGGGACGGGGCAACGGATTCGGCCTGGAAACAGGGCGGTTGGGGGTTGGCGTGCGGGATGGAGAGTGCGGCGGGCATGGAGTTGCACACCTTACACAATCCGTAAACAGAGTGCAAGAGGAAGTTCGGAATATTTTTGGTATCGACACGGAGTGTCGAACAGAACGCGGTGATGGGGGAGAAAACGATAAAGCGAAAAGCGATAAAGCGAAAATATCGGGAGTCCGGATCGCTTCCCGGGAGTGTCGCTCGTTCCACGCCCAGGCTAGTGAATTCCACGCGTTCGGCGTGCTGAGGGCACGTCCGCCCAAGGGGCGATTGGGAAGGAGCGGGGACTTTCGAGGGGCTTGCTCGCGGAGCCTCGCCGCGCCCCTCGCAACGGTCGTGCGCCGAAGCGGCGGGGAGAACACGGCGGGGTGATTGGGGAACGTGCTGCTTGCAGTTCCTAGCACGGAGTGCGGAGGTGCCCAGAGCATCCCGCCTCGGAGAAGCGGGCTACCCAGATCAGCCGCGGACGGCGCCAAGGAGTTCGCGCGGCTGCTTCTTGGCGAGGCTGATGACGGCGGGGGCGGCGGCACCGACAGCGATGACGAGGAGTGTGAGCCAGCCGAGCGCAATGGCGATGACCGGGGGTTTGAGGGCCAGTTCCAGGCCCCAGACGATGCGGTTCAGGACCAGTCCGCCGAAGGCGCCCTGGGTGCCCATCAATGTGCCGAGTGCGCAGGCCGCGATGACGATGACGAGGACCTCGGCGATGACGAGGCGGGTGAGGACGCCGAAGACGCCGCCAGAGCCGCCCACGGCGCGGATGACACCGAACTCGAACATGCGGGACTGCACGCCCGCGACAATGACGTTGGCGACGCTGAAACTCGCAATGAGCATGGAGAAGATCGCGACGCAGCTCGCGACGAGGAGTGTGGTCTTGACGAAGCCCTGGAGGGTTTGCTTGAGGCCCCGGCCGCTGCCGGCGTGCATGACGCCGTAAGGGGCGAGGGCCTGCTTCACGGTCATCATGGCTTCTTCGTCGTCAATGCCTTCTGCCATCGTGAACTGCAATAGACCGATGGTGTCGGTGTGGAACTTGTCGAGGAGGTCCTTGCGGCTGCCGAAGACGGCGTGGATGCGTTGCTGCGTGAAGTCCTCGCCGACATCGAAGACGTCGTTGGCGACCTCGAGCCCGGGGCTGGAGACGACGCCCACGATCTCGAACTCGTGGCGGGTTTCATCTTCATCCCAGCAGACGAATGTGTCACCGACTCCCTGGCCGCGTGCGACGAGGAACTCGCGCGAGACGATGACCGCGCCGCCGGCCTTGAGCCGTTCGATGGCGGCCTTGGGGTCACCCTGCACCCAGTCCACGCGGGTCATGCGGAAGAAGGCTTCGGGTTCGAAGGCGACGAAACTGGTCTTGATTTTCGTGAAGGTCTGGAGGCCGAAGGCGTCGGTGGTAACTGGGTAGATGGAGATGGCGCAGGAGTCGGTGACGAAGTCGAGGGTGCGGAGCTCGGCCTGGGCTTCGGGCGGCATGTTGAGGCCGACGGCGAAGGCGTCGGGGAAGTCGAGTTTGCCGACCCAGTCGCGGAGGGCCGCGCCGCCCTGCGTCCAGATGGCCACCATGAGCGCAAGGCCGGCCATGAGCGCGCCGGCGGTGAAGCCAAAGCGGTAGGGCGTGACGCGGATGCTGCGTTGGAGCAGGTTGGGCGGGAGACGCATCAGGCGCTCGATGACGGGGCCGAAGAAGCGTCCGGTGAGAAGTACGGCGGGGACGCCCAGCAGGAAGTAGCCGAGCATGAGCGCGGGGAGGCCGACGGAGACGTACGCGATGAAGACGAGGTCTCTGTCTTTGATGAGCGTGAAGACGCAGAGGTGGATGACGACGCCCAGCAGGCCCGCGATGGTGAGGATGACGATGGTGCGCTGCTTGGGCACCTCGGCACGTACCGCGAGTGCGGCGAGTGGGGAGATGCGCGTCGCGCGCCAGGCGGGCCATGCAGCGCCCACGAGGCCGGTGATGAGCGAACCGCCCACGGAAACCAGCACGCGGTAGGCGTCAAAGTACAGCGGTGCCTGCAGGCGGTCCTGGAAGTAGATGACCATGATGGAGGCGAGGGCCGCGCCGAGGGGCACGCCGATGACCGCGCCGGAGAGGCCGACGAGTGCGCCCTGAATCAACTGCGACGTTGCCAACTGCCAGGGCGTTGCGCCGATGCACCGCAGGATGGCGAGTTCGCGCTGGCGTTCGACCACGCCGGTGCTCATGCCGGTGGTGATGATGAAGCCCGCGGCGATGCAGGACATGAGGGTGCCGAGGAGGAAGGCGAGTTGGTTGGCTTGGAGGTTCTTGTCGAGGCCGCTAGTGATTTTCTCCGCGGTCTGCACGGTCATGGTGGGGGGCAGTTTGGGCGCGTTCGTCTCGACGAACGCTTTGGCGTCCACGTCTTCGGCGAGGACAAGGTCGACCTGCGAGAGTTTTCCGGGCTGGCCGATCGCGGCGGCGAGGCCGGGCACCGTCATGTAGACACGGGCGCGCCCGCCCAGGGGCGGCTGCGCGGCGATGCCGACAACTTTGAGGAGCAGGGGGTCTTTGCGGAAGCGGATGACTTCCACGGTGTCGCCGAGGGCCGGGGCGCTCGATGCGTTCAGTTTCTGTGCTTCGGCGTCACTTTCGACAGAGATCGGGCCTTCTTCTGCCTTGCCGATGCGTCCTTCGCCGCTGCGGCGTGTCATCGCCATCGTGAATTGCTGCGTGGGGTCGGGGCGTTCGGGCCGGTCGCTGAGGCGTTTGATGGCGTAGCGGTCGAGGACGACCTCGTTGTCGGCCGCGGGTAGGCGGCCTTCGACGAGGTCCACGGAGGCGGGCGGCAGTGTGGGGTCGATCGTGATGCCGGCCGCGAGGACGGGTGATTGAAACACGTCCACGCGCCGGACGAACGGGCCGATCTCGGCGCCTTCTGCACGCGCCCACACGGGCTTGTCGAAGCGCACGGAAAGGGAGGAGTCCAGCCGCGGGATGGCGGCTTCTACGCCTTCCCAACTTCGTGCTTGCCCGAGCACATCGTCGGAGACCATCCCGGCGTTCTTGGCTTTGATGCGCACGTCGGCGGCGCCGACCATGGCGTCCACGCGGAGGCGCACGGCGTTGCGGAGGCTGCCCATGGCGACACCCACCGCGCTCACGAGGGTTGCGGCGAGCGCGACGACGACGACGAGCAGGATCGTCCTGCTACGACGCTCGAACAAGCTGCTGATAGCGAGCCGCAATACCGCCCGCATCGAGGCCCTCCGATTCAATGGTGCCCTTGACCCGGCCATCCTGCAGCACGAAGACGCGCCGGCAGTACGCCGCGGCCGCGGGCTCGTGCGTGACCATCACGACCAGCATCCGGCGTTCCTTGGCGATGTCCCCGAGCAACTGCCAGAGGCGTGCGCTGGACTGGCTGTCGAGCGCGCCCGTGGGTTCGTCGGCGAAGAGCACGGGCGGCGAAAAAAGGAGTGCGCGGGCGATGGCCACGCGCTGTTGTTCACCGCCGGAGAGTGCATCGGGCCGGTGGCCGCCGCGGTCTCCGAGGCCGAGTTGGCTGAGGAGTTCGCGGCTGCGGGCGGTGAGCGTGTCGGGCTTGTCGCCGGCGAGCATGCCGGGGAGCTCGACGTTCTCGTAGGCCGTGAGCGTGGGGATGAGGTTGAACTGCTGGAAGACGATGCCGATTTGGGTGCGGCGGAACTGCGTCGCGGCCTTGTCATCCAGCGAGTGGATCGGCTGCCCGGCGATGAAGATCTCGCCCTCGTCGGGCTTGTCGAGGGCGGCGAGCAGGTGCAGGAGCGTGCTCTTGCCGCTGCCGGACTGGCCCATGATGGCGTAGAACCCGGGTTCGGTGATCTCAAGGTCTACGCCGCGCAGCGCGGGGACGACCGCACCGCCAAGCCTGTACGACTTGTGGACGTTCCGGCACACCAGCATCGGCCCGCGTGTATCTGTCATGGGTCGTGTGGTGGTTCCTGGTATCGGTGATGCTTACCCGTGCTGCTTGTCGTAGGTCGCGGCGTCCACGCACTCGCCGAGCTTGCCCTGGCCGGTGACCTTCACCTTGATGAGCCAGCCCTTCCCAAAGGGGTCGCTGTTCAGCAGGCTGGGGTCGTCGGCAACGGCCTTGTTGGTCTCGATGACTTCGCCGTCGGCGGCGCAGTAGATGTCGCTGGTGGTTTTGACGCTCTCCACCTCGCCCACGATGTCCCCGGCCTTGAACTTGGTGCCGGCCTTCTTCATCTCGACGTACGTCACATCCGTGAGCTGGTTCACGGCGAACTGGGTGAGCCCCAGCGTGAGGGTGTCGCCCTCAACTTTGTGCCATTCGTGGGAGGAGGAGTACTTCCGGTCGGCGGGGGAGTTTGCCATGGGATGGGTCCTGCGATCGGTCGCGGGCGGGTGCGGTCGGTGGCGCGCGTCGCCTTCAAGCGTCCGCGCGAGGCACGACGGTAGGACCGGAAGGTGTGGACTTCACCCGTGGCGGCCGGGGGTTGGCTTGGCGGGAGCCTTGGCTGTCATTCTGGCATCCAATTGGGGACGCGTGCTGTGGTGACAGGCACTGCGGGGCGTGGGGACGGTGCAATAGCGGCACAACAATTGCCAATCACCCGGCGTACAACTGGTGAACACCGCTGGTGCAAAGGGGGACTCCATGGTCAGGCTTGCGAACAACTTCAAGACGGCGATGCTGATGGGGGCGCTCATCGGCCTGTTCCTGCTGGTGGGCAGCGCTTACGGCGGCAAGAGCGGGCTCATCATCGCGCTGGTGCTGGGATCACTCACGAACCTCGTCGCGTTCTTCTTCTCGGACAAGATCGCGGTCGCGTCGATGCGGGGCGTTGAGGTGTTTGGCGATACGCCCGGGGCGGGCGGCAAACTGCACCACATGGTGGACGAACTCCGCCAGAACGCGGGGCTGCCGATGCCGCGCGTGTATATCTGTCCGGTGCAGGCGCCCAACGCCTTTGCGACCGGGCGCAGCCCCAGCAAGGCGGCGGTGGCGATCACGGAGGGTGCGCTTCGGCTGCTGTCTGAGGAAGAGGTGCGGGGCGTGATGGCCCATGAGCTGGCGCACGTGAAGAATCGTGACACGCTGACGTCGTGCGTGAGCGCGATGATCGCGGGCGTGCTGTCGTACTTCGCCCAGTTCGCGATGTGGGGGGGTGGGCGGCGTGAGGGCGGCGGGAACCCCATCATGCTGATCGGTGTCATCCTCGCGCCGATCGCGGCGGTGCTGATTCAGGCCATGATCAGCCGCAGCCGCGAGTTTGTTGCTGATGCGGATGGCGCTGCGATCGCGGGCTCGCCGGACGGGTTGATTTCGGCGCTCCAGCGGCTGGAGATGGCGTCGCAGCGGGTGCCGATGCCCACGCACAACCCCGCGATGAACAACATGTTCATCGTGGAGCCGTTCCTGGGAGGCATCGGCAAGATGTTCGCGACGCACCCGCCGATGGAGAAGCGGATCGCGGCGCTGACGCGGCTGCGGGCGGAAATGTCGGGTCAGGTGATGGCGTAGGCGGGCGGTTCCGGTTCGCGACAACCGATTCCGACGCAAAGTGGCCCCGCTCGGATTCGAACCGAGGACCAAGCGATTATGAGTCGCCTGCTCTTACCGCTGAGCTACGGGGCCGACCCGGGAAGCGTACGCGGGGAGGAAAACCGGCTGGGCGTGTGGAGGTCGTCGGCCCGGACTTGAAGAGCGAGGAGCTGCTTCCAGACACGCAGGACATCGAATCGTTCATCCGGGTCTTCAGCGGCGGGCTGTGCTGATTAATCCTTCACGCCCTCGACGCCGCCCTTGTCGGTGTACTTGGCGAGCGCCCGCTCGAGGTCCACACCGTTGATGTTGGCGAGGGTCGTGAGCCACGCGATGACATCCGCGAACTCTTCGCTCAGGTTTGCCTTCTCCTCCGGTGTTGGGGTCTTCCCCGGCGCATTGTTCTGGAGGGCGGTGGCGAGTTCGCCCACCTCTTCCATGAACCACATGAAGGTGCCGGGGGTGCCGCGGGCGGCGTCGGTCGCGAGGTACCGGTCGCGGATGAGGGTCTGGAACGCTTTGACGGTGAGGGGATTTGGGGGCTGGCTGGCCATGGGCGACGCTAGGGCGTGCTGGTGGAGGCGGGTGACCCAAACGGGAAAAGTTCGGGTGAGGGAAGCACGCGCGGGGGTTGCCTGACGCCCACTTATGGCTAACATTCCCCCCTTGCTCGCCGGGCCGTCCGCCCGCCGGGCGTTGCTATCAGGACCTTTGCCACCATGCCGACGATCAACCAGCTTGTCCGCAAACCCCGCCGCTCGATCCCCAAGATCAACAAGGTCAAGGACCTCGTTGGCTGCCCCCAGAAGCGCGGCGTGTGCCTGATCGTGAAGACCACGACCCCGAAGAAGCCCAACTCGGCGCTCCGCAAGATCGCCCGTGTGCGCCTCTCCAACGGCAAGGAAGTCACCGCCTACATCGGCGGCGAGGGCCACAACCTGCAGGAGCACAGCATTGTGCTCGTCCGCGGCGGGCGTGTGCGCGACCTTCCCGGCGTGCGCTACCACATCGTCCGCGGCACGCTCGACTGCCTGGGCGTTGAGAACCGCAAGCAAAGCCGTTCCAAGTACGGCGCGAAGCGGGCCAAGAAGTAATCCAACACCCCACACCCCACCGGCGAAAGCCGGTGGGTTTGTCTTTGCACGCGGGTGTCGCGTGCGACATGTTGAACGGCAGTAATCCGTGCCTGGTTTCCCCAGCCTGTCACGGGTGAACGTTCGAGGGCTCCCGATCGCGGGCCGCCCTCCCAGCCACAAGGAGCTTTGGAAATGGGCGGCAAGAAGTTCACATCGGCGGAAGTCCAGCTGCGTCCCGATCCCCGCTACGGCGACCGGGCCCTCGCACGTTTCATCAACTGCATCATGTACGACGGCAAGAAGTCCGTCGCCCAGCGCGTCGTCTACGACGCGATGGACATCATCCAGGAGAAGCTCGCGAAGGAGACCGACCCCAACGCCCCCAAGGAGGCGATCGAGGTCTTCCGCCTCGCCATCGACAACGTCAAGCCCTTCGTCGAGGTGCGCAGCAAGCGCATCGGCGGCGCCAACTACCAGGTGCCCATGCCCGTGAACCGCAAGCGTCAGCAGTCGCTGGCGTACCGCTGGATCATCGAGGCCATCCGCGGCGAGAAGGGCCGCCCCATGGCCGGCCGCCTCGCGGACGAGCTCTACAGCGCCGCCAAGAAGGAAGGCAAGGCGATGACCACACGCGACCAGACCCACCGCATGGCCGAGGCCAACCGCGCCTTCGCCCACTTCGCGGGCTGAGTTCGAGGGAATCGCAGACGATCCAAGCCCGGGCCACGTGCCCGGGCTTTTTTTTCATTGGCTTCATCGCTTGCGTGCGACGACGCACACGGCGCGTGCGTCCGGCGCGGGCGTTTCGCGCGTCACCAGATCCAACACCTCGCACCGCCACACGCCCGCGTCGTGCAGGGTGTCGATGAACTCCGCCACGCCCCACACGCGCCAGAAGTAGGTGAACGCCTCCGGGTACGACGCTGTTACCTCGCCGCGTTCCAGGACTCGGAAGTGGATCACGCACTGCACGTTCGCGCTCCACGGGTCCCATGCCCGCTGCTCCCATGTGTACTCGACGGTCCCGCCGCCCGGGAGCGGGATCATGCGGCGCAGCGATCCACCCTCCGGTCGCGGCGTTGCGCCGAAAAGATCGCACATGAACACTCCGCCGTCGCGCAGGCGCCGGTGGCACCGTGCGAGGTACTGCACCAGGTCTTCCCGGACCTCAAACTCGCCTACGGAGAAGTTGCCTGCGAAGATGATGTCCGCGTTCGGCTGGGCGGGCGGTTCATCCAGCACACTGCCCCGGATGAATGTTACGTTCAGGTCGCGGGCACGCGACTGCGCGTGCGCGAGCACGTCCCCGTCCAGGTCTGTCGCCACCGCACGGCGGCCAGGAACCTCGCACCAGACGCGGGACACCGCGGCCGACCCGCAGAAGTCCTCGTGCAGCACCGTCGGCGTGCCGCCGTGCAGCGCAGCAAGGGCCTCGGCAACAACGCTGGGCCGCTGGCAGCAGGCCTCGTACAGGTCCAGAACTGTGCCGGTTGTCTGCATGGAAGGCTGCTGCCTGTTCCTTCATCATGTCCGCTTCTTGGCTTTTCTTTGTGCTCTCGGTGTCTTTGTGGTTCGAAGTCCTGCACGCGGCCTGTTAAATCGCCACGCTCGCCCCGCGCTCGATGCGGGGCAGCTTCGCGCCGCGGAGGTCCTCGGCGCAGAGCGCCGTGCGTCCAGAGATTTCCAGGACGCAGTCGGGCGAGCCGTTTGCCGTCTTGGGGACGTCCACACCCGCAGCCTCCAGCCACCGTGCCGCACGCAGTGTCTGCAGCCCTTTGCTGCTCTCGACGCTGTCTACGCCTGTAGCGTTCTTGATCGGGGCGAACTCCTCGACGCGGTCGGTCTCGGCCACGAGCGACTGCTTGCACAGCGCCAGTGCGTCGAAGATGAACTTCTCGAGCTTCACGCCGTTGTTCTCACTGGGCGTGAGGGGGCTGCCCGTCACCGGGTCCACGCATGGGATTTTCTTTTCCGCGCGGTGGCACGGGAGGCTGAACTTCGCGTCGGTCGCTACCCGCTCGATGAACGCGCGGCTAAGCGCGTGGACGGCGATGTTGCCCGCTTTGTAGGTGAGCGACCCATCAGCGTTCCTCGCGTTCTTGAGTTCCTTGGGCATATCGGAGTACTCGAGGATTTCCGTCTTCCCGTCCGTGAGGCAGAACACGCCCACCTTCTCGCCCGGCTCGACCTTCGCCACCATCTTGCTGGACATCTCCGCCGAAGAATCCGGCGCGGACGCGTGCAGGCCCAGGAACACCGGGTCGATCACGCGCACCATCGGGTTGTCCACCTGAAAGTACGACAGGTGCTCCACGCCGCGGCGCTGCATGTCGGCCAGCGCGCCCGACACCTGCAGCGCGCGGATGCTCCCGCCGTGCCCGTCCGGGTTCGTTGCCACCTCGTGCGGGCTTGCCAAGAGCATCTTGCCGGTCTTGATGTCCAGCGACGGCATGACGCCCTGCTGGAAGAACATGACCTGGTCGCGACGCAGCCCAAAGAACTTGTGCGACTCGAAGAACGATGTCGTCGCTTCGTGGTTGAGCGGGCTGGTCATGATGTACCACGGGATGACGACGTCCCCTTCCGCGCGGTCCTGCGTGCCAAGAACGCCCTCCGCAAAGATCTGGAACAGGGTCTTGTTGGTCACCGCCCCCGCCGGGAAGCACCCCTTGGGGCCCTCAAAGCCCAGGCGCGAACCCTGCCCGCCCGCGACCACAAACGCGGCGACCTTTCCTGCGCGGATGAGCGAATCGCCCGCACGCTTGGCCGCGGCCTGGTCCCAGGCCCGCACGCTCGACTTTGGATCATGCGGGTAGTACTTGACTGGCTCCAGGCGTGACGGCATCACGAAGCCGGGCTTCTTGAGCACGTACTCGTTGACCAAGGACGGCAGCGCCTCAAGGTCGATGCTGTCGATCTGCGCGAGCAGAGCCCGCTGCTCCGCGGCGGGCAGCTTGGGGTAGAAGTTCAGCACGTGGGATTGATCAACGCGGGTGAGACGGGCGCGTACTCGGTCAAGAAGGTCCATGGGTGCTCCGTGTGGTCGTTGCGACGATGGTAAACGTGGTCGCGGGCGGCGGGAGCAGCGAAGACGGCGGGGGCAGAATGCCCGCGCCCTGTACGGAAGGCCACCGCCGCTATCGTTCCGCATGACCGCCCAGGACCTGCTCACACACCCGCCGCGACTGCCGCTCATTGCGCCGTCGATCCTGTCCGCCGACTTTGCCCGCATGGGTGAGGACTGCGCGCACATCCTCTCCTCCGGCGCGGGCGGTGGGGGGGCCGACCTGCTCCACCTGGACGTGATGGACGGCCACTTCGTGCCCAACCTCACGATGGGCCCGGACCTGTGCCGCTGCCTGCGGGCCGCGCTGCCGAGCGCCTACCTCGACGTTCACCTCATGGTGACTGACCCCGAGAAGTACTTTGAGCCTTTCGCCAAGGCCGGGGCGAACGTCGTGACGTTCCACATTGAGGTGACGCCGCGTGAGCGTGTGAAGGATCTGGTTGCGCGTGCCCACGCCCTCGGCATGCGGGCCGGCCTCGCCATCAATCCGCCGACGCCGATCGACGCCATCCTGCCCGTGCTCTCGATCCCCGACATGATCCTTGTGATGTCCGTGAACCCGGGGTTCTCGGGCCAGGCGTTCATCGATGAGTCGCTCGCCAAGACCCGCGAGGTCCGGCGGCACCTGGGCCCGCGTCAACGCCTCCAGATGGACGGCGGCATCGGCCCCGCGCAGGCGGAGGCGGTGCGGTCCGCCGGCTGCGACGTGCTGGTGGCGGCATCGGCGATCTTCAAGCGGCCAAAGGAAGAGCGGGCGGCGGTGGTGCGAACGCTCCGCGGGTGAGAACCTGTCGAATCAGCCCAAATGAGGTGGTTTGTTCGCAGCAGGTTCGGTATCGGACCATCCTTTGCGGTATCAAACTCCCGGTTGGCGATAGAATGACGGGACAAAAGCCCTTCACCGCACCTTCACAGGCGGGATTGCCAACAACAGATCAGGCACCCATGCACCCGTCCGACCCGACACCTTTGGGCCCCAAGCGCCCACCCCCACCGGACCCTCCCATGGCCGAAACAGCCTCCGGCAACCACGCCCCCGCCACACAGGTCGAAGCCAAGCACCCGCCGGTCCCCGGGGCACCTCCCGCCGCGGCCCCCGCGGCCGGCCACGTGGCCAAGGCGAAACCCCGGTCGTGGGCACAGGTGATGGAGCGCAAGAGCGACATCCCCGAGGGGCTGTGGCTGCGCTGCGAAGAGTGCGAGAAGATGCTGTACCGGCGGAACCTGGAGGCGAACCTCCACGTGTGCCCCGAGTGCGGCCACCACCACCGCATCAGCGCCACCGAGCGCATCCGGCAGTTGGCGGACGAGGGCTCGTTCGTGGAGATGTTCACGAACCTCAGGCCCACCGACCCGCTGAAGTTCAAGGACCTCAAGGCCTACCCGGACCGCATCGTCGCCGAGCAGAAGAAGAGCGGCCAGCGCGACGCGATCAAGGCCGGCACCATGTTCATCAAGGGCCGCCAGGCGATGGTCTGCTGCCTGGACCTCACGTTCATGATGGGCAGCATGGGCAGCGTGGTGGGTGAGGTGATCACGCGGGCCATCGAGCACGCGACCGCCAACGACCTGCCAGTCATCATCGTCAGTTGCTCCGGCGGCGCCCGCATGCAGGAGTCGGGCCTGAGCCTCATGCAGATGGCCAAGACCAGCGCTGCGCTCGCACGCTTTGACGATGCCGGCGGCCTCTTCATCAGCGTCCTCACCGACCCCACGACCGGCGGCGTCACCGCGTCCTTCGCGATGCTCGGCGACGTCATCATCGGCGAACCCCAGGCCCTCGTCGGCTTCGCCGGCCCCCGCGTCATCCAGCAGACCATCCGCCAGGAACTGCCCGAGGGCTTCCAGCGGAGCGAGTTCCTGCAGAAGGCGGGCATGGTGGACCGGGTCGTGCCGCGCGGGCAGCTCAGGAATGAGCTGGCACGGTTGATTGACTTTGCGGGGAAGTAGTCCCGGACGAGGCGAGTGTTCTCGAAATCGCCGTCACACCGTATGGGAACGTGCGAACAATCGCCCGCATGAGCACCGCCCTCGCGTCCCCGTCCTCGGACTGGGCCATCGACCTCACCCATGTCTCCAAGGTCTATTCCGCGGGCTTCCGCAAGCAGGGCGTGCACGCGCTCCGCGGGATTGACATGCGCGTCCGCCGCGGCGAGGTCTTTGGGTTGCTGGGGCCCAACGGCGCGGGCAAGAGCACGCTGGTCAAGATCCTGATGACGGTCATCCGCCCGACGCGTGCCGATGGCACGTTGCTGGGCCGGCCCGTGGGCCACAAAGCGACGCTCGCCAAGGTCGGCTACCTGCCCGAGCATCATCGCTTCCCCGAGTATCTGACCGGCGAGCAGGTCGTGGACTTCTACGCCGCGATGTGCGGCATGAGCCGCCAGGAGCGCCGCAAGCGCACGCCCGCGCTGCTGGAACTGGTCGGCATGAAGGACTGGGGCAAGACCCGCGTCCGCGGCTACTCCAAAGGCATGCGGCAGCGTGTGGGCATTGCCCAGGCCTTGGCGGCAGACCCTGACCTTGTCGTGCTCGACGAACCCACGGACGGCGTGGACCCCGTGGGCCGGCGCGACATCCGCGAGGTGCTCACCCGCATCAAGGAAGAGGGCCGCACGGTCTTCCTGAACAGCCACCTGCTGAGCGAACTGGAGATGCTGTGCGACCGCGTGGCCATTCTGGTGCAGGGCACGGTGGCGAGCCAGGGGACGATTGATGAGTTGACGGTGGACCAGCGGCGGTACGAAGTGGAGATCGACCCCGCGGGCGAGAGTGTCGAGCCGCTGCTGCGACGGGTGCTGCCTGAGCTTGCCTCGGCCACCCCGCTGCTCGTGGAAGCCGGCGCTGTCAAGGCTGCGCAGCACGTCGCGTGGATGGGCCAACTGGCGACCGGACAAAAGTACGCGATCACACCGCTCGGCATCACGATCGGTACGCAGGACGCGGCGTTCGTCCAGCCGATGATCGATCGGTTGCGGGCCGCTGGGGTCACGATCAAGGCGTTGCGACCCATCCGCCCCAGCCTCGAAGACCTCTTTATGCAGGCCGTGACGGACCCGACCACGGGAAAGGCGATGGCCCCCGGCGCAGCGCTCGACCATCCACACGCCGGCAAGGGAGACCGCTCATGACCATGCTCATGGCCGTGCTCCAGGACTCCCTGCGACTCCTCAAGAGCCGCAGCCTCTTCTGGCTCTCCTTGGTTCTGTCGGTGCTTGCCGCTGTCGCTCTCTTTGCGACGTACTCGTTCAACGATCAGGGCGTGCAGTTCTTCTGGTTTGAAACCTGGCAGAACCCGATGCTCAAGGTCGGCACGACCGGTTCACGGGCCTTTGTCGCCGGTATCTTCAACAACGTGTACGTGCAGTTCTGGCTTTCGTGGGGAGCCCTCATCCTGGCGGTGCTCTCGACATCAAGCATCCTGCCGGACTTTCTGGGCAGCGGTGCGGTCGAACTCTCCCTGTCCAAGCCCATCGGACGGGTGCGGCTGTTCGCGTACAAGGTGCTCGGTGCCGTGCTCTTCGTGCTGCTCCAGACGCTCGCGGGCGTGCTCGTCGCTTACCTGGTCATCGGTCTCAAGTTCGACATGTGGCTCCACGGCATGCTCTGGGCGATACCGCTGATCACGCTCCAGTTCCTTTATGTCTACTCCTTCTCCGCGCTCCTCGCGGTAGTCACGCGCAGCACGCTTGCGTGCGTTATCGGCACGCTCTTGTTCTGGTTCGCGATCTTCGTCGTCCAGTTCTCGAGCAACCGGCTTCTCGAAGTCGTTGAGAGTTCGCGTTCGATCATCCGGCAGAACACGGAGATCGTCGAATCCATCAAGGAACGCGCCGCAAGCCAGAACCGCGAGCTAAACGCGAGCGAGGAGCGCCGCATCAAGGGTCGCAATGACGAGTCCGCGAGCGAGCAGAAGACAGTCGATTCCTTCGGCACCTGGTCCCAGTACCTGACCGCCGGTGAACTGGTCATCCCCAAGACCAACGACATCAAGGTCATCGTCGCCAACCTCGCCGAAGCCCCGGTGGGCGGCGAACTCGCCGACATCCTGGGCGCGGGCCGAGAAGGCGGCTTCCGCCCGCCCGACATGGACGAGGACGAGTGGGACCAGACGCGCAAGGCAAGCGACGACGCCGAGCGGGCGCTGCGCGACGTCAAGACGTGGAAGAGCATCGGCACGTCCTCCGCGTCTTGCCTGGTCATCTTCGGCATCGCGGCCTTCCTGTTCCGCCGCCGCGACTTCTAACCACCCCTCCCTTTTTCCCCCGCTCCGCCCCCTCCGCATAGCATCCTCCCCGCCGTGCCGACACGCACGGCGGCCCCGGAGGATTCCCGCATGCGTGGCTTGAACAGGTCTGCCTTGGTGAACGGATTGGCCTACCGCTTGGTCGCTCTCGCGGGCTTCGCCGCGGCCCCGCACGCACTCGCCCAGCTCACGGCCGAGTCTCTCTCGACCGGTGCTATCCGCTTCTATGAGAGCCCGGCCGCCCGGGAGGCCGCGTTCGCGTCCTACGCCATCACGCAGGACGTCGAGAAGGCCGCCAAGGGCAAGGTTGAGCTCGGATCCGGCCCCAAGCCCGAGTTCTTCACCACGACCGATGACAAGGGCGTCACCCGCCACGGCGCCCGCATTAAGCTGCCCACCGGCACCAGCCTCTACGGCGCGGGCGAGGCCACGGGGCCCCTCCTCCGCAACGGCCGGAAGATCACCGCGTGGAACACGGACGCCTATGGATATGGACGCGAGGCCGAGAGCCTCTACAAGAGCCACCCGTGGGTCCTCTGCGTCCGTCCCGATGGCTCCGCCTTCGGCGTCCTGGCCGACACGACCTATCGCTGCGAGATGGACTGCGCTGCGACCAATTCCGACGAACTCGTCTTCACGTCCGACGGCCCTTCCTTCCCCATCGTGATCATCGAGGGCGCGCACCCCGCCGAAGTCGTCCAGGGCCTCGGCAAACTCACCGGCGTCATGCCCCTGCCCGCCAAGTGGACGCTCGGCTATCACCAGTGCCGTTACTCCTACTTCCCCGAGGCCCGCGCCCGCGAAATCGCCAAGAACTTCCGCGACCGCCACATCCCCTGCGACGTCATCTGGTACGACATCGATTACTACGAGTCCTTCCGCTGTTTCACGTTCGACCGCGGCTACTTCCCCGACCCCAAGAAGCTCAACGCCGACCTGCTCAAGGACGGTTTTCACAACGTGTGGATGATCAACCCGGGCATCAAGAGCCGCGAGGACTCCAGCCCCGCCGAGCCGCCCGCCGCGGAACGCGCCAAGGAACCCGCTGATCTCCGCGCCGCCCGCGAGGCCGAGAAGGAGAAGTTCCGCCGCCTCCGCGACGACGGCCTGAAGCACGACGTCTACGTCAAGAACGCCGCCGGCAAGACCTATGAGGGCGAGGTCTGGCCCGGCTGGTGCTACTTCCCGGATTACACCAGCCCCGCCGTCCGCGAGTGGTGGGGGCCCTGGTACAAGCCGTTCATGGATGAGGGCGTCACCGGCGTCTGGAACGACATGAACGAGCCCGCCGTCTTCAACGTTCAGAGCAAGACCATGCCGCTGGACAACCGCCACGCGGGCGACCCCACACTCATCGCCCCTAGCGGCAAGCCCCAGGGCGATGCCGCCGCGGGCGACCATGCGCGTTATCACAACGTCTACGGCCTGATGATGGTCAAGGGCACGCGCGAGGGCATCCAGGCCTCAGCGCCGGACAAGCGCCCCTTCGTCCTCAGCCGCGCAACGTACATCGGCGGCCAGCGCTACCACGCAGGCTGGAGCGGCGACAACTCCGCCACCTGGTACCACATGGAAGACAGCGTGCCCATGACGCTCAGCATGGGCCTGTCCGGATTCTCGTTCTACGGGCCCGACATCGGCGGCTTCGCGGGCGATGGCGACGGCGAACTCTTCGAGCGTTGGCTCGGCTTTGGCTCGCTCCTCCCCTTCTGCCGCGGCCATACCGGCAAGGGCAACATCGACAAGGAACCCTGGGCCTTTGGCGCGGAAGTCGAAGAGACCAGCCGCCTCGCCCTCCAGCGCCGCTACCGCCTGCTGCCGTACATCTACACGCTCTACCAAGAAGCCAGCACCAGCGGCCTGCCCGTCGTGCGTCCGCTCTTCTTTGTCGAGCCCGCGAACCCCGTGCTGCGCGCCGAGGACGACGCGTTCCTGCTCGGTGGTGATCTCATGATCGTGCCCCAGATGGTCCCGGACCGCACCCGCGTCGCCGTCATGCCGACGAACTTCAGCGACTGGCGCGAGCTCTCCTGGCTCCCGCCTGCCGATGCCGGCAACACCACCAAGGGCCCGGACAACCAGAACCCCGACCTGCCGAAGTTGTTCGTGCGCCCCGGCGCGATTATCCCCACCGGCCCCGTCACCGAGTTTGTCACGCAGAAGTCCATTGACCCCCTCATCCTCATCGTGAACCCCGCCGCCGATGGCACCGCCACCGGCGCGCTCTACGAGGACCAGGGCGACGGCTACGCCTACGAGAAGGGCGACTACCGCAAGACCGCGTACATGGCGACGCGTGAGGGCCGAACCCTCACGATCACGTCCACATTCGAGGGTCGGCGCGCGGGCGTCTCCCGCACCATCGAGGTCCGCGTGCTGCTCGCGGGCCGCGAGGTCGTGAAGTCCTTCAAGGCCGGCGAGAAACTGACCATCGACCTCGGCAAGTAACGCGCCCGGCCAAGAACGCTGCCCGCGAGCGGTCCAGCACTGAGGAGAGCCAATACCCGTGCCCGCACCCACCAACACCCGCGCACTCACATCTCCTTCCTCCAGCTCCTGGCAGGGTGACGCCGCGCTCCATACTCCTCAGACGCCGCACTCCTCTCGCCCCGTCCGCCGCATCGCCGTCTTCTGCGGCGCCAGCGCCGGCGGCCGCCCGGACTACACAGAGGCCGCGCGCGAACTCGGCGAGACCCTCGCCGCCCAGTCCATCACGGTTGTCTACGGCGGCGGGCGAGCGGGGCTGATGGGCACAGTGGCAGATGCCGCCCTGGCCCGCGGCGGGTCCGTCATCGGCGTCATCACCAAGTTGCTTCAGAGCCGCGAACTCGCCCACCACGGCTGCACCGAGCTGCACGTCGTCGAGACCATGCACGAACGCAAGATGATGATGGCGACCCTCGCCGATGCCTTTATCGCCCTCCCTGGCGGCCTTGGCACGCTCGACGAACTCTTCGAGATCCTCGCTTGGGCCCAATTGGGCATCCACGCCAAGCCCGTCGGCCTCCTCAACACCTGCAACTACTACGACAAACTCTGGGCCTTCATGGACCACGTCGAGAGCGAGAACTTCCTCCGCCTCAACCACCGCACCCAGGTCCTTGTCGATCCCCATCCCGCCGACCTCACGACCCGTCTCTGCACCATCGCATGAACTCTCCCGTGGCACCGGCTTTCCAGCCGGTGTTTCGCGCCGTGCACGCACCGTTGTCGCGACGCCCACCCTCCGCGCGTTGCGCGACCTCTTCACGCCAACGGCGTGGAGGTCCATAGGCGGGGGTCGCCGGTGGGGGGCAAACGCAGCACTCCCGCACCTCTCAACACCACGACCGCATTGCCTTTCGCCGGGATGGGTGCGGGAAGGAGCGGAGGCTCTGCGGAGCCCCTTCCTGCATCGGCACGCCATTGACAACTGAACCGCGCGCCGGCACGGCTTGATGCGAGAGACGGTGCTGTACACTTCCCTTCCCCATGAAAAGCACCGCCACCACCATCCCCGCCTACCTCGCCTCCCTCCCCGCCGACCGCCGCGCCGGCATCGAGGCCGTCCGCAAGGTCATCCTCGCGAACCTCGACAAGGACTACGAAGAGGGCATGATGTGGGGCATGATCGGCTACGCCGTGCCGCACCGCGTCTGGCCGCTGGGGTACCACTGCGACCCCAAGAAGCCCCTGATGATGTGCGCCCTCTCCAGCCAGAAGAACAACCTGACCGTCTACCTCATGAGCGTCTACGGCGGACAGGCCGGCACCAACGGCGGTGTCGGCAACCAGCCCGAGCGAGCATGGTTCGAGAAGGCCTGGAAGGCCACCGGCAAGAAACTCGACATGGGCGGCTGCTGCATCCGCTTCAAAACCCCCCAAGACGCGGCGCTCGATGTGATCGGCGAAGCAGTACGCCGAATGCCCGCGAAGACCTACCTCGACCACTACCTCAAAGCCCTGGCCAGCACCGGCCGCGGGGCCGATGGGAAGAAACTCAAGGGCGAAACGGCTGCAAATAAGTCCATCAGCAAGCCGGCAAAGACGAGAGCAAAGATGACCGCAAAGAAGAAAGTCGCAAAGAAGGTGACGAAGCAGCAGGCGTAGCGGTGAGAGAAGCCGCGGGAGTAGTTGGTTCCATTATCTCACCACAGACCGCACCAAGAACCTGACCCATCATGTCGATTCTCTGCGATCAGCTCACCCGCGTACTACAGCCTGGGATGTCGGTCCCCGACCCGATCCGCAGCCTTTACGAGTGGTTGGAGCAGACAAGACGCTGCGTAGACACGCCCCAGCGCAATCGAATCGGCATGCTCCCGGCCAGTTGGCCCACCGCTTCGCGAGACTTTGGCCCGGGCACCAAGGTTCTTTTCCAAGCGGACGGTAATGCCCACCTGCATCACTGGTTCGGTCACAGCCGGCCGGAGGTGCTCAACCGTCTGTGCGTGTTCGCACGAACAGGTTCTGATGGCTCGATGGGCGCTTTCTGGCTCGACGACGATGGCATGCAACGCATCGTGCAAATGGGTTCGGGGTCCGGATCCACTTCCGTTTGCATACTCGCGGAAGACCCAATCGACTTTCTGCGGCTTCTCGCTATCGGATATGACGAGATTTGCTGGTCAGACGACTGGTCGCTGACGCCGCAAGAGGCCGCGATGCAAGCGGGCGGCGACTTCTCAGGCCTGAATGATGAATACAACGACTGGCTCATGCGCACCTTCGCGGTCTCGATCCCTGAGCGCGGCACCGAAATCGTGCGACACCCAAGTGAAATGCACGAAGCCAACACTGAAGATCGCTTCTGTCAGTGGGTGAACAAAGCGTTGCGTGAATCGTGAATAGGTGGCGGAGGGACTGTCCCGTTCCGGGCTGCTGATTGGCAAGTGGGAACATCCTGTCGATCGGAGTTGTCCGGTTCCGGTCAGTGGCATTGCACGTCCCTGTGCCCGCGCCACAGGGTCCATCGCTGCCCTGAGCGACGGTCCCCATGCCCCTCCAATCACCGGCAGGGTGGCACAACCTCCGTCGTGCCACGGGGTCCATCGCTTCTCTGAGCGATGGTCCCCGTGCTCCCCACATACCTCCATCCCATCGGTCCTCTTGGTCCAATCCGTCCTACCCACCTCCAAAACCCCGCCCCCCAACCACTTACGCAATACCAAACAAAATCCTATTGACATGGCGCGAATCTGCCGTACATTATCCGTACTCGCATGGTCTCCGCACCCCATCCAACCCCTTGTCCCTTGCTCGACGAGCCCCGCCTCGCCGACCTCCTCACCTCCACCCTCTCCCTCCCTGAAATTGCCACCGATCTCGGCATCCCCTTCTCCGACCTCCTCGCCTTCCTCACTTCCCCCGAGGGCGAAGCCCTCACCCACACCCTCACCACCTTCCACACTCAGCGAGCCCGCCTCACCGCCGTCGCCCTGATCCCCAAGGTCATCAAAACCCTCAAGTCCACCCTCGACCACTACGACACCCACGTCCAAGCAGGCACCGCCACCGACCGCCACCACGACAATGCCCGAAAGTCCTGCGCCCTCCTCCTCCGCCTGTCCAGTGGCACGGGCCTCCGGCCCGTTCCTCCTGCGCGATCCACCCCTCCGTCACCTGCTCACCTCTCCACCTCCTCACCTCTTCACTCCCCTCCGCGTTCCTCTGCGTCCTCCGCGTACGGCTCTTCTCCCTCCTCCTCTCCGCGTCTCTCCGCTCCCCCTCCGCCCCTCCGCGATCTGCCTTTCTCCCCCGGCACCTACTCTCCCTCCGAATGCACGCCCTGCTCGACCTCCCCGCCGACCAGCTCCCTATCGCCGACGCGGTCGCCGAGCGCCTCCTGGACGTCCAGCGGGTCTTTAACAGCCAACTCGATACCGACCTCCCCCCCGTCCGGGACCTGGTCCGCCACGTCGAGCGGTACCGCGGCAAGATGTTGCGGCCGGTCCTCGTCCTCGTCAGCGGCATGGCTGCCCACCCTTCCGCCGCGCGCACCCCCGCCGAAGCCGCAAAGTCGCTCCTCACCCACGACCACACCGTCGTCGCCGCCGTCATCGAGATGGTCCACATGGCCACCCTCGTGCACGACGATGTGCTGGACGATGCGGAGGTCCGCCGCCGCGGAGCGACCGTCAACAACCTCCACGGCAACGAGGCCGCCGTCATGCTGGGCGACTATCTCCTTGCGAGCGCCTACCACCTTTGCTCCACGCTCTCCAGCAACGGCCCGGCCCTCGCTGTCGCCCGCGCAAGCGTGGTCACCTGCGCGGGCGAACTCCTGCAACTGCACCACCGCCAGGACTTCTCGCTCGACGAAGCAACCTACTTCGAGATCGTGGCCAGGAAGACCGGCGAGCTCATCGCCACCGCCGCCGAACTGGGCGCGATGTGCTCCGGGGCTGACGCCCGCACGCAGCGCACCCTCGCCGCGTTCGGCCGCGATGTCGGGGTCGCCTTCCAGGTGCAGGACGACCTGCTCGACCTGCTGGGGGCCGAGTCCACCGTCGGCAAGAGCGTCGGCAAGGACATCGAGAACGGCAAGCTCACGCTTCCCGTGATCCACTACCTGTCCCTCGCATCAGCCACCGAACGCGGCCGCATGCTGGGCATGCTTGAGCGTGCTTCCGGCGACCCCTCCCACGCCCTGGCCGAAGAGATGGGCTCGATGCTCGAACGCAGCGGCAGTGTGGAGTACGCGAAGGCCAAGGCAACCGAGTACGTGAAACGCGCCTGCGACGGCCTCGCCACCCTCCCAGACTCCCCCGCCAAGCGCACCATGCTCGCGATGGCCGACGCGGTCGTGGGGCGGGCGTACTGAACCTATGATTCCCCGTGCGGCAAGGCGGCCGCGGGGTGTGCTTGCACACCCTGAGGAAAGTCCGAGCACGGCAGGGCACGGTGGCGGGTAACTCCCGCCCGCGCGGAAGGCGCATCGCAAGATGCTCCCGCTCAGCGTGAGGGACAGTGGCACAGAAATCACACCGCCGATGGCCACCGCAAGGTGGATCAGGCAAGGGTGAAATGGTGGGGTAAGAGCCCACCGCGCGCCTGGCAACAGGCGTGGCACGCCAAACCCCACCGCGTGCAAGACCAAGCAGCGTGCGCCTGAGCCCGGCCCGGGCGATGCACGCGGGTAGGTTGCTGGAGGGCGTCGGCGACGGCGCCCCAAGAGAAATGGTCGCCGGCACCGGCAGGTCCGCAAGGAAACCACCGGCGCAACAGAACTCGGCTTACCAGCCGCACGAGTGAGACGCGGGGCCCTTGGGAAACCAAGGGCCCCGCGGCCGTTTTGAATGGCTCACGCCCGCGCCACGACGTACACCACCCACGACGCATCGACCGATTCCGCTGGCCGCACGTACACGCCGCCCTCGTGATCGACCGCGTCCGCCAGCCGCGTGTAGACGTCGACGCCGCGGAACCCGGCTTCGCGCACCGCATCGCGCAGCTCAGGAATCGACCACAGCCGCCAGTGGTACGTGAACGCCCGATCGATCCGCCGCGTGCGGCCGCCTTTCTTCCATGAGAAGTGGATGGCGTTCTCCACAAGGTTGGTCGCCGGGTCCGCCGAAACCTGATCCCACTCGTATACGAACGACCGCGGCACGCGCGGGTCGTTGCCCACGCGCACCCGCACCCGCTCCATGCCCGCCGTCCACGCCCCCTTGCCGCCGTACATGTCGCACATGAACACACCGCCCCGCGGCAGCCGCGAGCGGGTGCGCGTGAGGTACGCGACGAGCCCGGCGCGCTCGTGGAAGTAGCCCATCGCGAAGTTGGTCGCGGCGATGATGTCCGCCCTCGCGCGGCAGGCGTTGGCATCCGCCGTCACAACGCGCAGGTGCGCACGGGCAGTAATGTGCCGCGTGACCGACGGATCAAAATCGACTGCTATCGCGCGGTGCTCAGGATTCAAGTCGAGCCACGCCCGCGCCAGCGCGGCAGTGCCGGAGAAGTCCTCGCGCAGCGTGCGTGGCCCGCCGCCATGCGCGGCCCGTGTAAACATGGCCAGCCGTGCGGCGTTGGTCACGGCGTGCTCGTAGAGCAGGAACTTGAGCGGGACCACGCCCATCAGGCCATCCGGACCCAGCGGAGGAGCGTCGTGAAGTTCGGCGGCTTGCCGTACATGAGGACGCCGATCCGGAAGATCTTGGCGGCGGCCCACACCAGCACGACGACGGTGAGGATGCCGACCAGCATCGACACCGGCACCTGCCAGAACGGGACGGGCTCGCTGCCCGAGAGACGCAGCACCATCACGAACGGGTTGATGATCGGCATGAACGAGCAGACCTGCGCGAACTGCGAGTTGGGGTTCCGCATGATGGGCATCCACAGCATCATGGGGATCATGAGGACGATCATGACCGGCGTCTGGAGCGTCTGGGCCTCCACAAGTTCCGTCACCGCGGAACCAACAGCGACGAAGAGCGACGCGACGATGAAGTACGCGCAGACGAAGTAGACCGCGAGGTAGATGAGGTTCTGCCACTCCAGCAGGTGCGTGAGCGTGAACGCGACCAGCGCTAGCCCGCCGACCGACCCGTAGACCGCGATGATCAGAAGGCCCACGGCACCCTTGCCAAGCACCTTGCCGAGCATGAGTTGCAGTGGGGACGCCGCGGAGAGCAGCACCTCCATGACGCGGTTGGACTTCTCCTCAATCGTGCTCGTCATGAGGTACTGGCCGGAAGTAAAGACACTGATCCACAGCAGGATCATGAAGCTGGCGGGGATCAGGAACTTGGCGAGTTCGTTGCTGGTGCGGTCGCCTTCCTTGGTGACGGCCTTGGAGTCGGCCGCGGGCCGCTTCATGATCGAACGGACGGTTGCGACGTCGTAGGACGCGGACGAGAGGCGGGCGTCCACGATGGCGCTCGCGACCTGGTCCTTGATGTCCTGCTGGACTTCCATGTCCAGGCGCGGCGCAACGAAGAGCTGGTACTTCTCGTAGCGTTCCTCTTCGGGCACGTCGGGGCGGGCGGTGACAGCACCCTCTGGAATGACGACCAGCACGAGGCGCCGGTCCTTCGACGGGTCGGACTCCTTGCCGGTGACGCCCAGGATCGGCGTCTTCTCGGTTTCGATGTCGGCGTCTTTCGGCAACGTGACGACGTTGAGCGTGGGTGTCGGGACGGCGGCGTCGAGGTTCGGGGCGGAATAAACACTCTTCTGCGCCTCGTCCGCCACTTTGGGGTCGAGGTTCAATCGATCGGTGCCTTGACGAATGGACTCGCGGATCTTGTCGTTGCGGCGGGCCTTGACCTTGTCGGGCTCGAAGGAGTCCGCGAGGCGGTCGGCGACGCCGCCGCTGCGATCGATGATGGCGATGTGGCCGCTGACGGAGGGCGGCTTCTTGTTCATCAGCAGAGGGAAGACCGTGAGCACCGCGCCGATGAGCACGGGCGGGAGGAACATGCCGATGAGGAAGCCCTTGGTCGCGACGACTGAGAGGAACTCCCGCACCGCGATGGTGATCACCTTGTTCATGGTTCAGTCGCCCCCCCGGTCGCTGCGGCCAGTTGCCACGCCGCGTCGCAGTTGGTTGAGTTGGTTCCGCTCGTCCTCGCTGCCCACCGCGGGTTCCACGATGTCCACGAAGATGTCCTCGAGCGTGGGCCTCAGGAGCTGCACGCAGTTCGCGGGCACGGCCGCGGCAATGCGGGCGAGGAGCGAGGATGGGTCTGCACCGGGGCGGGCGTAGATGTGCACCGATCCGTTGTCGCGTTCGATGCGGGAGATCTCGGGCAGTTGTTCGAGCGAATCGATGCGGGCGTCGTGCTCATCCAGGGGTTCGAGCAGGATGGCGTGGGGGTCGAAGCGGTCGCGGATCTCTCTGGGGGTGTTGTCGAGGACTTTGCGGCCCTGGTGGATCATGACCACGCGGTCGCAGAGTGCCTCGGCCTGGCTCATCTGATGCGTGGAGAAGATCACGGTGCAGCCGCGCTGGTGCTGTTCTTCGAAGAGTTCGCGGAGCATGCGGGAGTTGACGGGGTCGAGACCCGAGAAGGGTTCGTCCAGGATCAGGAGGTCGGGCTGGTGGATGATGGCGGCGATGAACTGGACCTTCTGCTGCATGCCCTTGGAGAGCTCGTCGCAGCGCTTGCGGTAGGTCTCTTCGAGCCCCACGCGGGCGAGCCACTGCTTGACCTTGGCTTCGGGGGCTTCGACGCCCTTGAGCGATGCCATGTACTTGAGGAATGCGCCGACCCGCATCTTCTTGTACAGGCCGCGTTCCTCGGGCAGGTAGCCGATGCGGTCCTTGCTCTCGACGGCGCTGGCCTTGCCCAGCACCTCCACCGATCCGGAGTCCGGGAAGAGGATGGACATGATGATGCGGATGGTGGTCGTTTTGCCGGCGCCGTTGGGGCCGATGAGGCCGATGACCGCGCCGGTCTCGATCGAAAGATCGAGGTTCTCGACCGCGACCTTAGGGCCGAACGTCTTCCGCACCCCGCGCAGGCTGATGGCGTTCTTCATGGGCGTGCGATGGTACGTGGGATGCGTGCGGAGGTTTCAGGGTGGGAGGCAGATCGCGGAGGGACGGAGAGGGGCGGAGCGTCGCGGAGAGGATTGGGTAATGCCCGACCTAGTTCTCTTCGCTTTCTTCCTAGATTCTCCGCAGCCCCGCGATCGGTTCTACTCTGGCGGTGATGCCCGCCGCAGCGCCCATCACACTCACTGCCAGCCGTCTGGTGCCGAGCCTGACGCCCCAGGTGCTCATGAAGCTTGCGCAGATCGAGACAGAAGAGCGTCTGCTGGGAGAATCCCTTGAGGACCCGGCGGTGCTGGTGGACCACAAGAAGGTCCGCGAGTTTTCCATGAAGAAGTCGGGGCTTGCGCCGGTGGCGGAGGCGTTCCGCACGCTGGACCGGCTGGAGCGCGACGCGGCGGAACTGGAGCAGGCGATCCGCACGAAGGCCGACCCGGAGTTCGCTGCTCTTGCGGCGGAGGAGTTGCCAATAGTGAAAGCGCGGGCGCAGGCGCTGGTGGCCGATGCGCTGTCGCGCCTGGTGAACGCGGACGACAACCGGATTACGTCGATCATCGTGGAGCTCCGCGCGGGCACGGGCGGCGATGAGGCCTGCCTGTGGGCGCGGGACCTGATGGAGATGTACCAGAAGTACGCGACCAGGCGCGGGTGGACCAGCGAGGTGCTGGAACTGACGCCCGAGCCGGGCGTGGGTGGCGTGCGGAGCGTGACGCTCGGCATGAAGGGCGAGGGCGTGTGGAGCGACATGAACTTCGAGGCGGGCGTCCACAGCGTGAAGCGTGTGCCGGCGACGGAGGCGCAGGGGCGCATCCACACCAGCACGGCGAGCGTTGCGGTGCTGCCCGAGCCAGAGGAAGTGGAACTCAAGATTGACTGGGCCAACGAGGTCGAGGAGTTTGCGACGCGAGCCCAGGGGCCGGGCGGCCAGAACGTGAACAAAGTCGAGACGGCGTGGCAGATCCACCACAAGCCCACCGGCATCATCATCAAGATGATGGAGGCCAAGAGCCAGCAGCAGAATCGGGATCGGGCGCGGCGGCTGCTCATGGCCCGTTTGTTCGAGGCGGAACTCCAGCGGAAGAAGGCCGAGCGGTCGGCGGCACGGAAAGACCAGATCGGCACGGCGGGCCGGAGCGAGAAGATCCGGACCTACCGCTGGAAAGAGGGCATCGCCGCGGATGAACGGCTGCCGGGCGAGTACCAGCTCCGTGACCTGCTCGCGGGCGACTTTTCGGGGCTCTTCGGCGACCTGCGGGCGTTGGAAACCCAGCGGCGGCTGGCGGACCTTTGAATCCGGCGACGGTCCTGCGTTCACCGTGGAGGCGGGAGAAGGCAGGTTCGGCGGGTAGCGTGGCTGGGTACCTTCTGGTATACTGCAGCCATGTCCCAACTCCCCAACAGCCAGCCTGATGCCACCGCACCGGTCACTTCCATCCCGCCCGCAGCGGCCGAGGTGACTTCGGAGATATCTGCCGACGAGATCGCCAAAGGAAAGCTCTTCGCGCTGCTGTCGTACGCCTGCAACTTCATCAACGTGCCGTTCTGGGTGGTGCCGCTGTTCATGCGGGACAACCGGTTCAGTCTGTACCATGCCAAGCAGTGCCTCACGCTCTTCATCTTTGTGGTCCCAGCCGCGATCGTCAGCGCGATCCTTATTTATGCGTGCGTCGGCATCGTGCTGCTGCCCGCCGTGCTGATCACCAATGTTGTGTTCATGGTGATCGGCATGATGAATGTGAGCAATCAGCTCACGAAACCACTGCCGTTCATCGGGAAGTTTGGTGAGAAGTGGTTTGCCAACATCAAGATCAACACCCCGCCGACGGCGCCGATGTGAGCAGTTGCGTGGGCGAGTCTCCGTCCGGTCGTTGTCACGACCTTGTTGTTATTGGTGCTGGGGCCGCCGGTCTCTTCGCGGCGGTTTCTGCGGGGCGTGCTGCCCCGGGGTCGCGTGTGCTCGCGTTGGATTCCGCGCGGACGCTGGGTGCCAAGATTCTCGTGGCCGGGGGTGGGCGGTGCAACGTGACGCACCACGCAGTGGATGAGTCGGCGTACGCGGGGTCCTCGCCGCACGCGATCAAGAAGGTGCTTCGGCAGTTCACGGTCGAGGAGACGGTGGCGTTCTTCGCGGCGCAAGGGGTTCAACTCAATCGTGAGGAGACCGGCAAGCTCTTCCCGACGACGGACCACGCGAGGACGGTGCTGGATGCTTTGCTGGCGGCCGCGCGTGAGGCCGGGGTGGAGTTGCGGCACCCTTGGCGTGTGGCGCGTGTGATCAAACGCGGGGATGTGTTTGTCATTGAGAACGATGGCGGGGAGACGATCGAGGCACGGCGCGTGGTGCTTGCCACCGGCGGCAAGTCGCTCCCCAAGTCCGGCTCGGATGGGCACGGGCACGTGCTGGCGCGTTCGCTGGGGCACAGCATCACGCCCGCGGAGGAAGCCGGTGGTCCGTTCCCGTCGCTGGTGCCGCTGCTCCTGCAGAAGGGGCACTGGCTGACGGCCCTCTCGGGGATCACGCTGGAAACGACGCTGGACCTGCGAACATCGACGGGCAAGAGGCTTAAGGCGTTCACGGGGTCCACGCTGCTGACGCACGTCGGGCTCTCGGGGCCTGCCGTGCTGGACATGAGCCGGTACTACACGGCGGCGCGGCGCGCGGACTCGGGCACGGTGCTGACGTTGGCGGTGCTGCCGGGAGAGACGGCGGAAACGCTCCGTGGGGCGTTTGAGAGGCACGCGCAGCAATCAGTGTTGCGGTTCCTGACCGAGCGTGGGCTCGCGGAGCGGTTGGCCCGCGGCGTGTGCAGCGCGTGCGGTTTGGACACCACGTCCACGCTTCGGGCACTCACCCGGGAGCAGCGGCAGGGGCTGACGACGGCGCTCACGGCGCTGCCGCTGCCGATCACAGGTGACCGCGGGTGGCTCTTCGCGGAGGTCACGGCGGGCGGTGTGCCGCTCGCGGAGGTTCACCTCGACACGATGGAGAGCCGCGTGTGCCCGGGGCTGCATCTCTGCGGTGAAGTGCTGGATGTGGATGGGCGCATCGGCGGGTTCAACTTCCAATGGGCGTGGTCGAGCGGGTTTGTGGCGGGGCGGGGGTCTGCGGCGGGGCTCGCGCAGAGGTGAGCCGGTCGGGGTCCAATGGGTCCGCGTTCGGTCGGTGGGCGTTCACCCACAACCCGTTGTGTGTGTCCCTTGTGTTCCTGCGCGACCCGAACGTGGAACAGTGGCCGTGGAACACAAATGGGCTGAAATTCAGGTCGAATCGTGATCGTGCGCGTAACACGCGGCCGCGTTCCGCGAAGGAACCCACACAAGTATCGGTATCTCCTGGTGACGAGAGTGTCCGCCGTGCGGCGGACGCCAGACACCAAAGAGGAGGTGCCCGATGCGTCCAACCCTTTCCAACACAATCACTCTTCCCGCTGACCGTGCGGGCCCCGCGCGGCGCGGCGAAGCCGTGCCTGCGGTGCACGTGTGGACTGATGCCGAGCGAGATTTGTGGCGGCGCATCGCCGCGTTCGAGGTTGGTGACGCCTCGTGGGCGTTGCCGTTCTGGAAGCGGCTGGCGCGGGAGAACGGCTGGTCGCGCGAGTTCGCGCTGCGGGTGGTGGATGAGTATCGGAAGTTCGTGTTCCTCGCGATGGCGGCGGGGCACCCCGTGACGCCCAGCGATGAAGTGGACCAGGCGTGGCACCTGCACATGGTCTATACGCGGTCGTACTGGGATGACCTGTGCGCGGGCACGCTGGGCCGGCCGCTGCACCACGGGCCGACCAAGGGTGGGCGTGCGGAGGGAGCGAAGTTCCACGATTGGTACGCGAAGACCATCGAGTCGTACGCGGCGTTCTTTGGTGTGTACCCGCCGCGGGACATCTGGCCCGCGTCGCGGGAGCGGTTCTCGCGCGCCGCGTCATTCCGGCGGGTCAATGTCGCGGAGAACGTTGTGATTCCACGCTCGCCGTTGCGGGCCGTGGGGGTGGCGGTGGCGGCGTGTGTTGCGATGCTTGGGGTCGCGGGGTGCAGCCCCGCGGGGATGAACACGGGTGAATGGGTGATCGTGGTCGCGGTGGTGCTGGTGGTCGTGGGGTTGGTGGTTGCGGCGAAGTTTGCGAAGAACCGGGGCACGGGTGCGGACTCCAGCGGTTGTGGGGCCGGGACGTGGTTCTGGTTTGGAGATGGTGGATCCAG
>DATAKA010000120.1:0-165006 GCA_036261855.1 Phycisphaerales bacterium | reverse complement strand
TGGCAGCAAGCGAATGGTGTCGGTGGTGCAGAGGCTCATGGATCACACAGACCTCCGCGTGGTACGCTCGACGATCTTCGGAGCGCGGCTTTCCAGAGGAAACGCGTCACACCAGTACAAGCGCACCATGTTGAGGTTGGTTACCCCGTACATCGACGGGAGCCGCGCTCTCAAGCCGTCTGACGACGCGTGGGAGGTTGTCAACGAGGCATTGGAGCTGCCTCGGTCGCTCTTTCCCAAGCAGGCGTGGTCGATCCTCACTTCCCCGAGCGTGCTGCGCCCGGACAACCCTGCTGTTGCCGACATCGTGTGGGACCTCTGCGAATGCCGTGATGAGTTTCCGCCACGCTCCCGCAGGCCGATCCCGGCGGAGTTGTTGTGGCGGGTCTTCGAGGCGGCGCGTGACCGCAAGGTTGTGGAACTCCGGCGCAGGGACGCTGAATCCTGCATGGGGTTCTCGCTCATCCTCGCAGCGGAGGTGGATCCGCACCGTTCGCGGCACGAAGCCACATCCATCCTGAAGTCACGCAAGCCCAGCCCGCTGAGCACACCGCTGCTCAGAGATGCCGCAAAGCGAGCGTTGCGCGCGTGCCAGGGTGTGCCAGAGCTGAGTGAAGTTGTGGCCCGATTCCACCGTGACGAGAAGCGGTGGAAGGGTGACGCCCTCAATGTGCTGCGGGCCCACGAATTCGCCCAAGAGGTCATCCAGGATGGCTTCGACCTCTACTTCCACAACACCGGGAAGCATTGGCTCGCCGCCCATCGCGGGCTGGTGCTGCTCAAACAGAGGCGGGCAGCGCGATTGCTTTCGCAGGGGGCGAAGATCGTGTTTGGCAGCCAGACGCGTCGGATAGCGACCAACGCCGAGGCGGTCCGCGCGTGGGACTCTCTTCCTGACGCAAAAAGGCGGCGTGTCGAGCACATGGAGGACGAAGCACAGACCTTCGCGCCGAGCGTGTTCCCCGCGGCCGAGAAGTACGTGCAGGCGCACGCGAAGTTGTTTCGATAGTTGTGGTGGCTGGCACCGAGATAGTGCCATCGAGGTCTTGCTCTGAAAACCTCGGTGCTTCCCCGCGGCCTGGGCAAGCCCACAGTCCTCACCCCTGCCCCTCTGATTCTTGCTATATCGCTGCATCGCTTTCATCTCGGTTCCCCTTTGTGCTCTTTGTGCCTTCGTGGTTCCGTTCCCGCTATCACCGCGTTTGTGCGCGCGCCGTGGCTCCAAAACGGGAAACGCCGGACTTTCTTCCAACTTTTTCTTCGTTCTCCACACCCCCTTTCCAAGTCCTTGCACTTCCTGCCTTTATCCCCGCCTTCCTCTTCGTGCTCTCCGCGCCTCCGTGGTGAAATGCCCTGTTCCGCGCGCACAAATCGGGTCGCAGGGGGATTGGGTAGAGGGGCACTCATTGCCCCTCGCCGTACACGACTCTCACCGCGCAGGGGACCCGCCATGTCCGACTTCACCGACAAAGAGCTCGAACTTATCAACGATTGGCTCGACGGCACCAACCACATGGCCGACCTCTGCCGCATGCACGCCATGACCTCGGCGAAGCTGTCGGCATTCATGGCCGAAGACCGCGTCATCACCTTCATCTCGCGCATCACCGCGCTCCTCGAACTCCGCGCCCGCCACATGCTCGCCGACGCCAAAGTCCAATCCATCTCGCGCCTGCGTTCCATCCTCGAAGAATCCACCAACCCCGAAACCGCCCGCCGCGCCGCAACAACGCTCCTCGAGTACCGCGATCGCCCCTCCCCTTGCTCGTTCCCTCCCCCCGGGGGGCGGGGGGAGGGCCAGGGAGGGGTTGGCAGTCCACCCGAGTCACCCCCTTCTCCAACCACACCCAACACCTCTCCCTCATCTGCTCACCTCCTCACCTCTTCACCTGCTCCCGCTGTCCCTCTTCCTCCGCGTCCCTCCGCGTCCTCTGCGTACGGCTCTGCTTCTTCCTCCCCCGGCACCCGGCACCACTCCCTCACCTCTCCACCTGCTCACCTCCTCACCTGTTCACCGTTCCCCCCTCCAGCACCGTCAACTGCGCCAAGTGGTCCCGCCCCCGCGCACTCAGCTCATGCACCCCGTAGTGATAACACCGGACCCGCGCCGACACCACCGTGTTGTCGATCGCGATCACCGGCGCACCCGCCGGGAACGTCATGCGCCACCCGCTGCCGGCAACGTCCGGCGCCGCACGCATCCCCGGCGCCAGCACGTGCTCCACCGACCACGACCGCCGCGGCGTGTTGAAGTCGCCCGTGATGACATCGGGGTCCAAGAGCTGCGCCCGCAGCGCATCATCCGCGACCACCGCCTCGTCCGCCGCTCGCTCCCGTGGCTTGTACGCCGGGCCTTCAAAGCCCTCGATCGCTGCCCTCGCTTCACGCATCATCCGTGCGCGCCCGATCGGCGGATCACTCGGCAGATCCAACAACCACACGCACAGCGTGGACCCGTTCCACTCTTTCGTGTCCAGCAGCACGAGGATCGCCTCACCCCGGTCGATGCTCACCATGCCCCCGCCCTGCCAACGGAACGTCCGCGCCTCCGCGCCCTGCACGCCCAGCGGCACCAGCGCGTACGAGATCACGGGGTACTTCGAGATCACAGCCAACCGCCCGCCCGCCGCGACGCTCGTCCCCTCCCCCACCGCCGCGCGCAGATCACTGAACGACCCGAAGTACGGCCGATTCGCAATGAGCAGCACGTCGGGCAAGAGCGGCCGCACCTTCCCCGGTAGGTCCTCGATCCGCGTCGAGTTGATGTTCCACGTCACCATCCGCAGCGGCCGTTGCGCCGGCGCGGCCGCCGGCACCAGCAACCTCTGCCACCGCGCCTCCACCACCATGAACACCACCGCCACGACACCCACCGCGCACCACGTCCCCCGCATGCACCGCACCCAGCCACGCGGCACCGGCGGCCGGTCCCCCGGGTGCCGCGGCACGCGCGCCGCGATGCCCAGCACCCACCCGCACACCAGCATCACCACCGCCGCCGCGCCCGCCACCGGCGTCGGAATCCACCACAGGAACTGCGACCACACATACCGGTCGTTCACGAGCAAACCCACCGCCCACGCAAGCAGCACCACCCACGCCAACGCGAGGCACCCATGGGCCAGCCAGTCCGCACATCGACGCAGCATGATGCAAGTATCGGCCCGCCCCGGCGCGGCCGCCTATTCCTCCGGCACCGGCAGCAGCAGCACCCTCGCCGCGATGCCGCGCAACCTGACGGGCGTCACCGCCAGCACCTCCACCAGGTGCGACCGCAGCACCGTGCGGCAGAGAACCGTGAACACCAGCACGCACACGCACCCCGCCACCACCATCGACACCGCGTCGATCACGCGCGGGTGTGTCGGCCCAATCCATGCCGCCCACGGCAGCCGGATCGTCCCCAGCCCGCAGCCGGCCGCGATCACCGCCGCCAGCCACGCCGGGAAGGTGGACGCAAGCACGTCAAACCACGACACGCGGATGGTCCGCATCACCCACAGCGTCAGCACCAGCCGGCTCACCAGCAGCCACCCGCCCGCCCACCACGCCATCATCGTCGCCGTGGGCTCCACGAACGCGCCGATGACCGTGAACAGCGTGAGCCCGCCGCCCTCGATCGCCGTGAGCAGCGCGTACAGCCGGAACCGACCCTGCGCCTGCAGCATCGAGGCGCTGACGCCGAAGGTGATCCGCCACGGGAAGAAAATGCCCAGGATGATCACCGCCGGCACCGCCGCGTGCCACTTGCCCACCAGGTCGCCCTTGGCGGGAGGCCAGAGCAGGTGCTGGAGCGGCTCGATGACGCATGCCAGGCCCAGGCTCCCGATGGAACCCGCGAGCATGAGCGTCCGCAGCGACCGCAGCACGCCGCTCGCCAGGCGCTGCGGGTCGTCGTTGAGCCGCGCGAGCGCGGGCGTCAGCACCAGCGACAGGTTGAACGACAGCAGCACGCCCACCTGGGCCGTGATCATGAAAGCAAAGTAGAAGATGCCCGCCTCACGGTCCGTCAACGAGAACGCCTTCGCGACCCCCGCGAGCGGGCCGCTCTGCACCTGCGAGAGCGCCGTGATCGCGCCCATCAGCAGGAACGGGCCCCAGTCCACCGCGAAGTTGGCGACGGACGCGAACATGAGCCACTTGGAGTCCCGCAGCAGCCCAGGCCACCGCGCCGTCTCCGCCGGCCGCTTCCACAACGGGTCGCGCGTCCGCAGGTACGCGCCGATGGCCTCGAAGATCGTGCCCACCAGCACCGGCCACGCCAAACTCATCGCCCCCATGCCCCGCAGCGCAAAGAAGATCATCGACCCCTGCCGCGTGAACGAGCCGAGGAGCGTGTTGGCCGCGAAGTCCCTGAACCGCAGGTGCAGCCGCATGCTCGTCTGCAGGATGCCGCCCAGCGTCCCGATGGGCAGCGCCGCCGCGATCACCCACAGCATCGGCGCCAGGAGCGGCTGCTTCAGCACGTGCGCCAGCGGCAGCGCGATCAGCGCCATCACCGCCGACACCACAAGGTTGTACACGAGCGCGAGCCAGAACCCCGTCCCCACCAGGCTCTCGTACTGCTTCTCGCCGCGCTGGACGAGCAGCTCCCGGATGCCCGCCTCGCGGCACACCATCGTGAAGCCCGCGATCGCCGTCGCATACGCGAAGACCGCGAAGTCCTCCGCGCTCAGCTTCGCGCCCAGCACCCACTGCGCCAGCATCGTCATCAGCTTGTTCGTGACGGTCGCAACGACCATCAGTGCCATGCCCGACCCGACGATCCGGCCCATCTGGCCGATCGGCTGGTCCAAAGCAGGACCTTCGGTGTTCTGGGACGCAGAAGTTGCCGATCCTTCCCCAACCGCCCCGTCACCGTTCCCGGGCGCACTGCCGCCGCCGGTGCTTGTTTCCCGGTGCTCCGCGGCGGGGTTTCGGTCCTCGGACGTGGGTCGCATTGGGCGGTTGGGACGTCCAGTGTACGTGCAACGTCCGAGAGCGGTTTGCAATTGCACGTTCCTGGTGTACCTTCTGCGCGGGAGTCCCCTGGTGCAACGCTTTGCAGGATCAACCACAGATGCCGTGCGTCGTGTGTGGCACAACCGCCGCGTGTTCGGCGACACGCGCTCGTGGTTTGTGTCCGCCCGCAACGCGGCGTGCATCGCCTTCCCGGACGCGCCGCTGTCCGGGCGTGGGCGCATCGAGATCGTCCGGACCCGCGACGGCCAGCAGTACGCCGTGCGCCTCGGTGCCAGCGACCTCTCCGTGCTCTACGAACTCGAACGCCAGCACGAGTACGACACCGCCCTGCGCGAGTTTCCTCGACCCCAGGACGCCCGCTGGGTGATCGACATGGGCGCGAACGTCGGCCTCTCCCTCCGCTTCTGGCTGCGCCACTTCCCGGGCGCCCGCGTCATCGGCGTCGAGCCCGACGCGGACAACATCCAGATGTGCAAGCGCAACCTGTCCCTCACGCAGGACGGCGAGCGTCGCACCAACCTCCTCCAGGCCTGCGTCGGCGGGTCGCGACGCACGGTCTCGCTCGACCGCAGGCGCGGCGCGTGGGGCTACCGCATGGCCGACGGCCCCGGTGATTCGGACAAGATCCCGGTCATCACCGTGGACGACGTACTCCAGACCACCGACGGCCTCATCGACCTCATCAAGATGGATATCGAGGGTGCCGAGGCCGAGGTGTTCGCCCACCCCACCCCGTGGCTCGCCCGCGTCCGCGTGCTCGTCATCGAGGTCCACGCGCCCTTCGGCGAAACGGACCTGCACGCGGCCCTCGCCCGGGGCCCCGGCACCTGGGACGTCGCCCCCATGCGCACGGGCGACAAGGCCTCCGTCTACCTCGCCCGCAACACCAGTCTTCCACACGACCTCCCGGCAACGGCCCCCACGCCCTGAGCATCCAAGTACGCACGCCGCGCCAACCACCCGCCAACCATTGCCCCCACTCCTCGAAAGGGCGCACCGAATGCCGACTCTGACCATCACCCCCGCCGAAGCTGCCACCAAAAAAGTCCTCCTGACCGGCGGCGCAGGTTTCCTCGGGCGCTTCGTCCAGCAGGAACTCCTCAAGGCCGGCTTCCAGCAGAAGAACATCTTCATCCCGCGCCGCAAGGACACCGACCTCACAGATCAGGCCCAGGTCGCCCGCCTCTACCGCACCGCCTTCCCGAACGCGAAGGCCGACCTTGTCATCCACCTCGCCGCGGAAGTCGGCGGCATCGGCGCAAACCGCGCGAACCCGGGCCGCTACTTCTTCGCCAACATGGCGATGGCCCTGCACCTGATTGAGCAGGGACGGCTTGATGGTCTTGTCGAACGCGGCGGGAAGTTCGTCCAGGTGGGCACCATCTGCGCGTACCCCAAGTTCACGCCCGTGCCTTTCAAAGAGGATGAACTCTGGAACGGCTACCCCGAAGAGACCAACGCGCCTTACGGCGTGGCGAAGAAGGCCGCGTGGCAGATGCTTGATGCGTACAAGCTCCAGTACGGCATGAAGAGCGCGTACGTGCTGCCCGTGAACCTGTACGGCCCCTTCGACAACTTCGATCTTTTCAGCAGCCACGTCATCCCCGCGCTCATCAGGAAGTGCGTGGAAGCACAGCAGCGCGGCGACAAGGAGATCGTCTGCTGGGGCACCGGCAGTGCATCGCGCGAGTTTCTGTACGTCGAGGACGCGGCGTCCGGCATCGTCCGCGCCACCGTGACCAAGGACGACCCCGACCCGGTCAACCTGGGCGCCGGCTTCGAGATCACCATCAAGAACCTCGTCGAACTCATCGTGAAACTCACAGGCTTCAAGGGTGCCATCACCTGGGACCCCACCAAGCCCGACGGCCAGCCCCGCCGCTGTCTCTCCACCGAGAAAGCCGAGCAGGTCCTGGGCTGGAAGGCCCAGATGGGCTTTGAGGAAGGGCTGAAGCGCACGATCGACTGGTACCGCACATCCACCCGGCAGGGGGAAACGGCGGGGCACTCCAGTTGACATTACTTGTGTATCCATCGGTGACTTAGGTACTTGCGCGCGACGATTGTGCTTCACAAACAGTTCGCATAACGACCTGCAACCGAGTGGCTGGCCGCGCCGTACGGTCTGGTGCTGCCCGTTCGGGCATGAGGTGTGCCGCCGCGTTCTGCGGGTCGGCATTGAGACGTGAAGGAGACATCATGGTCAGATTCCCGAAGCGTTTGTGCCGCTCGCACTGCGCCCTCGCCGCGTCCGTCGGCGTTTTGGCGCTCCAGCAGTCTGCCCTTGCGCAGAGCTGGGTGGTGGAAAAGGTTGCGCACTCCAGCGACCCAGCGCCCGATGCGCAGGGGCCGCTCAACATCCTGATGCTCCAAGGCGTCTCGCGGTCTGGCGCGGTGTGCTTCAACGCGGCGACGCTGCCGTCGGTCAGCGGAAGCACGCGGCAGATCGTGTACCTCTGGAAGAATGGCGTCTTCACGACGGTCGCGAGCGCGGATCTTCCCGCGCCGGGCCAACCGGCAGGGACCAACTTCATGGCGTTCAACGCGCGGCCGACGGCGGACGGTCGCGCGGCGGTGCAGGCTTTCCTGACGGGGAGCTCGGTCACGACGGCGAACGACACGTCGCTCTGGCTCGGCGCGGGCTCGGGGCTGGGGTTGATTGCGCGGGAAGGGAGCGACGCGCCGGGCATCCCGGGCGCGACGATGTCGCAGATCAGCGGGTGGCTGATGGCGTCGGACGATGGATCGTTCGTGCAGCGGGCGTTCCTTGCGGGCGCGAACGTGACGATGGCGAACGACAGTTTCATTCTGCACCATGCGGCGGGGATTTCGCAGCCGCTGGTGCGCGAGGGTGACCCGATGCCGGGCGGGTTGCCGGGGACAGTGGCTGTCATCGGGGGGCAGCCGGTGGTCGCCGATGGTGGCATTGCGCTCTTCACTCTCAGCGGATCACAGACACAGCCGGCGCTCGTCTACGGCACGCCGGGCTCCTTGCAGGTGCTGGCGCGCACGGGCGTGACGCTGCCGGGGCTTCCGGCGGGGCAAGTCATGACCGATGCGTCGCTGCGGTACGCGATCGCCCGGAACGGACGCGTCGCGTTCGCGGCGGGGACGGGCGGGCCGCAGGGTGTGTACCAGGGCGTGTGGGTAGGTGTGCCTGGGAACCTCTCGATGGTGATCCGATCTGGTGTTGCCGCGCCGGGACTGCCGGCGGGGTACACGGTGGTTGAGGCGAACCCGAGCAACTACCCGCCCGCGCTGTACGTCGGGAGCAACGGGCACGCGGCGGTGCTGTGCGGCGTGCGGAACGGCAACGGACCGTTTGAGTTGGCGCTGTACCGCGTCACGGACGCGGGCGCGCCGGAGTTGGTGGCCTTCTCCGGCACGGTGATCGGCGGTGAGGCCGTCGGTCAGATCGACGGGGCGAGCGTGCAGGTGGACGGCGCGGGGAACATCTCGTTCGTGGGCGGCGGCATCGGTTTCACGCTCTTCTCGTGGAGCCACCGCTCCGGGCTGCAGCGGGTGGTGGGGCACGGTGATGTGCTGAGCGTCGGGATGAGCGTGCCTCGGACCGTGCTGAACCTCTCAACGGAGTCGATGTTCAACGCTTCGATCGGCAGGCACGGCGTGGCGACCGAGGACGGGCGTGTGGCCGTGCATGCGCAGTTCACCGACGCGACAACGGGCATCTTCCTTGCCCGCATCCCCGGGACGTGCGGCGACGTCGACTTCAACAACGATGGGCTCTTCCCGGACACGCAGGACATCGCGGACCTGCTGGCGGTCTTCGGTGGCGGGGCGTGCCCGACGCCGAACTGTGACAGCATCGACTTCAACAACGACGGACTGCTCCCGGACACGGATGATGTCGGCGCGTTCCTGCGCGTCTTCGGAGGGGGCCCCTGCTGAGTCTCGCTGGTGTTAGATCACGGGCTTGATGCCGAATCCACCCTGCGGCGCTTCCTCAAAGCCTGCGCCGCGGGTGTACTTGAAGGTGCCGAGATCGTGCGTGAGCATGGTCTGGCCGGTGGTCTTGCTGCGCTCGGCGACCTTGGTGTCCCACGCGACGGGCGTGCGGAAGACGGGCTTGCCGTGGTCGCAGACGACGCAGTAGAGGTCGGGCCTGCGTTCACCAAACGCGAGGCCGCTATGGAAACTGCCCGTGGTGGTCACGATCTCGGCGCGACCGTCGGGAGAGAGGAGGGACTCGCCGAGCACATCATCCTTGACTGTGTCCCGGTCGCAGAAACGGACGGTAAGCCCCTCTCCGGTCAGGGGCTTCCCTGAATCGGCGTGGGCGAAGCGTGCGGTGAGTTTGATGATGGCCATGGGGGATCGTAGTGCCCGGTTCTTCACCACTATCCTCCGGGTGTGAACATCCTCCTGACCAATGACGATGGCATCCGAGCGCCGGGCATCCTGGCGATGCACGAGGCGCTGACGCGCGGCACGACGGCGCATGCCGGACCTCTCGGCGGTGCAGCGACTCGTGTACTTACGGTTGCGCCGCTGACGGTGCAGTCGGCCACCAGCCACGGCATCACGTTCCACGAGCCGGTGATGACGCGCGAGGAGGTGCTGCCGCACGAGCGCGACCTGCCGGGCGAGCGCGCGAACCCGACGGGCGTGGCGGTGGACGGGCGGCCGGCGGACTGCGTGAAGATCGCCGTGTCGTCGGTGTGGCCGGAACGGTTCGGGAAGAACACCAGGCCCGACCTGCTCATCTCCGGCATCAACGCCGGTGCCAACTGCGGGATCAACGTGATTTACTCGGGCACGGTGGCCGCGGCGATCGAGGGGGCGTTCCTGGGGATTCCCAGCGTCGCCATTTCACTCAGGATGGGTCGGGGCCGACCGCGGTTTGATCTGGCGGCAGCGCGGGCGCGGCATGTGCTGGAGAAGGTCCTCGCGGCCAAGGCCCTGCGGCCGTACGAGATCCTGAGCATCAACATCCCGACGACGGAGGAAGCGCCGGTGGGCGTGGGAGTGCAGTCACCGGAACTTGCGGGCGTGGCGCGGCACGACCCCAACGCGAAGGATCCGGCCACCATGCCGCCGATCCGTGTGTGCCCGATGAACGTGCACGGCTTGATCGACAAGTACGAACGGCGCGTGAGCCCGATGGGCGACGTGTACTACTGGGCGGCGGGGCACGGGCTGGACTTCCACGCGACGGAGCTTGGCAGCGACGTGGACCTTTTGCTGCAGGGGTGCATCACGGTGACGCCGCTGAAGTTTGACCTGACGCAGCACGCGACGGTGGAGGCGTGGCGGGAGCGGCTGGAGGGGTGATCGGGCTTTTCGGACGGCGGCGAGTGCGCCCACCGGGGACACCGCACCGGGTGGTGCCTGGGGAGTCTGGTCCGGCAGTGGCGGGCCATTACCCTACATTTCCCACCACTTTGCCTTGACGATTGGCAACCGAGCGCGCACATTGTGCGGAGTGGCTCCTGTGTGATTGCTCGGGGAAGTTTGTATTTAGTTTGGTATGCCGGGTGCAGCCCGGTCCCGCAAGCCTGTTTCTGTATGGGCGTTCAGCCCAGCAGGCGTGCCCGCCGCCGATGCTCAGCCGTTCCGCCGTGCGTCCTCGTCCGCCCCCCGTCCCCCCGTCCCCCGTCCCAGTTCGGAGATGAAGAAGATGATGATCGTTCGCACTGTTTTCGCCGTGACCGGCCTTGCGTGTGGTGTTGCGCAGGCGCAGTCGATCCCGTTCCTGCCAGTGCTCGACGCATCGGCCGAGGCGGTGTACCAGGACGGGCGTTCGCAGACTGATATCCAGAAGGACATCGCCCGCGCGATCGCGGACCCTTCGCTGTCGATCCTGCTGTCGGACCCTGAGGACCACGGGCCGATCGCGGCGTGCTTCGCGGAGGGGAGCAACCCGACGCCGGAGCAGCTCATGGCGGTGCAGATGGCGATCGAAGGGTTTGACTCGCGGTACCAGATCGGCGCTGCGCGGTGGGGCAGCGGGACGAACAACCCGACGACGGTGTACTGGTCGTTCGTGCCGGATGGTCTCTCGATCCCCAGCGGCGTGGGCGAGCCCACGGCGAACAGCGACCTGTTCGCGCGGATGGACTCGCTGTTCTCCGGGTCGGGCGGGCGCGCGGTGTGGGTCGCGAAGATCCAGCAGTGCTTTGACCGCTGGGCGCAGGTGCAGGGCATCAACTACATCCGCGTGACGACGGGCGGGAACGACTGGGACGACGGCGCGGCGTGGGGCACGGGCGGCACGCCCGGGCTGCGCGGCGACGTGCGCATCAGCATGAAGAACATCGACGGGGGGAGCAACATCCTCGCGTACAACGCGTTCCCGACGGGCGGCGACATGGTGATCGACCGTTCGGAGGGCTGGCAGAGCTCCTCGAACGACTTCCGGTTCCTGCGGAACACGGTGATGCACGAGCACGGGCACGGCATCGGCCTGTCGCACTCGTGCCCGGGCAACGGATCGAAACTGATGGAGCCGCTGCTGGCGACGGGGTTTGACGGCCCGCAGCAGGACGACATCCGCGGGGCGATGTGGCACTACGGGGACATCTACGAGCCCAACAACGCGTCGGGCGCGGCGTACGACCTGGGCAGTCTGCCCAATGGAACCTCGACCACGCTGGGCAACATCACCAGCAGCCCGACGAACGCGGCCTCGCTGAGCCTCGCGGGCGATACGGACCAGGACTGGTTCCGCCTGACGCTGGACATCCCGCGGCTGGTGAACGTGCAGGCGCAGGCGATCGGCAGCACCTACCTCGCGGGCCCACAGAACGCGAACGGCTCGTGCTCGGCGGGCACCAACACCAACGCGCTTGCGGCGGGCGACATCCAGATCGAGGCGTACGCGGCCAACGGCACGACGCAGTACTACTCGGGCAACGCGTCGGCGGCGGGGCTGACCGAGTCGGTCACGGCGCTGATGCTGCCGCAGGGCAACAACTACATCAAGATCTCCGACGTGGGGACGATGACGATCACGCAGCTGTACAAGCTGAGCATCACGCCGCGGACGGACGTCATCACGCCGAGCGCGACGGACGGCACGTTCACGGACAAGGTGCGCATCACCTGGCCGATCATCCCCAGCGCGACGGACTACCAGCTCTACCGCAACACGGCGAACACCATCGCCGGCGCGACGCAGGTGTACGCGGGGACGGGCCTCCAGCACGACGACACCACGGCGGTGCCGGGGACCACGTACTACTACTACCTGCGGGTGGAGCAGTTCAACAACGGCTCGTACCGGTACACGTCGGCGTCGGGCAACGGTGAGCAGGGCACGCGCGGCATCCCGCCGAACTCACCCCCCACCGCCAACGCGGGCACCGACCAGACGGTGACGGACACGGACAACTCCGGCACCGAGCAGGTGACGCTGAGCGGCGCGGGCAGCACGGACACGGACGGGACCATCGTGTCGTACCTGTGGCAGGAGGGCGTGACGAACCTGGCGCCGGCCAGCGGCAGCCCCACGCTGAACTACGCCTTCCCGGTGGGCACGCACACCATCACACTGACAGTGACGGACAACGGCGGCGCTCCGGACACGGACACGGTGGTGATCACGGTGAATGCCGGCGGCGGGCCCAACTGCGACCCGATCGACTTCAACGGCGATGGGCTCTTCCCGGACACCGCAGACATTGACGACTTCCTGAGCGTGTTCTCGGGCGGTCCGTGCTCGACCGGCACCTGCGGCGACGTGGACTTCAACAATGACGGCCTCTTCCCGGACACGCTGGACATCGACTCGCTGCTGAGCGTGTTCTCCGGCGGGCCGTGCCTGTAAGGCCGGCCGCCCGACCCCTTGCCGGGGGGCACCGGAACGACCTCCCCTGTTCTCACAGCCCTTCACCCCGCGCCCCGGCGCGGGGTTTTTTCTTCGCAGGCAGGGAGGGCGGGTCTGGCAGTTTCGCGGGCCCGTGGTATGCTATTCGCCGCCGGCCCACTCTCACGCCGGCGTTCACCGTCCCCATTCCGAGGAGTTTCGCATGCAGATTCGTTCCGTTGCTGGTTGTTTGGCTGCGCTCGCGTGCACCGGCGCTTCGATGGCCGCGATCGGCGCCGACATTGTGTACACGAGCGTGACGGGCGTGACGACGTACGGGCCGGTGAGCGGCAAGTACGCGTACGCGCTAGGCTCGTGGACGTGCAACATCGGCGACCTGCCGGTGGAGTGGAACATCGCGGGGATGAACGGTGCGCCGGGGCTGGCGATGAACATCTACCGCATCCACGACGGGCGGCTGGTGCAGCTTGGTCAGTCGTTCGTGAAGCACTCGTGCTGCGCGGCGGAAGGTCCGGGGTGCGCGACGGAGGCGGGGCAGTCCATGACCTGCACGACGACGGCGGGCAGCACGGAGCTGGGCATCGGGTGCCTGGACTCGTACTCGTCGTCGTACAACGGCGGGCAGTCGCGGCTGGGCCCCAAGTCGGCGGTGAACCCGTGGACGGGCGTGTTCGGCACGTACAGCACGGGCCTGGGCGACGCGATCTTCAAGCGCTGCCAGGTGAACCAGACGGACATGAGCAGCGTGAGCTTCCCCGGGGCGCAGTGGATCGCGGAGGGCGTGTACGTTTCGACGCGTGATGCGCAGTCGGGCAACCGCAACAACAACGCCTCGTACCGGCTGGTGACGAACGCGGGCAACGGCGCGACGCTGACGCCCACGGGCGCGCAGTTCCTGGGCAAGCCCGCGATCCAGGCGTGGCGTGACCACGGCCTGGGCGCGAACGTGCCGGACACGTCCGTGACCGTGTCGCAGGCGGATGTGCCCGGCGAGGGGCGGTACTGGTTCGCGTGCAAGACCAGGAACAACGGCAACGGCACCTGGCGGTACGAGTACGCGGTGTTCAACCTGTCCAGCGAGGTTGCGGGCGGATCGATCTCGATCCCCGTGCCGGCGGGCGTGACGGTGAGCAACTGGGGTTTCAACGCCCCCACCAACCACTCCGGCGAGATCTACAACAACGACCAGTGGGTGTTCGCACGCAACGCGGGCGACGTGACCTTTGCCACGGCCCAGACCTACGCGGCCTTCCCGAACGCCAACGCGCTGCGCTGGGGCAGCATGTACAACTTCTGGTTTGACGCGAGCACCGCGCCGGCGGCAGGCACGCAGAACGCGACCCTGGGCCTGTTCAAGCCCTCAACCCCCTCAAGCATCTCCCTCGCGGTGAGCGCCCCGTCGGCACCCCCGGTGCCGGTGTGCGACTCGACCGACTTCAACAACGACGGCCTCCTGCCCGACACGGCGGACATCGACGACTTCCTGAGCGTCTTCTCCGGTGGTCCGTGCAGCACCGGGAACTGCAACGACATCGACTTCAATAACGACGGGCTCTTCCCGGACACGACGGACATCGACGCCCTGCTGAGCGTTTTCTCCGGCGGCCCGTGCGCCTGACGCCCTTCTGGACCCCGCATTCTTTGACCAAGCCCCGAGGGCCTTCCTCGGGGCTTTTTCGTGGCCGATTCCCCTGTGTTGGTGTTCAGGGGCTCTTGGATTTCCGGCTTGTGGTTTTCGGCCCCGCGCGGTATGCTGCCCGGCTGTCCAGCGGGGAGTTTCTGTTCGCATTCACGCCATCGGGAGATTGTTCATGAAGCGCGTCCTTGCCGCCGCAGCCGTTCTTGTCGCCGCGTCCCAGGCCTTTGCTCAGCTGAGCACCGGCGCGGACATCATCTATTCGGAGATCACGGGGATCCAGACGTACGGGCCGGTCAACGGCAAGTACGCGTACGCGTACTCGAGCGACACGTGCAATATCGGCAACCAGAACGCCGAGTGGAACTTCACCGGGACGAACGGTTCGCCGGGCCTCGCGATGAACCTGTTCCGGATCAGGGACGGTCGGATCATGCAGATCGGCCAGTCGTTCGCGAAGCACGCGTGCTGCGCGGCGGCGGGCGGCGGGTGCGTGACGGTGGGCGGGCAGAGCGTGGCGTGCAACGGCACGGGCGGCAGCCAGCTGGGCTCGGGCTGCAAGGACGTGTACTCGGCCGGGTACAACGGCGGGCAGAGCGGGCTGGGCGCACGGTCCAAGATCAACGCGTGGTCGGGCGTCTTCCAGGCGCGGAACACGGGCAGCGGCGACGCGATCTTCAAGCGTTTGCAGGTGAACCAGACGGACCTGGCCGCGGCGAGCAACGTGGGCGCGCTGTACTTCGCGGAGGGCATCTATGTGTCCACGCGTGACGCGCAGGCGGGCAACCACAACAACAACGCGTCGTACAAGCGCGTGAACGTGGTGAGCAACGGCGCGACGCTGACGCCCACGGGCAGCATCGCCCGCGGCATCCCTGCCATCCAGGCCTGGCGCGACCACGGTCTGGGCGTGGGCGTGCCGGACAACACCGTGACCGTCGGCACGGCCGACGTCGCGGGCGAGGGGCGGTACTGGTTCGCGCACAAGGCCAAGGACAACGGCAACGGCACGTGGCGGTACGAGTACGCGATCTACAACCTGAGCAGCGACCTGTCAGGCGGTTCGTTCACGATCCCCGTGCCCCAGGGCGTGAACGTGACCAACCTTGGGTTCAACGCACCGGCGAACCACTCCGGCGAGGTGTACAACAACACGGCGTGGACGATGGCCCGCAACAGCGGCGACGTCTCCTTCGCGTGCGCCACGCCGTTCAACGCGACCAGCGACACGGGCAACGCCCTGCGCTGGGGCACGATGTTCAACTTCTGGTTCGACGCGGACACCGCTCCGGCGGCGGGCACGGCGGCTGCGACGATGGGCCTGTACAAGTCCACCACCGGCCAGACGCTCTCGCTGAACGTCGGCGTGCCCGGCGGCGTGCAGTGCGACAGCGTGGATGTGAACGGCGACGGAGCGATGCCCGACACGGCCGACATCGACTACTTCCTGGGTGTCTTCTCCGGCGCCCCCTGCCTGCCCGCCCCCGCGGCGTGCGACATCGACTTCAACAACGACGGCCTGTGGCCCGACACCACGGACATCAGCTCGCTGCTGAGCGTGTTCTCCGGCGGGACGTGCCTGCGGTAATCGGACCCTGCTGATCGCCCTTGCAAACGGCGGCGGTTCGGGTAATCTGTAATTGATGAGAGCCCCCTGGCCTTGTCGGGGGGCTTTTCTTTGTCCCCTTGCGAATGAGGTGATCCATGCCCACGGCTCGCGCCACGCGTCTTGATCTCTGCCCGGCCCCCACCCTTGCGCTGGCCCTTGCGCTCCTTGCGGGCGCAGCGCCGGCGTTCGCGGACGACCCGATCCTCCCGGTGATTCCCACGGCGGACCTGCCGCTGGCGGTGGACTCGGGGTTCGTGGCGAATGCCGGTGCCCTGGAGGATGAGGTCGTGGTGTTCGCGACCACGGTGGTGCTGCCGGGCGCGGAGTGGGTGAGGCTGAACCTTGCGGGGACGCAGCTCGCGGGCGACCCGGCGGCGGAGGGCGCGCGGCTGCGCATCACGAGCCTGCGCGACGGCGGCGTGCAGGTGCTGAACGGTGAGCACCTGGGCTTCTGGTCGCACACGTCGGCGTACTTCAATGGCGACGCGGTGCTGGTGGAGGTGCTGGCGCACGGGGGCACGGGCGCCTCGCGGCTGGTCGTTGCGGGCGCGACGGTGGGGCTGCCGAACATCATGACCGACCGGTCCATCTGCGGCAGCACGGACGACCGCGTGCTCTCGAACGACCCGCGGCAGGGGCGGCTGATGACGGTGGGCTGCACGGCGTGGCTGTTCAACGACTTCAACAAGACGTTCCTGACGGCCGGGCACTGCACGGTCTCGGCGACGTCGGTGGTGCAGTTCAACGTTCCGCTCTCGACGGCGACGGGCGCGACGGTGGCGCCCGCGCCGCAGCACCAGTACCCGGCGGACCTGCCGAGCAACCAGGGTGTGGGCGGGGGCATCGGCGCGGACTGGCGGTACTTCGCGTGCAACGTGAACTCCAACACCGGCCTGACGGCGTACCAGGCGCAGAACGCGTTCTACAACCTTGCGCCGGCCGCGCCGGCGGTGACGGCGGGCTCGACGATCACGATCACGGGGTACGGCACGACGACGTCGCCGATTTCACCGACGTGGAACCAGGTGCAGAAGATCCACAGCGGGCCGTACGCGTTGCTGACCGGCACCACGGTGCGGTACACGACGGACACGACGGGCGGCAACTCGGGCTCGCCCATTTTCCACGACCAGCTGGGGCAGGCGATCGGCATCCACACGCACGCGGGGTGCTCTGCCACGGCGGGGACGTCCAACCAGGGCACGGCGATCCAGTACGCGCCGCTGCAGGCCGGGCTGAACAACCCGCTGGGCATCTGCCGGTCGGGGCGGTCGGTGGTGGGCGCGAGCGACATCCGCGTGATGGGTGACGCGGCGAACAACTTCGGCAGGCTGAACATGACCACGGGCGCGTTCGATGCGCTCACGGCTCTGGGGGCCCGCGTGCAGGGGCTGACGTACAACCCCGCGACGGGGCTGTTCTATGCGATCGACACCAACCGCGTGCTGTACACCGTGGACGAGGCGAACGCGAGCATCACCTCGCTGGGCACGGTGACGGGCACGACGCTGACGATCACGGGCCTCGCGTACGACTCGGGCGCGGGCGTGCTGTACGCCAGCACGTCCTCCAACGGCCAGTTGTGGCGGATCAATACGGGGACACTGGCGGCGACGACGGCGTCGTCACCCCTGGGCTACACGCTGGGAGCGCTCGAGTATGACCCTGTGCAGGGCGTGCTGTGGGGGCTGGACGACAACGCGGCGGCGGGCACGCGGCTGATCCGCATTACGCAGTCCACGGGCGCGATGGCGCTGGTGGGCGTGCTGGGCGCGGGGATCAACGACTGCAACGGGCTGGCGGTGACGGGGGCGGGAGCGCTCTACGCGATCAACGCGACGAACGACAACCTGTACCAGTTGGACCCGACGACGGGCGCGGCGACACTGCGGGGCTCCACGATCGGCACGTTCGGGGCGCAGTTCGGAATGGCGGGGGTGTATGTGCCGTCGTGCGACCTGGACTTCAACAACGACGGTCTGTTCCCGGACACCATGGACATCGACGACTTCCTCGCGGTGTTCAGCGGGTCGCCCTGCCCGACGGCTGCGTGCGACAGCATTGACTTCAACGGCGATGGGCTCTTCCCGGACACGGCGGATATCGATGACTTCCTGATCGCCTTTTCCGGCGGGCCGTGCTGAGCCGCGGGCGGCGCTGAATGGGCTACAGCGTCGGCACGGGTGCGGGCTGCGCACGCACGGGCGTCTGCTGCGCGCGGGCGATGTAGTGGCCCACGACGCACATGAGGAAGGCGGCGCTCCAGACGCGTTCCTCGGGGTTCCTGAGGAACTGGTCCCAGGTGCGGCCCACCTCGTCCTGCTCGACGACGCCCGAGCTGCGGAACGCGCGGATGGACTCCTCGCAGAGGTCGCGGAGGCTGGTGGTCATCCAGCGGCGGATGGGGAGCGTGAAGCCGCGTTTCTCCTGGCCCAGGAGCTCCGGGCGGAGGTACCGCGAGAACGCGGTGCGGAGGACGTGCTTGTCGGCGCGGGGGCCGGGCAGGCGGACGCGGCCGGGGATGGCGTAGGCGAGGTCGATGACACGCCGGTCGAGGAAGGGGACGCGGATTTCGAGGGAGTGGGCCATGCTCGTCGCGTCGGTATCGCGGAGGAGCATGCTCTTCATGTAGAACTCGGACTCGTAGCGTGAAATGGCGGCGGTGGCGTCGGCGTCGGATGCACGCACACGGTCGACGACGCGCGGCGCCTGATAGGACTCGTCGAGGCCGAGGGCCTCCCAGCCCAGCCCCAGGCGCTGCAGGCGCTCGTTGGGCTTGGTGCGGCGGCGGAGCAGGTACAGGCGGAGGAGGTCGGGGCCGGCGAGGCCCATCTCGCGCATCTTGATGCGGACACTCGCGGGCTTGCCGACGCCCAGAGTGTGCATGACCTGGCCGCGGGCGGCCGGGCTCATCCACTGGACGCGCTGCAGGAACCGGTGGATGCGGGGGAGTTCGCCGAAGGATGGGTAGCCGCCGAAGAGTTCGTCGCCGCCCAGGCCGGAGATGGCGACGATGATGCCGGCGTCCCGCACGGCCTTGGAGATGATGTAGGTGTTGAGGCCGTCGACGCTGGGCTGGTCGAGGGTGTCGAGCCATCGCTGGGTGAGGGCGAGGGCGTTGGTGCTGGTGACCTGGATGTCGTGGTGCTCAACGCAGAGCTCCCGCGCGCTGGTGCGGGCCATGTCGCTCTCGGAGAGGTCGGGCTGATCCAGGAACCCGAGGGTGAACGTGCGGACGTGCGGGCTCACCTGACGGGCGAGGCCGGCCATGACGGTGCTGTCGACGCCGCTGGAGAGGAACACACCCACGGGCACGTCGGCGATGAGGTGCTCTCGCACGGAGCGCGTGAGCTCAAAGTCCACGCGCTCCTTCGCCTGCACTTCGGTGATCGAGTCGTCCACGCCCGGGTAGGTCCAGTGGCGCATGGGGGCGCCCGCCTTCGCAGCACCGTTCGCGGCAAGGTCGAACCACTGGTACGAACCGGCGGGAAAGCTCGCGATGTTCTCGAAGAACGTGAACGGCTCCTGCACGGCGCCGTAGGCGAGCAGGCCGGCGACGCCGCGGCGGTCGACGCGACGGTCCACCAGCCCGCTGGCAAGCACGCCCCGGACTTCGCTCGCGACCACGAGGCGGTCCGCGCTGTGCGAGACGTAGAGCGGCTTGATGCCCAGGGGGCCCCTGGCGAGAAGCAGGCGGCGGGTGCGCTTGTGGAAAAACGCGAACGCGAACATCCCGGCGAGGCCGGCGATGGCGTCGGTGCCCCACTCCACCAGGGCGTGGAGCAGGACCTCGGTGTCGGAATGGCCGCGGAAGACGACGCCGTGGCCCTGGAGGCGGCTGCGGATCTCTTGGAAGTTGTAGATTTCGCCGTTGAAGACCAGCGTGTCCCCTGTTTGTGGGTGCACCATTGGCTGGTGGCCCAAGGGGGACAGGTCCAGGATGGAGAGCCGGCGGTGACCGAGGCCCAGCACGCCGCCCTCACCCAAGTCAACAAACGTGGCACCCTGATCGTCCGGGCCGCGGTGCGACTGGGCGTCGTTCATGGCGGCGATGCCGTGTCGGACGGCGTGGGCATCGGCGTGCACAATGACAGCGATTCCGCACACTCTGCGATGCTCCCCATGAACCCTATCACACACCTATCAAAACGGATGTGCACCAGTCAAGGCAATGAAGATAACCATCATCGGTTTGGCCGATGCACCGGCCGCAAGGCTACCGCAGAATTCGAGGCTCCGCAAGCGGTTTCCGTGGGTCAAACGGCCGCGGACGGGCGGTATTGTCGAGAGACCGGACACTTAAGTGCCGAGAATAGAGGGCTGGGCCGGGTGGCGTTGCCTGAACCGGTCGGGCCGGACCTCCGTATCGTGCGGGCCCGGGGCGGGGGTTGTTCAGCGTACTTCGTTATCCACAATGGAACTGCTGCTCGGTTTTTTCTGCATCATCATCGCCCTGGTCATCGCCGGGGTGGTGGTGGCCGACCTGCTCAAGGGCAGGCCGATCCTGACGGTACGGAACTTCTTCTTCGGCGGGCTGCTGATCTTCCAGACCACCAGCGCGGCGGTCTCGTTCTTCCTGGGGAACTACGGGGAGATTCCGCCGGCGAACCCGGGGAGCAGCGGCCTCGTGTATGTCGGGCTGCTGGTGGTGTTCCTGACGGGGTTCGTGGTGGTGTACTCCAAGGGGTGGTTCCGGTTCGGGCTGGACCGGAGGCTCGCAACGTCGTTCCCGAGCCCCAACTCGCCGACGCTGGTGCTGCTGGCGTTCGTGCTGCTGCTGCTGGCGTGCGTGTTCCGGTTTGTGCTGGTGTACATCCCGATCTTCAACATCCTGTGCGTGATGATCGCGCCGGCGCTGGCGTCGGCGGCGTGCGCGACGGTGTGCTGGGCGTGGTCGCGGCACATGAAGAACCCGGCGTACATCACGGCGGTGGGCGTGATCGTGCTCGCGGCGTTCGCGATCGCGGTGTACCAGCAGTTCGGGCGTCGTGACGCGACGAGCGTGATGCTCGCGTGCGTGTGGGGTGCGTTCCACGGCGGGCTGAAGTTCATCGACTGGCGGAGGGCGTTTATCCCGCTGGTGGGGTTGAGCGCCGCGGCGCTTGTGGTGGTGGCGGCGCTGACGGCGTCGCGCACCGAGAAGCAGACGGAGCTGGGCGTCACGGACATCATCAACAGGCTCTTCAGCGCGAAGATCGGCGTGGGTATTGTGGACATCTTCTCGGGGCAGCAGGCGGCGCCCAACAGCATGTGGCTGATCGAGAACCGCCCGGAGAACGCGCCGTACGACACGCTGCACTCGGCGGTCTACACGATCACGATGCCGATGCCCCGGACGATCTGGGATCAGTACTTCGTGACCCCGAAGCCGTCGGCGCTCGGGCTCACCATGGTTCCGGAGGTGGGCATCACGCGGAAGAGCCCGGGCTACAACGTCGGCCCGGGGCTGATCGGCCACATCTGGAACGACAACCCGTTCCTTGCGCTCCCCTTGTACACGATCGGGCTGGCGGTGCTGGTGCGTCTGCTGGACGACCGCGTGTCGTCGCTGCCGGACAACCCGTTCTCGGTGATCCCGGCGGGCGTGGCGCTGGGTGAGATCGTGGCGATCCCGCGCGGCGAGCTTGGCCTGTTCTTCTTCCGCACGATGCTGGCGGTCTCGTCGGCGATCATCGCGATGTGGCTGCTGGCGAAGGTGCTCGCCGCGTGCGGGGTGCAGATCCGCGCGGAGGATGGTTCGGCGCTGGTGCGCCGGCGTGGTGCTGAGATTGACGATGACCCCTTGCAGGACCCGCGGCTGGCGGCGGAATACGCGGGCGAGGGCGACCACTCCCCGATCGAGTCATCCGAGAATGGCGCGTACGACACGCCGGCCCGGGGCTGAGAAGCTGTGCGGCCTGCGCCGCCCGCGCCGGGGCCGGTGGTCGGCGCACTCTGGGGGGTGCCGAGAACTCACTGCCGGGCCCCAACCCCGCCCGACCTCGCGGCGTAGAGATATGCGGCGCGCCGATGATGGGAGCATGCCGCACGTCCCACGCTGCGGCAGGGGAGAAACCGATGAATGTCCTCCGTCGCACCGTCCTTGCCTCCGGCACGATCCTGAGCGCTGCCGCCATTGCGCACGCGGAAGTTGCCCCGGGCGGCTGGGTGGACACGCGCATCGTGGGCTCTCAGCTTGAGGTGCGGGACACCAGCAATGGGCGTGCGCTCGTCGGGCGCGAGACACTGAGCATGTTCGCGGGGTTCCCCGCGGGCGTGACGACGGACGTGGTGCCGATGCCCGCGCAGGACGGCACGGACCTGCGGTTCACGTTCCGCAACACCACGGGCAGCGCCAAGCGGCTGGGGCGCATCTACGTGGGCATCCTGAACCTCGGGGCGGACATCGAGTACTTCAACTTCCGCCACACCAGCACGCCGACGCCCGCGCATACGACGAGCCACATCGGCTGGGCGGCGATGTACCCGGACGACCTGTACTCGCCGGTGGCGGTGCTGCGGAACGACGACATCGCCGTGGGCCTGTCGATGCAGTACCCGGTGATGGACTACCGGCACGATGTGCGGATCGAGATCAGCAGCCCCGGCAACTGGCTGGCGGACGGCGAGGCCGGGCGGGGCTGGCTTGTTTCGTTCGGTCTTGGCAACATCAACCAGGAGGCGCCGCACTCGCGCATCCAGTACGAGGCGGAGCTGGCGCCGGGTGAGGAGCGGGTCTACACGATCAGCATGCGGTTCACGAAGAGCGCGGGCGAGTGGCAGACGACGCTGGTGCCGTACCGCGACTTCTTCCGCGAGACCTACGGGCCCGTGAAGTACCAGCGCCGGACGACGCCGGTGCTCGGGTACGCCCTCGCGGACCCGGGCGCGATCAGCACCATCAACCCGCAGGGCTACCGCGCGAACCACCGTCCCGACCTCAACGGCTTCGGCGGCGTGCTGCGGGAGCTTGATTCGTACATCAACTGGCCCACCATCATGCTTTGGGCACCAACCGGTCTGTATGACACCAATCGCGAACTGAACTGGCCGTATCAATTTGCAACTCAATGGAACGTCTCGCCACAGCAGCAGACGGCGTTCGCGCCGACGGGGTTCCCGTCGATCCCGGCGCGGGGCCAGACGCTGGGCATGTGGTGGGGGCGCTCGCTGGGCCTTGCGGAGCACTGGGACACGAACGAGTACACGGCCTTTGATCCTGAGAACAACCGGCACCGCGCGATCGGCTTTGCGGAGCTTGATGCTGCGGCGCAGGCCGGCGCGACGGAGATCGGTCTTGACACGTTCGGCCACCACGTGACGCCCATCTGGCAGTCACGCCAGTGGCTGCGTGACATGCAGGCCCGGCACCCGGAGATGCGGTTTGTCACCGAGCCCTCGATGTGCGACATCATGCACGTCGAGGTGCCGACGTTCATCTCGGGCTGGAACGCCGTCACGAGCCGGCCGGCGTCCCGCAGCGACCTGTACAACATCACGACGCCCAACTACCTCGCGGACTTCCTGCTACCGGGGCACGAGACCTGGGGCGCGTACCGGTACTCGGAGCACACGCGCTTCTTTGGCGCGCCCACGGGCGAGCAGGTGCGCGCGGACATGGAGTATGTCGCGTCCCTGGGCTACAGGCCGTGCTTCATGATCGACTACTTCACGCCGCAGGGCGTCACCGCGGCCCAGAGCTGGGAGTCTTCGGTGCCGCAGAGCCTGCGGGCCAACGACGCATGGATGGAGGACATCCGCGCGGGCAGACGGCCCGGGCAGGTCGCCGATCAGGCGGCGGGGCCGGGCCCCGGCTCGGGCGGTGATGCCGGCGGCGGTTCGGGCGGATCGGACGCGGGGAGCGATCCGTTCCGGCGCACGCGCCCCGGCGCTCTGCGGTCCAACAACGGCGTGAGCGCGTTGCGCCGCAACATCATCCGCGTGCAGCAGGGGACGGGCTCGGGCACGCTCCCGCAGGGCGACACTGGCGGCACCCCGCCGCAGCAGACCGCGGGCAGTTCCGGCGGAGGCTCTGACGCGGCACCGCCCCGTCGCATGAGCACGAACTGGCGTGAGCTGATCCGGCGGAGCGCCCAATACCGCGTGCAGCACCCCAAGGGCGCGGGCGAGCGCCTGCGGGACCAGCCGATCACCGACGCGGGCGGGGACTAAGCCTGTGGGCGGAGCCATGCCCACTGGCGGCGGAGGCCCTCTTCAAAGGGCACGCGCGGCTGGTAAGCAAGCTCTTTGCCGCTCCGCGTGATGTCCGCGCAGGTCAGGTCCACGTCCCCGGTCTGCTGCCCTTCGCGCTGCACGATCGCCTTGCGGCCCACCGTCTCTTCGATGGCGCTGATCATGCGCGCGAGCGTGATCGGTCGGTTGTTGCCGAGGTTCCAGATGCGGTAGCCAAAGTCGGGCGTGCGGTCGAACGCGGCGAGCACGCCGGCCACGATGTCGTCCACGTAGGTGTAATCACGGGCGGTGCTGCCGTCGCCGAACATGCGGATGGGGCGCCCTTCGCTGATCGCCCGCATGAACGACATGATGGCAAGGTCCGGCCGCTGGCGGGGGCCGAACACGGTGAAGAACCGCAGGAGCGTGACGGGCTGGCGCGTTGCGCTGTGGTGGGCGTGGGCGAGCAGCTCGCACGCGCGCTTGCTGGCGGCGTACGGGCTGATGGGGCGGCTGACGTCCTGGTCTTCGGAGAAGGGTGAGTGCTCGGCGTTGCCATACACCGAGCTGCTGGAGGCGATGGTGACGCGGTCGCAGCCGGCGCGGTGCGCCGCAGTAAGGACGCGCGCGGTGCCGGTGACGTTGGTGTGCATGTAGCCCGCGGGGTCCGCGAGGCTGGGGCGGACGCCGGCCTTGCCCGCCAGGTGGATCACCCCGGTGATGGGGTACTCCCCGAACACCCGGGCCAGGAGGGCGTCGTCCGTGAGGTCACCCTCCACAAAGGTGAACGCGTTGCCAGCCCGCTCAACCTCGGCGAGGTTGCGCTGCTTGTCCGGGCGGGGATAGAACGGGTCGAAGTTGTCGAGGCCGACGACGCGGTCGCCCCGCGCCAGGAGCGCAGCGCTCACGTGCGAACCGATGAACCCCGCCGCGCCTGTGACCAGCACCGTCCGTGGCATGGTCGATGGTTGGGGGTTGGTGGGCGGTTGCCCAGCGGAAAAACGGGCTCAAAAACAAAGCAGGGCACCATCAATGACAGTGCCCCGCTGGAGGAGAGAGAGATCAAAGTAAGTCTACTGGCTATCGGGCGTAGGGTTGCCTAAACCCCCAAGTTTGCATTCGATTTTCACAAAACTTGGTAAACTTCATTGACTTTGCCCTTGGTGGGGGATTCAGGGCGCAAACATCCTGCGAACGGGGCATTTGCTGCGCGTGGAACCGCGCAAAACTGTCCCCGAAAAAAGGGCCCGCCGATGGGCGGGCCTGTGTGCGTTTGCGTGTGGCGGGCGTGCTCTTACTTGCCGCGGTCTTTGGCCTTCTGCTTCACAAACTCGCGGCGCTCTTCGGGCGACATGCTCTTGAGCTTTTCGCGCTCTTCGGGCGTGAGGTTCTTGAGGAACTCCTCGCGGGGCCGCTCGCCCTTGCCAGCCTCGTCGCCGGGCTTGGTGCGGGCACGCTCGGCCGCTTCCTTCTGGATGCGCTCCACCTCGGCGTTCACGGCGGTGCGTTGTGCGTCGCTGAGGATGGCCATGACGCGTGCGTGTGCGTCTGCCGGCTTGGGGGCACCATCCAGGAGTTCCTTGAGGCGCGTCCTCGCGGACTCGGCCTGCGCTTCGTCCACCATGGGCGCGTCCTCGTCCATCATCTCGTCACGGCGCGGGGGCGGCATGTCGGGACGGTCCTTGCCCTTCTCATTGCCCTTGGACTTGCCTTTGCCTTCACCCTTGCCCTGTTCGCCGCGGCCGCGCGGCGGACGGTCGCCCTCGGGCCCACCCGGGCCGCCGGGGCCCTGGCCCACGCGCATGAACTCATCGACGCGGCCGCGTTCGCGGGGCGGGAGCGAGGCGCGGAGATCGTGGATCTCGGCCTTGTGCTCCTCGATGTAGGACTTCATCTGCGCGTGGAAGTCTTCGCGGATACCGCGGATCTTCTCGTCCTGCTCGGCGCTGAGCTTGAGGTCCGCCGGGGCATCGTCCGCGCGGAGCACGCCGAGGGCTCGCTCGAACATACGCGGCTGAAGGCGCCCAGCGCGCTCGAGCTTGGGATCGCCCTTTCCTGTCAGCGTGCGGCGTTCGCCCTGCACGCTGGTATCGCGGACCTTGGGGCCGCTGAGCGCGTCCTGATCGTCGTCCGCGCGGGCGGCCGAGCTCAGAGACATCGCGAGCCCGGAAACTCCCACCAGTACCCACACGATTCGATTGCTGTCCATGTGCCACTCCAGAGATTGCCGCACGCACGACTCACCCAGACTCCCGCGTGCGTTGTGCTTGCTGAACGGGGAACGGTCATTGGTATTGCGTCTCTCGCATGATTGTTGGCCCGAACCAGTTGGGCCAAACCCCTACCATGCCGCTCCAGACCGCACCGCCCGCACGACCGGAACGACCACACCATGCCGCTGACCAAGGACACCATCCGAGCCGCCCTGTCCTCCATCCTTCCCGGGGAGGCGCTGCTGTGGGTGAGCGTGTGCGAGACGTACGCGAGCATCAAGGCGCAGTTGCCGGGCGCGACGGACGCGGACATGAACAAGGCGGCGTCGGGCGCGAGGGAGGCGGTCGCGCGGCTCGGCGCTGCGGAGGGCATCGCGCTCGACTCGTTCATCGTCGAGTTTGTGGACCACGCGGGCACGGTGGTGAAGACGGTGCGGTTTGGGGGCATGAAGGCGGACGCTCGCGGGCCGGCGCAGGAGCAGCCGGCGGCGCAGCAGCCGTCGCAGGCAGCGGGGCACACGCCGATACCGGGACTTGCACCACAGCCCAAGCCGCTGGCCAATGTGCGGCACATCGTCGCGGTGGGCGCCGGCAAGGGCGGCGTGGGCAAGAGCACCGTGGCGCTCAACGTGGCGGTGGGGCTTGCGCGGCGCGGCTTCGCAGTGGGGCTGCTCGACGCGGACATCTACGGCCCATCGATGCCGACGATGCTGGGGCTGGCCTCGCTGGACGCGGTGGTGCAGCGCGGCATGCTGCAGCCATTCTACACGCACAGCGTGAAGTGCATGACGATCGGCAAGCTGGTGGACCCGGACAAGGCGCTGATCTGGCGCGGGCCGATGGCGCACGGCGCGTTCAAGCAGCTCGCGGAGCAGACCGAGTGGGGTGAGCTGGACTACCTCATCATCGACCTGCCGCCGGGCACGGGCGATGTGGCCCTCACGATGGCGCAGACACTGTCGCTCACGGGCGCGGTGGTGGTGTGCACGCCCCAGAAGGTGGCCCAGGACGACGCGGTGCGGGCGGCCCGGATGTTCAGCCAGCTGAACGTGCCCATCCTCGGCGTCGTCGAGAACATGTCGTGCTTCGTGGGCGACGACGGGAAGGTGTACGACATCTTCGGGCGCGGCGGCGCGCAGCAGATGGCCCAACGCCTGGGTGTGCCGTTCCTGGGCGATATCCCGATCACCATGAGCCTGCGCGTGAACAGCGACAAGGGCGACCCGACCAGCAACTTCACGGGTACCGACGCAGCGGGCAAGCGGCTGAGCACGGCCCTGGAGGAGATGGTGACAAACCTTGAAGGCCAGGTTGCGCTCTCGGGGATGAAGCAGGGGAAGAGCAGGCCGAAGCTGACGATTTCGTAGCACCCTTGCACTGAGTGGTCTTGCAGGTGGCCCATGCCGGGCATGGCCGCGGAGCATCGCGGGTCGCTCGTGGGTTTTTCCTGACACCTCATGATCGCACCCGCCGCATGGAGCTGCGCGAGCGGCGAGTCACGCGGCCCTGTCGTCGGGCGCGGCCCACCTCCTCGGAACACTTAGATCAAGGAACAGGACATGAAGAATCGCATGGTGGTTGTCGCATGGACATGCAGCGCCGCGTCTATGGCCTTCGCGGACGTTGTGAGCTTTGTGCCCGCGGCGCCGATCCTCGCCGCACAGCGCCCGAGCGGTGTGGCAATCGCGGACTTCACGGGTGACGGCCGTGCAGACATCGCCGTGACCGTGGACACGCCCGATCGTGTGCTCATGTTCGCCGGCAATGCCGACGGCACATTCGCCGCCCCCACCACCCGCGTGCTGCCGAACGGGGCGGGCGCGGGCGACATTGTGGCGATTGACGCGGACGGCGATACCGACATGGATATCGCGGTGTGCTACCAGAACCTCGCGCAGGTGCAGGTGCTCACGAACACGGCTGGGGTGTTCGCACTCGGCCCGACCGCCACGGTGGGCACCAACCCGCGCGGCATCCGCGCGGCGAACATCGACGGTGACGGTGATACTGACCTTGCGGTCGTCAACCGCGACAGCGGCACAGTCTCCGTGCTCACCAATACCGGTGCAGGTTTCACGGTCGCATCGCAGAACGCCGGGACGGACCCTTGGGCGCTCGCGTTCGGAGACACGGACGGCGATGGCGACGGCGACATGGCGGTCGCTTCGCACGGGGACCGGGTGGTGCGCCTTTTTAGCAATAGCGCGGGCGTGTTCGCGCCCGGCGCAACGCTCGCCGTGCCCAACAACGACCGCCCGGGTGGTGTTGCGATCGCGCACATTGCGGGCTCGGCACTGCCTGAAGTCCTGGCAACCAGCGATGACAACGGCGCGGGGTTTGTCAGTGTGTTCGCCAACACGGGCGGTGTGTTCGCGGGCGGCGTGCGGTTCCCCACGCTGGGCCAGAACTCCGGGCCCGTGATGGCGGTCGATGTGGACCTTGATGCCGACATGGACGTGGTGGTCGCGAACTCCGACAGCGGGAACATCTCGGTGCTGCTCAACCTCGGCACCGGCGCCCTGGGCGGCGCGGTGCTGCTAGGGACCGGCGCTGGCCCGACGGCGCTCGATGCCGGGAGTGTCAACGCGGGTGTGATGCCTGATCTTGTGGTTGCGAACCGCGACGCGAACACCGTGACCGTACTGCTCAACACCGCGCAGCCCCCCACGCCTGCCTGCGACACCATCGACTTCAACCAGGACGGGCTGTTCCCGGACACGCAGGACATCACCGACTTCATCGCGGTGTTCGGCGGTGCGCCCTGCCCCACCGGCGTCTGTGGTGACATCGACTTCAACAACGATGGTCTGTTCCCGGATACGCAGGACATCACCACGCTCATCACGGTCTTCGCGGGCGGCGCGTGTTCCTGAGGTTGAGTTTCGCTGTCTAACCCCCTCGGGCCCCGGTCGGCGTGCACACGCTCCGGGGTTCTTTCCTGTTCACGTCCAGCCCAACGCACGGAAGATCGCCCGCGTCGGAGCGATGATCTCGCGCTCGTGGATTCGCTCGAACGCGGCGATATCACCGGCCGCCACCCAGGTTGTTTCGCTGTACTCCCAGTTCGCGGGCCCGGCCTTTGCGCGCACGTCTTCGAGCAAACCAAGGTCGCACACGAACACGATGTCGTCGCTCATCGCGAAGTGGTCGCGGGCGATGCACACCGGGGTCCCGTGCTCCACGTGCAGGCCGACCTCTTCGCTGATCTCGTCGGCGAGGTGGCTGAAGACCGCGCCCTCGTCGAGCGTGTGGACCGCCGCGGGTGGGTCCTGCAGGCCGCCGGAAGGGCCCAGTTCCCACATGCTGTCATAGATACGCGTGCCCTTGCCGCGTCTGCCGAGCAGGACGTGCTGGGTGCCGGCAGCGTCGCGCGCGACGAGGACCGCTGTGACGGAGAGGATGCGCACGCCCGTCATGACGCCCGGCTGCACGGCCAGCCGGCTGAAACGGTCTCGACGCACGATGATCTCGTTGCTGGGGTGCTCGGCGGACGCCGGGCCGAGGCTCACGACGCTGAGCAGCGGGCCGTCAAAGTACCGCGGGTTGGCCGCGACCAGCCGGGACCACGCGGAGTCCACCGCTCCCGAGTTGGTGGACGGCGCGGAGCGCGAGATCGTGACCGTCAGCGGCCCGGGCGCGAGAGGAAAGACCTCGACGAACGGGATGTCGGTAACGCGGCGCATGCTTAGGGTGGTGGATCGTGAAGTGAAGTGGTGGTAACGAACGGTGCACAGTCACCCTGCGACCCCTCACGCGTCGGCGCTTACCCCAGCAGGTTCCCGAGCCCGGCCATGTCCGGCATGCCGCCTTCCAAGCCCAGGACTTTCGCTTCCTCGTCCACGGCCTTCTTGATCTCGACCTGGGCCGCGGCGATGGCATCGTTGATAGCCTCGCAGATGAGCTGCGTGGCACCGTCGCGCGTGACGCCGCCCGCGTTGATCTGTTGAACGACCTGTGGAGACAGCTCGATCTTCTGGACGACCAGCGCGCCGCTGACGATGGCCTTCACGCCCCCGCCGGTGGACTCACCCGTGACCTTGACCGCGGACAGCTTGGCCTTGATCCGGTCCCCGGCGCCGGCGAGCTTGTCACGGTTCTTCAGGATCCCGCTAAGGGCCCCGAGCATTTTCATCTGGTCGAGCATTGCTGGAATCTCCTTCGATCCATAGTACGGACGGGACAGGGCGGAAGGGCCGCTGAGCAGCCATTTCACCCCGCGCCCGGTGGTTCTACGCCGGGATGTGTGGGGCTGGTTCAGTCGGCGGGCACACAACGACCGGATGCCCAGGCCCGCAGCGCACCGATCCGCTCCCGCATGGTGATGCTGAGCGGGGGTGAACCGGTCATGGCCGAGGAAATATCATCGGTCGTCAGCCCCCGCTTCGCCGCGAACGCGGTGTACATGCCGCTCAGGATCGCCTGCTCGATCTCACCGCCGCTGTACCCCTCGCTCTCCTGGACGAGGCGGGCAAGATCAAACTGGGCGGCGTCCTGCCTGCGTTTCCGGAGGTGGACGGAGAAGATCTGCCGGCGCGCGGCCGCGCCCGGCAGGTCCACAAAGAAGATCTCGTCGAAGCGGCCCTTGCGGAGCAGCTCGGGCGGGAGCGCTTCGATGTTGTTCGCCGTGGCGACGATGAAGACCGGGGCCTGCCGCTCCTGCATCCACGAGAGGAACGTGCCGAACATGCGCTGGCTGAGGCCGCCGTCGGTGCTCTGGCTCGCCGCTGACGCGAAGCCTTTCTCGATCTCGTCGATCCAGAGGACAACGGGCGCCATGGCCTCGGCCTGGCGGAGTGCGTCGCGCAAGCGACGCTCGCTCTCGCCAACGTAGCGGTCGTAGAGCATGCCGGGGTCGAGCCGCATGAGGGGCCGCTGCCAGGCCGTCGCGATGGCCTTTGCCGCGAGGCTCTTGCCCGCGCCTTGCACGCCCAGCAGCAGGATGCCGCGGGGTGGCTCGAGCCCGGCCGAGGAGCCCTCCCCGTCCATGCCCACCTGTCGCACGCGCAGCCACTCCTTCAGTGCGCTCATGCCGCCGACGTCCTCCATCGAGGCGGGCCGCTCGACAAAGTCGAGCACACCGGCCGCGCGGATGAGGCGGCGCTTGCCCTCGATGATACCCGGCAGGTCGTGCTCGTTGAACTCACCGTCGGCGGAAACAACCTCGGACACGACCTGCTGCACCTGCCTGCGTGAGAGCCCCCGCAAGCCCTGCACCATCGCCTCGAAGGTGCGTTTGGGCACACGCACCGCGAGCGGCCGGCGTGCGCTCACACGCTGCACCACCTGCCGCACGATCTGTTCCACTTCCTCGTCGTCTGGGGGCGGGATATCGAGCCGCCGCGACAGTGTGTCCACCACACCGGGCACCTCGCTCTTGTAGTCGATCATCACGAGCCACGCTCGGTCGCGCAGCTCCATGTTCTCGCCCCCCGCGCGGAAGTGCTCGACGAGGTCCCGCAGGGCCCGCACGGCGCGCGGCTCGTGCAGGTGGTCCGACAGGTCCAGGAAGATGCACATCGCGGGCTGGCGGATGTTGACGCGCAGCCAGACCAGCGCGGCCGCCGGGTCCATGGTGTCGGCGATGGGCTGCTGGTTCCGGAGTTCCGCCTGCCGCAGGCCCCCCGTGGACGACCAGACCCACGCCTGCACGCGGAGCTGGGACGCCGCGCCGAGCGCGATATCGAGCACCTCCGGCTCCTCGTGTGTCACGAGGCGGACCAGGGTGTTGCCGGATTCCAGGGGCTTCCGCAGGTCGAGCATGGGTTCTCCCGCTTCAGGCTACGCGGCGAAGTGGACGTGCCGGAGTGGTGATTGGTGGGTCATGTGCTAGGCTTTTACGTGACCACCGCCCCCGCCTCCCCCACCGCCGCGTCCCCGATGACCGCCGCGAGGCTCATCGCGCGGGACATCAAGCTGGCACACTCCGTCTTTGCGCTGCCGTTTGCGGTTGTCGGGGCGTTCCTGGCCGGACCGTTCCCGTCGCCCTCTTGGGGGTCGGTCCGCCGGTTCGCGGCCCAGTTGGTGCTCGTGGTGGTGTGCATGGTGGCGGCCCGCACGTGGGCGATGGTGGTGAACCGGCTGGCGGACCGGGACTTTGACCGCCAGAACCAGCGCACCAGGCGGCGGGTGTTCGCGTCGGGCGAGTTGTCGGTCCGGGATGGAGGGCGGGCACTGTGGCTTTCCGCTGGTTTGTTCGTGGGCGCGTGCTCGCTCTTTTGGGTCTTCTTTGGCAACTTCTGGCCGCTTGTGCTGAGCGTGCCGGTGCTCGGGTGGCTCGCGCTGTACTCCTACACCAAGCGCTTCACCGCGCTGTGCCACCTCGTGCTGGGCTCGGCGCTCGCGGCGAGCCCGCTCGCGGCCGCGTTGGCGGTGAATCCCGAGGCATTCGCCCGCACGCCCGCGCTGTTCTGGATTGCGGGCTTCGTTCTGTGCTGGGTCGCGGGGTTCGACATCATCTATGCCCTGCAGGACCGGGACTTTGACCGGGCGATGTCGCTGCGATCGATCCCTGCTGCACTGGGGTTTTCACGGGCTGCGTGGGTGAGCCGTGGGCTGCACCTGATCGCGGCATTTTGCATCCTCGTGGCGTGGCGGGTCGAGGAGCGATTCGCATCACTCGTTCTTGTGGGCACCATCGCGGTGCTTGCGTTGCTGGTGTGGGAGCACGTCATCCTCACCCGGCTTATCCGCATATCACAGCGGGACTTAGCGGCCGAGCCGCCGGCGCTCAATCTTGCATTCTTCACGCTCAACGGCATCGCGAGCGTCATTCTGGGTGCGTGCGCGGTGTTGGACCTGTGCGTTTGAGTTGAAAAGGACCGACGAGTCCTGAAGAAACTGCTCACATTGACTTGGCGCGCGGTCGAACGGACGGTAGAATGTTACGATCTCCTAGCGGAAGTGCCGATGACTTCTGTAGGAAATGACAATTGACCTTGCCCCCCGAGCGGGCGGTGATGTTGGACTTTAGTTCGACGCGCCGCCCTGCTTTTTTTTTGCGATTCGGCGGCAAGTACCGCCCGGGACCGTGTTTTCATATTTTTCTGAAACGTTCATGGACTTGAAGATGTTGGCCTGACACAATCACCCGTGACCCCGCCCGCCGCGAACCCCGACCGTGCTCTGCGAGAGGCCCAAGACCGCTTTATCGCGGTGTGGGGGCAGATGGCCGGCGCATGGGGCATCTCCCGGACGATGGCCGAGGTGCACGCGCTGCTGTACGTGACGGGCGAAGCGCTGAACACCGACGACGTCATGGAGCGTCTGCAGATCAGCCGCGGCAACGCGAGCATGAGCCTGCGGGCGCTGGTGGACTGGCACATCATCTCGAAGGTGACGCGCCGCGGCGACCGCAAGGAGTACTTCGAGGCCGAGCAGGACGTGTGGACGCTCTTCCGCGCCATCGTGCGGGAGCGGCTCAACCGCGAGGTGGACCCGCTGCTCGCGAACCTCCACGAAATCCGCGACATGACGGCGCGCCACGACGGCCCGCGGGAGAAGACCCAGGCGGGTGCCTCGACCGAGGACGCGCGGCGCATCGCCGAGCACAACAAGCGCCTGGACGAAATGGTGGAGTTCTTCGAGATGCTCGCGGGGCTTTCGACGCAGTTCGTGAGCCCTTCTGGAAAAGGCCTGCGTCTGGCCGCCAGCCTGCTTACCAAGCTCCCTGACCTGCCGCGGGGGAAGGGTGAGAGGCTCCGGGAGACGGGCTCATGAGCGCTGTGTCCCGAGAGCGGGCGGTGCGGGTGGAGCCCGCGGCCGCGCGCACAGCGGTGCGGTGGCGCGTGAGCGCATCGGCCGTTTCACTGCCCGCGGCCCGGGCTTGGATCACGCCGCTGGGCGTTACGGACGTCATGCTCGTCTGCGTACTGGAGGATGACACCGTCGCGCACTTTTCCCTTGAAGCGGCGGGCCAGCGGCTGGATCTGTGCACGGCGGCGGCGCGGGTGCAACGCGAGGCACCCCTGACGCACCTGGACGTCTTTGACACTACAGGCAAGCGGCTGCTCGCGGCCACACTGAGCGGCGAGCGGGCCCTGTACGCCGTCACGACGCTGTGGGATCACCTCGGCGTGGCGGGCGGGCGGTACGAACTGGGCTGATCCGGCAACGGATCCACGACCGAAAACCCGCTTTGGTGGTCCACCGCCATTCCCGGCAGCGAATCTTGGACACCGCAGGCATGGAAACGCGGGGCGGCATTGCCACGGCGTGTATGCTGTCGTGTCCCCCGTAACTCCCTATGCATCAAGCCACGTCACGCGTTCTTCCAGCTTTGATCTCGGGCATGCTCGCCGTGCCGGCGATGGCCCAAACGCCCCGCCCCTTCGAGGACGAGGTCGTCTACCAGATCATGCCGATCGCGTGGCGGGACTCCAACAACGACACACAGGGCGCGACGCAGACGCGCTTCGGGGACTTTGGCGGCCTCTCTTCACCAGCGAGCCTGGACTACCTCCAAAACCTGGGCGTCACGATGGTCTACCTGCAGCCGGTCTTCCCCAGCGCTGCGTACCACGGCTACCAGCACGGCGCGGGCAACCAGCTCAACACCCGCTTCGGCACGCAGGCGCAGCTGCAGGCGTTCATCGACGGCGCTCACGCGCGCGACATGAAGGTCATCCTGGACTACGTCGCGTACGGCGTCTCGACCAACTCCACGTACTACTCCAGCGCGTTCAACAACCCCGCGAGCACGTACGACCCGTGGCTCGCCTTCACCAACACGCAGAACACCAACTACCAGGGCTACACCTACAACACGTGGAACGGCAGCAGCGTCGGGTTCATCCACTGGAACCTCGCGAACGCCTCCGCCGCGGCCACCGTCATCAACTGGGCCCGATACTGGCTGGACCCCAACAACGACGGCAACACCAGCGACGGCGTGGACGGCTTCCGGCTGGACCACATCTACGCCAACGCCCCGGAGGGCTGGGGCGCGAACATCGCGTTCTGGGAGTCGTTCTGCTCGTCGCTGCGCACGACCAAGCCCGGCATCTTCATCTTCGGCGAGCACGGCGACTGGGGCAGCTACGGCACCGAGGTCATGACGCCGAGCGGCTTTGACGCCGTGCTCACCAAGCCGTGGGAGTTCGCCGCGCGGGACGCGGTGGCCAATGAGACCGCCGCGGGCCTCTACTCCGCGACGGCGAACACCGTGCTGGCGACGCCCGCGGGCAAGGTCGTCGTCGCGCAGACCAACGACCACGACTCCGACCGCATCGCCAGCTACTGGGGCGGCAGCACCGCCAAGCAGAAGGTCGGCGCGGCGGTGCTGATGACCCAGCCCTTCCCGCCCAACATCTACTACGGCGACGAGATCGGCATGCGGGGCATCAAGGGCAACTGGGGCAGCGACGCCAACGACATCCCGATGCGCGAGCCCTTCAAGTGGCTCGCCGTGCACGGCGCCCCCATGAGCAACTACTGGGTGCTGAGCACGAGCGCGTACAACAACCGCACCTCGCAGAACAACGACGGCCGCAGCGTGCAGGAGCAGACGGGTGTTGCGGGCAGCGTGCTCGAGACGTACCGCTCGCTCATCGCCGCCCGCCGCACCAGCATTGCGCTCCGCCGCGGCTCGTACGTGCCCGTGACGAACTCCTCCTCGCGCGTCTGGTCCTTCGTGCGCGTGCACAACGACCAGAAGGTGCTCGTCGCCATCAACCTCGGCTCCGCGAGCGTCAACGCAACGCTCAACCTCTCCGCCTTCGGCGTGAGCGCCGGCAGCACGACGCCCGTGGACCTTGTCACCGGCGCCACGCGCCCGGCCATCACCACCGCCAACCGCGGCGCGTACACGGTGAACCTCCCCGGCTATTCCTACGCCATCCTCAACGCCGCGCTCACCTACACGCCGCCCCCGCCGCCGCCCGCGGACATCGACGGCCGCCAGATCCCCACCGACTTCGGTGCGGCGAACCTGCTTGCGACGCAGACCGCGCCCACGAGCATGGGCAACAACGTCGCCGAGCTCAACCAGCTCTATGTGCGCCCTGCCGACGACGGCCTGCGCATCGGCATCACCGGCAACGACCCCACCGACGGCACGGCGGTCGCGCTCTTCCTCGAGACCAACCCCGGCGGGCAGAACGTGATCAACACCGGCACGCTCACGCCGCCGCCGGGCGGGCTGCTCGAGCTCACCGGCTTGACGTTGGATTCTGGCTTCGCGCCCGGCACGCTCTTCTACATCAACTTCGCGGGCGGCAACATCTACACCGACCAGGTCGCGCTCACGTCGGGCGGCGCGACCAAGACCTACCGCGGCAGCGGCATCGTCGGCAGCGGCGTGGGCACGCTCGGCGGCGGCACCAACCCCAACGGCCTGCTGGTCGCGATGGACAACACCAACACGGCGGGCATCACCACATCCAGCGTCACGGGCGCTGCGACCGCGACCACGGGCCTGGAACTCCGCGTGCCGTACGCCGACATCGGCCTGCCCACCGATGCCGCCGCGCGGGCGGGGCGCATCGTGCGCATCGCCGCGACGCTCGTGCGGACCGATGGCACGCTGGGCAACCAGTGGCTGCCCGGCTGCCCCAGCAGCACCGCCGACCTGGGCACCGCGCCGAACATGACGACGATCAGCGGCACGCAGTTCGCCTCACTCACGCTGCCCACGCCCTCCGCGTGCGATCCGATCGACTTCAACGGCGACGGCCTCTTCCCCGACACGCTGGACATCGACGACTTCCTCAGCGTCTTCAGCGGCGGCCCGTGCAGCAACGCGCCGAGCTGCGGCGACATCGACTTCAATAACGATGGGCTGTTCCCGGACACGGCGGACATCGATGCGATGCTGAGCGTCTTCAGTGGCGGCGCATGCCTGTAGAGGCTCGGGCGCGAGCCCGAGCACAGCAACCGCCGCACACCGCGCGGCGATTGCGCCACAGGCTCAGCCACCGGGGCCGAGTGCGTCACCGAACCCGCATCCGATCCGAACGCAGAGAACGCGGAGGAACACAGAGGAGGGGATGAAATCCGGAGCACGGCAAGCGGGGTGCGGACGCGCGGGAACCGCGCGGAGGGGCCTTGGGAGCCTCAGAAACAGGGTTCGGCCCAGCAGCCACCCCCAGAAGCCCCGATCGAAACGCTCGGAAAAACCGTTTTGCGTCCATGCAAAATGGTTTTGCGTCCACGGAGAGCGGTTTTCCATCCACGAAACACCGCGCCCCGTCCACGGAGCACGGCGCTGCGTCCACGCAAACCCGTGCTGCGTCCATGGAAAACGGCGGTGCGTCCATCGAAGTCCGCGCGCGTCCCTGCGGAACCCTGACGGGTACGCTCTGGATGTGCTCCCAAAGCCACAAGCCCTCAGCGAGCAGTTCGGTAGCTACTGGCTCTCACCGGCCTTGTTCTACGCCGATCCTGGGGCGATCCGAATAGAACTCGGGATCGGTGATGATCGACTCGCCTACCACGCGGCTGCGGTTCATCGTGCGACGACGGTGCTCGAGTGGCTCTTCCGGGATGCCAACGACCCAGTGCTCTGCCTCACGATGTTCTGTTGCGGGGCACCCTATGACCAACGGGCACTGCGAGCCCTTTATCGGGAGTTGCGAGACCTGCACCTGCCACGACCGTGCCGCGGAGGCGTGCATGTTGTGCCCGGCACAGAGCCCCAACTGCTCATCATGATTCCCATCACCCCGAAGGATGTTGGCCGAGTGGCATGGAGTGCAGTCTCGTACGAACGAGGAATCCGCCCGGCGCTCAGCGCGAGGGTGCGGGTGCTCAGCCCAGAAGCGGGGCTCATCGCGAGCATCTACGACGACCGGGGGATGGATGTCGCGGGGCCCAATGCGGGCCGCATGCGTGAGTGCTACGTGAAGTTCCATGACTGGCTGCTGCAGTACGACAGAGCAGAGATGGACCACAGGTTTGGCAAGATGTAGCGCTATCAACGGCCGTTGGCGCGATTGTCGTGCGATCAGGTCGCTGAACCTGAAGGTCTCGATGATTCTCCGCAGCCCAAAATGGAAAGCAGATGTCGTGACAGGTCGCCGAATCACCCTCGCTTCCGGACGCAGCACGAGACTCTCACCAACCCCTCCCCAGCCCTCCCTCCGCGGGGGAGGCGGGTGGCCGCGACTCGCGTGGCCCTGACCTCGCGGGTTCTGGCGACGGGGGCGAGGTCGGGGAGAGTTTGAACGACATCGCGCAGAACCCTGACCTGCCCGCAGAGCCGGTCAGGTCTGATTGGTATGAAGGCCTGCCGCTCCAGCCGGGGAACACTCCCGGCGGGTGATGTGGAAGTCGCCCATCAAGGAGAAGCAGGCTATGGAAAATGTACCCGTGTTTGTCGGGCTGGACTACCACAGCAAGAGCGTGCAGGTGTGCGTCGTGGACGCGGCGGGGGCGGTGCTTGTGAACAGGCGGTGCGGGAACAACCTCGTCGAGATCGGCGGGGCGGTCGGGTCCGGGAGGGTCGTGCGGCGTGCGGCCGTCGAGAGCTGCTGCGGCGCGGCGGACCTGGCGGAGGATCTGATCTCGTCGCTGCACTGGCCGGTGAGCCTGGCGCACCCGGGCTACGTGGCGCGCATGAAGCACAACCCCGACAAGACCGACTTCGCCGATGCACGGATGCTCGCGGAGCTGTGCCGGGCGGGGATGGTGCCGCCGGTGTGGCTGGCGCCGGAGGGCGTGCGGGAGATGCGGGTGCTGGTGCGTCTGCGGGCGGGGCTGGTAGGTCAGGTGCGTGCGATCAAGACGCGCATCCTGGGCGTGCTGCGTGAGCAGCGCATCGCGGAGCCGTCGGGGCGGGGGCGCTGGTCGAAGCGGTGGCTGGCGTGGCTGGCGGGAGAAGGGATGGAGGGGTGCGCACTCAGCACGCAGGGGCGTTTCGCGGTGGACCTGCTGGTGGAGGAATGGAAGTCGCTGCTGGACCGAGTCCGGCGTGTGGAGAAGCGACTGCGCGAGGCCGCGGCGGGCGATGCGGTGGTGGACAAACTCCTGCGGATCAAGGGCGTGGGGGAGGTGACTGCGTGGACGATGCGTGCGATCATCGGACGGTTCGACCGGTTCACGAGCGGCAAGCAACTCGCGCGGTACTGCGCGGTGACGCCCCGGAACGCGAGCAGCGGGCAGCGTGTGGCGGACGCGGGGATGGTGCGTGCCGGGGACCCGCTGCTCAAGAGTGTGGTGGTGGAGGCGGCCCACCGGCTGCGGCGGTACGAGGCGCGATGGCGTGCCTTGTCGGAGTCGATGGAGCGGCGTGGCAAGGCGACGAGCGTGATCGTGGGGGCGATTGCGAATCGGTGGATGCGGGGGCTGTTCCACGAGATGAAGGAGGTGCCGACGGCGGTGTGAAGAGCGTGGGAACCACACTGGTGACCGCACAACCAGGATGACCACACGGATCAAGTGACGGAGGCGACCCCGCGTGCGGGGCCGGTGCGCTCGAGTGCCCCTTGGGCTCAACGCTCGCAGGACTGGCAGGGCAGCCGGCCCCCACGCCTCGAATACACCCCAGTTGGGCAGGGCCGCGGCCTCAACATCGCGGCACGAGCTCGGATAGATGAATGGGAACGCCCACGTCACTTGACTTCCGGCAGGTCTTCATAGAAGGGGCACGGTTCGCGCCAACTGCCACGAGGTTGCGACCATCTGCCTTAGGATGCGGGCGCGGCGGATGGAGAGTTTGCCGCGTTGGGGGACGCTCCAGTGGCATCGCTTGAATGCTGGTACTTTGTGAACACGTGCGCGTGCGGGTACCCTGGCCCGGCCGGCGGTGGCACAGCCAGCACGACCTGCCCCGAGTGCGGCAAAGTCGGGACGACCAAGCGCCGTTTACGGCTGCACGCGGGGCGGACCGCTGCGCTCGCCGCCGTCGTGCTAACACCGCCTCTCTTCTACGTGGGCGCGAGCGTGGCTGGTGAGTTTGACCGGGGGAAGGCGTATGTCGACCTGCTCGGGCTTCTCTCGGTTGTCCTCGCTGGCATTCAGGCAGTGATCATCGCTGTGTACGCCTTTCTTCTCTCCGCACCGCGGCAAGGCAGGTGGAGAGGGCTTGCCATTGCGTTGTTGGCTGGGTCGTTGTCGACGACGGTCGGCATCGCGCTCGGGGTGATCACGCTTGTGCTGTGGTTTGTCATCGGCATGACGCTGTACGCGGCCGGGCCCTGAGTGGCAGTAAGGTGACAGAGTAAACCGACAGGCGGGTGGCCGCGACTTGCGTGGCCCTGACCTCGCGGGCTCTGACGCGAGGTCGGGGAGAGTTGCAACGACATCACGCAGAACCTCGACCTACCCGCAGAGCCGGGCAGGTGAGGGCCACGGGTTCGGGCCACCAGCCGCTCACCAACCCCTCCCCAGCCCTCCCCCCGCGGGGGAGGGAGAAAAAAAGCCCCGTGCTTCTCGCACGGGGCCCTGATGATGCACTTTCTCTTCTTCGGTACTCCGGTCCTTCTTCCTCAGCTCTTCTTCCCGAGCAACCACCCCACCACCGCCGCGATGAGCGAGACGCCCGCGGCGACGCCGATCAGGATCATGAAGTTGTCGCCGATGGTCTTGATCATGCCGCCGCCCGAGCCGGTCATGCCCATGATGAGCGTGAAGGCCGCGACGCCCAGGGCGACGATGGCGCCCAGCGCCAGGCCGCCGACAAGGCCGGAGCCCGGGCCGTCGTAGACCTCGGCCGCGGCAACGGCGGCGACGGGGGCGGAGGACTCGAAGTCGCTCGCGCCGGCGGGGCTCTCAAAGAGTGCGCCGCCATCGGAGGGGGAGTCGGTCGCGGCGGTCTGCGCGGCGACGGTCTCGCCGCCGTAGACGTCCTCGAGCAGGCCAGCGCCCAGGCTGGTGTCGTCGGCCTCGCGCGTCAGGTCCAGGAGGCCGCCGGAGCCGGAAGCGGAGCGTTTGTCCTCGCCGGGGTCGACCAGCGCGCCGGGGGAGGTGGTGATGCGCGTGACGGCGTTGGCGTCGGAGTCGTCGGTGGCGTCGTCGAGCAAGCTGATGCCCGTGCCGTCCTTGCCGGCGCTGGAATCGGCCATGCCGATGCTGCTGCCGGAGGAGGCGAGGCCGATGGGCTCGAGCTCGCCCGAATCGGCGAGGCGCAGGGGCTCTTCCTCGCCGCCGGCGAGCAGGTCCACCTGCTGCTTCTTGAACATGAGCTTGTCACGGTCGCGGAACTGCTCGAGCTGGCCCGAGGAGGCCATCTGGCGGACGTCGTCCGCGCTCTTGCCCAGGCGTTCGGCGGCTTCTTCCAGCGTGTAAAACAGCTTGTCCATGTCGCACCTTGAATAGAGAACATTCGGAGACAGAACCACACCCCCACCACCCGCGGGCTGAACACACCCGCCACCGTCAGTCTCTCCGCCCGCGAACCACCCACGGTTCGCCGGGACGGAGAAGATAGCACAGGTTGCGGATTCTTGCGAATCCCGAACAAAGACCGGGTGACCGGAAGGACGGCCCGCATGCGGGGCAGCGACCGGTCTGGAAAAGAAACGCCCCGCGTGGGGACACGGGGCGTTCCGCGGAAAAAGGGGTGATCGTGACCCACACCCCACGCCACCACAGGGTGGCGTGGGATGGTGGTTTACTCGCAAGGGCCGCCGCCGAAGACGCTGATGAGGGCGGAGATGTCTGAAGTGTCGGGGAAGAGGCCGTCGTTGTTGAAGTCGATGTCGCCGCAGGTGCCCGTGGGGCAGGGGGCCCCGCCGAAGACGGCGATGAAGTCCGCGATGTCCTGCGTGTCGGGGAAGAGGCCGTCGCCGTTGAAGTCGATGGAGTCACACGCGGACGGGCAGGAGCCTCCGAGGGGTACAAAGAACCGGGCGGTATTGCCTGCGCCGATGTCGGCGCCGTTGATGGACGCGCCGCTCGAGCCTGTCGCGTTCTCGACGCCGATGGTGTAGTCGCCCGCTGTCAGCTGGGCCGTCATCGCCCCGTAGCGGAACTCGACGATGTTGGACCCCTCGTGGAGGACCACCTGGAAGTTCTCGTTGGTCGCCTGCGCGAACTGAGTCACACCCTGCCACGAAATGGTGCAGGTCCGGCTACCCGGCGATCCGGCCGTCCGGAAGTACACGCTGCCCTGGGCGCCCGGATCCAAGTCGTCCCAAATCGCCGCGGCGTACTGGTTGGGTGCCGACGTGAAGGGGATCGGTTGGTTGAGGTGTTCCACGCTCGCGCTCGCGAACGACACAAGCCCGTTGGATGAAACAGACGCGCTGGTGTACGCCGTGCCAAAGAACTCAAAGGAGAAGCCCAGCGGAATGGGCTCGGAGCAGTTGTTGCAGGCCGAGATCGTGCCCGCGAGCGTTCCCGTGCTGCTGATGTCCTCGAAGGTGTTCGCGGACGGGCAGACGGTGTACTCGCTTGCACCCAGGAACGCCACGGTCAGCGTGCCCGCGCCGGCGGCGGAGCCGACGCCGTCGACCTGGATGATGTAGGTGGATCCTGCGGTGAGGGAGACCGTGAACCTGCTCTGGAGGCCGCAGGAGTCGTTATCGCAGATCGTCCCGCTGACGCCGCACCCATCGCGGATGGCCAGCGCGGAGTCATAGGTGGTCCCGCTGCAGGTGTCGAACTGGTAGATGCCCGTGCTGGCGGGAGTAAAGGCGAAGAAGATGTCGGGGCCGGAACCGGGGGCGCACGTCGGGTTCGAGTCATTGGCGGCGGGCGTGGTGTTGAAGGGTGTCGCGCCCAGTCCGATCGGGATCGCGCTGGCGCACGTGTCGCCCGGAGGGGAAGGCCCGACGACGCTCAGTGTGCCCGAGCCTGCGACGTCGAGCTGCACGATGCAGGGAACCCCGGCGGTGAGGTTCGCCTGGATACTGCTCTGCGTGCCGCAGGAGTCGTCGTTGCACGTCAGCACGCTCCCGCATCCGTCGAGGATCGCGAGCGCGGTGTTGAAGGACGTGCCGCCGCATGTGCTGAAGGTGTGCAGGCCGGAGACAACGGGCGTGAAGCGGTAGAAGATGTCGGGCGCGCCGGTGCTGCACGGTGTGTTGGCGTCGTTAGTCGCTAGAAGCGTGCTGAAGTTCGTTGCCCCCAGGCCGATTGGGGTTGCGTTGGCGCAGGTGTCGTTCGCGGGAGGAGCGGTGATGCCCAGCACGCCCGCGCCTGCATCGCCGCCCCAGCCGTCGATATGAACGATGTACTGCGTTCCGGCGGTGAGATCGGTCGTCACAAGGCTCCTCACCCCGCAGAACGGGCTGTCATCATTGCAGGCCACAATGTTGCCCCCACACCCATCGAGAACAGCGAGCACGGTGTCGAACGAAGAACTGCAGGTCTGGAACAGGTGGGTGCCGGTGATAGTGGGCGTAAAGCGGAAGAACATGTCTGGCGAGTTGCCAGCGCTGCAGGGCGCGGGCGCGTCGTTGGATGCGCCCGTGGTGTCGAAGGCTGTGTCACCCGTGCCGACCGGGATCGCGATGTCGCAGGTGTCGCCGGGCGCGAACCACGTGATGTTGAGCACGCCCGTGCCTGAAGCGCCGGTGTTACCATCGATCTGGACGACGCACGGGACGCCCGAGGTCAGGTTGACGCGCATCGTGGACTGCGGGCCGCAAGAGTCGTTGCTGCAGCCCAGAACGCTCCCGCCGCACGCGCTGAGGACGGAAATCACGGAGTCGAAGTTCGTGCCGCCGCAGGTGGAGAACCAGTAGGGGCCGCTGATGGAGGGCATGAAGCGGAAGAAGACGTCGGGCGCGCTGCCGACGCCGCAGGGCACTGCAGCGTCGTTCGCCGCGAGCGTCGTATCAAAGTTTGTGACGTCCATGCCGACCTGGTACGCAGTGTCGCAGGTGTCGCCGGGAAGGGTTCCTGTGATGGTGAGCACGCCCGTGCCGGCGGAGCCGTTGTTGCCGTCAACCTGGACGATGTAAGGGACTCCGGCGGTGAGTTGCACGGAAAGGCTGGACAGCGAGCCGCACGAGTTGTTGTTGCAGGCCAGGACGCTCCCGCCGCACCCGCTGAGCACGGCGAGCACGGTGTCGTAGGCGGAAGCGTTCCCGCAGGTGTAGAACCAGTAGCGCCCGGTGCTGGGGGGCGTGAACGAGTAGAAGATGTCGCGCCCAACGCCGCTGCTGCAGGGCGTGCCCGCGTTGTCGGCCGCAAACGCGGTGGTGTAGACGGTGGCTCCTAGGCCGATCGGCGTCGCGCCGGCGCAGGTTTCATTGGCCGGGGGGCCGGAGATGGTGAGCATGCCGCTGCCGCCTTCGGCACCCATCCCGTCAACCTGCACGATGTACGGGGTCCCGGCGGTGAGGTTCAGCTGGAGGCTGCTCAGCAGGCCGCAGGCGTCGTTGTTGCAGGCGAGCGTGACACCGCCGCACCCATCGAGGATAGAGAGCACGGTGTTGAAGTTGGTGCCCGTGCATGTGCTGAACTGGTACGCGGCGGTGCTGGCGGGCGTGAAGGTGAAGAAGACATCGGGCGAGGCGATGCCGCCGCCGCTACATGCTGTGCCCGCCTGATTCCCGGCAAAGGTGGTGTCAAAGGGCGTGGAGCCCATGCCCACCGGGATCGCGCTCGCGCAGGTGTCGTTGGGGGGGGCCATGGGCCCGGTGACGTTCAGCACAAACGCGCCGGACGCGCCGTTGTTGCCGTCGACCTGGATGACGTATGGGACACCGGAGTTCAGATTGACCGACACCCGGCTCTGCGTGCCGCAGAAGTCGTTGTTGCAGGCAAGCGGCACGCCGCCGCAGAACTGGTAAACGGCAAGCACGGTGTCAAAGGCGGTCCCACTGCAGGTGTCGAAGTGGTGGAGGCCGGACATGGTTGGCGTGAAGCGGAAGAACACGTCGCGCGAAGCGACGGTGCCGCACGGGGCGGGCGCGTCGTCAACCGCGGTCGCGGTGGTGAAGCTCGTGCTGCCCAGGCCGATCTGGGCCGCGCTGAAGCACGTGTCGTTGGGCGTGGGCACGGGCCCGAACACATTGAGCGTGCCCGTGCCGGCAGCGCCGTTGCCGTCAACCTGGACGATGCAGGAAACTCCAATGGTGAGGCCCACGACAACCCTGCTCAGCGTGCCGCAGAAGTCGTTGTTGCAGCCCAGAACGTTCCCGCCGCACCCGTCGCGGACGACAAGCACGGTGTCGAAGGAAGCGCCACCGCAGGTTTCGAACGCATAAAAGCCGGTGGTGGCGGGCGTGAAGTGGTAAAAGCGGTCGGGGCCGACGCTGAAGGTGTCGCAGTTCGTCGCGGCGTCGTCGGCCGCGGTCGTGGTGTCGAATTGCGTGAGGCCGAGTCCGATCGGGGTCGCGGTGGCGCACGTGTCGCTCGCCGCGGCCGCACAGGCCAACCCCAACGCAGTGACGAAGCCCAACAATTCGCTCAGGTTCCGCATGGATGCTCCTCATGCCTCTCCCACCCTCTGAACGGTCCGGCGGCGGAGGAAGTCGCGCCCTCGGGCGTCATTCCACCACACGTGCCACCACCTGTCAAGTGGAAACCGCCAGCAAGCCAGAGTTGGCGCGCCGCCGATGTGACTGCGGCCCGAGGCCTGGAGTGGGATCGTACCGCGGGGCGTGATAACTGCCGTGGCACAGTGGTCACGGGCAACCTGGGCAGGGACGCGGGTCGCGTGGCGCTAAGCGGAGAGCGCCCGCCTCCCGCTCTCTTCTCTCTGTGCTCCTCTTCTCTCCTCCCCCGAAAGAAACGCCCCGCGTGGGGACACGGGGCGTTCCGCGGAAAACGGGGTGATCAGAACCCACGCCACCCCGTGGTAGCGTGGAAAGGTCGATTACTCGCAGGGGCCGCCGCCGAAGACACTGATGAGGGCGGAGATGTCGGAAGTATCGGGGAAGAGGCCGTCGTTGTTGAAGTCGATGTCGCCACAGGTGCCCGTGGGGCAGGGGGCCCCGCCGAAGACGGCGATGAAGTCCGCGATGTCCTGCGTGTCGGGGAAGAGGCCGTCGCCGTTGAAGTCGATGGAGTCGCAGGTGGGCGTGGCGTCGCACATGAACTGGGCGTTCAGCACGAGGCGGTCGGCGTCCTGGGTGCCGTAGGCGGAGATCTTGACGAGGTAGTCCTCGCCGGCCATCACGGGCAGGCTGAGGATCTGCGAGGTGGTGCCCGCGCCGGAGTCGTCATCGCAGGCGATCTGCGAGGTGGCGGTGCAGCCATTGACGGTGAAGCTGCTGCACTCGGTCCACACGGACATGACGGTGTCGTAGAGGGAGCCCTGCGTGGAGAGGTTGAGCTGGCCGTTGCAGGCGGGGGTCAGGGTGTACCACACGGAGTGGCCCGTGCCCGCAGCGCCGACCTCGCAGCTCTCGGCGGGTTCGCAGAGGAGCGCGGTGCTGGCGGAGTGGGCCCGGATCTCGTCCTGGAAGTTGCCGCCCGGTGCGCCGGCGGGGATGACCGTGGCGTTGGCGCACGCGTCGTTGGCGGGCGATGCAGGCGCCTCGAAGACGAAGTTGAAGTCCAGAGCGCCGCCGCCCTCGGTGGGGTTGTAGTCCGCAACCTTGATGAAGTACGTCTCGCCCTGGTCCACCTCGAAGTCGGCGATAGAGGACTGGAGGCCGCCGGCGGAATCATCATTGCACGCGACGCTCGACCCGTTCAGGCAGTTGCCGTTGATGATGACCGCGCACGCGGAGGACGTGGTGAAGATCGAGAGGACGGTGTCATAGTCGCTGCCGTAAGTATCAATGGTGATCTGCCCGTCCTCGAAGGGCGTGAACTGGTACCACACGGAGTTGCTGTTGCCGTTGGACGAGCCGCACGTCTCGTCGTGCTCGCACAGCGAGATCGTTGCGCGGTCTGTGTCCAGCAGCGCGGGGGCGAACGTGCCGTACGTAGCGCCCGGGATCGTGGTCGGGCTGGCGCACGTGTCGTTCGCGGGGGCGGTGGGCGTGAGGACAAAGGCGAAGTCCGCCAGGCCGCCGGCGGTGCCGTCGTCGTAGGACGAGACCTTGAAGTAGTAGGTCTCGCCGATCTGCACGGGGAAGTTCAGGATCTGCGACTGCGTACCCGTGCCGCTGTCGTCGTCGCACGCGAGGATGGAGTCGGCGTCAAAGCCGCCCGCGGCGGTGTACTGGCCGCAGCCGTTCCAGATGGAAAGAACGGTGTCGTAGTCGGTGCCGTTGGTGTTGACGTCGAGCGTGCCCGAGCGCGGCGCGGTCCAGCGCCACCAGACGCTCGCGCCCTCGCCCGCGCTGTTGAGTTCGCAGTTGGCCTGCGGCTCGTTCCAGCCGTCGGTGGCCCACGTGGTGTTCAGGTTGTCGTAGGAGTAGGAGAGGGTGCCCGCCGGAACGCCGATCGCGCCCGAGCAGCGGTCGTTGGAGGGGTTCACGTCCACGACCTGGTAGTAGGAGTTCACGAAGCCGTAGCCGTACTCGGTGTCGTAGCCGGAATCGCCGCGGTCGCGGCAGCCGTCGGCCACGCCCGCGTAGGTCTGCGAGCGCGTCGCCCACGGGTACGCGGAACGGAACATGCCCGCGATGCCCGCGGCGTTGGGGCTGGCGCAGGACGTGCCGCTGAAGTTGGTGTTGTCGTCGGTGGCATAGCCCGCGGAGCCCGTGCGGTCGGTCGTGGGGCAGCTGGTGCCGGGGGCGGAGAAGTCGGTGCCCGTGCCCCAATCGCTGCTGGGCTGGCGGTTGCCGGTGTTGTTGAGGTTGACGATGCCGTACACGTACGGTGCGCTGGCGGGGTACACCACGTTGTTCTGCGTGCCGCCGTTGCCGCACGCGGCCATGTGGATCACACCGTTGTTGAGCGCGGTGTCGGCGTACGCATCGGAGATCGTGTTGGATGCGCCGGTGCTGAAGGAGGAGTTGCTCACGTCCGCGCCCTGCGTCACACCCCACGCGAGAGCGTTGGCGATCCACGAGCCCTGCATGCTCCAGGAGTTGGAGCAGGGCGGGTTCTGGATGGAGGAGTCACCGACCTTGGCGCCCAGCACGTTGCAGCCCGGGCAGGTGCCCGCGCCCAGCGAGTTGTTGTTGATGCGCTGGGCCACGATGCCGGCGACCGGCGTGCCGTGGTTGTCACAGGCGAAAGTCGGGTCGCCCGTGCCCACGCCGCCCACCGCGCCGGTGGTGAAGTCGCGCCCGGCCTGCCAGTTGATGTCGGGGTGGTTGCTCTGCGTGCCGTTGTCCATCACCAGCACGTCGATGCCGGAGATGCCGCGGGTGTAGTCCCAGCCCAGGTTGCTGTCCATGTCCTGGTCCGAGACACCGCCGTTGCTGCCGTCGTTGCTGTGCTGCCACTGCGCGGGGTAGTCCGGGTCGTTGGGGGTGTAGAGCATGTCCATGCTCTGGCGGATGTCGGGCTCGGCCCAGGCGAACGCAGGGTCCAGGCTCAGGCGGTTGGCCTCGGCCAGCACGTCAAAGCCGTTCTTCGCCGTGGACCGCAGGTGCACCGCGCCCGCCATGTTGGCGAGGCTGGGGTTGAACACCCCAAGGTGCGGGGCCTTGACGCCCACCACTTCCATGGCCTTGTCACGCAGTCCCGGGGCAACGCGGACAAGGATGTCCGGCGTGATGGTCATGTAGCCACCTGGCATCGTCGTGTGGTGGAAGACCGGCGAAGCAATCACGACGCCGGGGGCGTTCGCGAACTGATTTAGGCGGTTGTCGGCGTCCTCATACCCCGCGAGCGGGCGCTCCAGCTTCACCAGAACCCACCGGCCCGAGACGTCGTGGCCCGCGGCGCTGGGCGCGAGGCCCGCGGTGCGAGCGGCGGCCACGGCGGCCTCGCTCATGGCCTGCTGGGGCACACCTTCCGCGAACATCAGCGCGATGCGCGTGGTGTCCAGTTCCATCGCGATCGGGTGGCCCTTGTAGTAGTAATAGTTCGGGCGCTCGGCGGGCTCCATGCGGATGCCCCGGGCGTCGAGCCGCGCGAGCATGACTTGATCCGCCTCGTCGCTGGCCATTCTGGCCTCTACTTCTTCACGTGACACCCGGAACGGCCATGCCGCGCGGGCACGCTCGAGGGCCGCGGCCGGGTTCTTGTCCGCGACATCGCCAAATCCAGCGGGGTCCGCTTGGTGTTGCGGCGGCAGCGGTTGGTTGACGACGCCAAAGGGGGCCAGGTCCGGCCCGGAATCAAAGTCCACCGCGACCTGCGCGGAGGCCATGCCGGCGCACACACCAGCACAGGCAACGAGAACACCCGGACGACGCATCACGCTCCACATACGCACTCCTTCTCCCAAAGACGGGTCTGGGACAGACGTTGCATGCGGAGAGATACCGGTCCGCAGCCAAGGATTTGACCGCGCGCCGTGGTATTTTTGGTGGATGTATCCCCTCGATGTGGGGTGTCTTCATTATTAAAGACAGGGACCACCGCTGAACACGCTCAGCAGGGCGTCGATGTCCGTCGTGTCGGGGAAGAGGGCGTCGTTGTTGAAGTCGATGTCGCCGCAGTTTCCCGGGCCGGTCGGGCAGGGCCCACCGGAAAAGACGGCAAGGAACGCGTCCACATCGGCGGTGTCTGGGAAGAGGCCGTCGTTGTTCACATCCACGCAATCGCACGGGGGCACTTCGATCACCCCGTCGCCGTTCGAATCGATGGGGCACCGGCCGAGCGTTTGGACGAGGAAGTCGAGCGTTGCGACATCTTCGGCACCCGGGAGGCCGTGCCCAGCGCCGGGCACGGGCCGGTACGAACTTGGGACGCCCGCCTGCTGGAGCGCGGCGAAGAGGAGTTCGCTGTGCTCGGGCCAGACGGTGTTGTCCGCGGTGCCGTGGGCGATGTAGAACGGGGGGTCGTCGGGTGTGACATGCTCAACAACGCCGGTGAGGTGCGCGAGCGCAACCTGCGCGGCCCATGCGGGGTTGTTGACATTGTCGTGGAGATCACCCAGGGAGAAGCCCAGGAGCGCCGCCTCGGGGGTGCCCGGCTGCTCGTGCCAGCCGTCCACGTTGAAGAAGTCCGTGGGCCCGAAGTAGTCCGCGACCGCCTGCACGCGGCTGGAGACGCCGTCAAAGGGCCCCACCGTTCCTTCTGCGCCGGCGACCCCGCCGGACGTGCCCAAGTGCGCGACAAGGTGCCCGCCCGCCGAACTCCCCCACACGCCGATGCGTGACGGATCGATGCGGTACTGGGCGGCGTTGGCACGCAGGAACCGCACCGCCGCCTTGCAGTCGTGGATCTGCGCGGGCGATGGGGCGGTGCCCGTCAGCCGGTAGTTGGTCGAGGCGACGATAAAACCCCGCGCGAGCATCGCGTTGACACGACCGGTGTTCAACAGCTTGTCGCCGGACTGCCAGCCGCCCCCGTGGATCCAAAGAATGACGGGCCGCAGCCGCTGAGGCACGGGGATTGGAACGTACACGTCCAACCTTTGCGCAGGGTCACCGTCCCCGTACGGGATGTCGGCGAACCGCTGGAATGTCTGGGCGCTCGCGCACCACGCGGTCGCAAGCGGCAGGATCGCCGCCATCGCGACGATGGCTCGGGTGTTCATACGTCCTCCTCGTGAGTGGGACCACTTGGAGAAGAACGCCCGAGGGCCTTCTGCATTGCGGGTTCACTTCACACGCACGCACCGCCGCTGAACACGCGCAGGAGGGCGTCAATGTCCGTTGTATCCGGGTAGAGACCGTCGTTGTTGAAGTCGATGTCGCCGCAGAAGGGCGTGGGGCACGGGCCGCCGGAGAACACGGTCAGGAACGCGTCGATGTCCGCGGTGTCCGGGAAGAGCTGATCACGGTTGAAGTCCACCGGGTCGCAGGTGGTGCCCTCGCAGGCGTCGGGGATGCCGTTGGCGTTGACGTCGGTGGTGTTGCCGCTGTAGCCGTTGGGCTGGATGCGGAAGACCTCGCCGCCGCTGACGTCCACGATGTATATCTCGCCGCGGGTGTCGGTGCCGAACGATGGGATGTTGCTGATGGCTGCGGTGCCCGGCGGGTCGAGCTGTGTGCGGCGGGCGATGACCTCGGTCACACCGCCACCGGACGGCAGGAACGAGAAGATGTCGCCCGTGCAGTAGTCGGCAAAGATGTAACGCCCGCGGTAGCAGGGCATCATCGAGCCACGGTACACGACGCCGCCCGTGACAGCGCAGCCGGAGATGTTGAAGGGAGCGAACGTCGCGAAGGGCGAGTTGGCGTACTCGGTAAGGGGCACGTGCACCGGGGTGGGCAGGGGGGAACAACCACCCAGGTTTGTCACGCGGGTTCCCTCGTAGCACCGCCAGCCCATGTTGAGGCCCTTGGCGTACGGCGGCACCACGCTGATCTCCTCGCGCTGGTCCTGGCCCACGTCGGCGACCCACATCTCACCGGTCAGGGGGTCGAACGAGTTGCGCCACGGGTTGCGCAGGCCGTAGAGCCAGATCTCATCGTCGCCCGTGATCCCAAAGAACGGGTTGTCGAGAGGGTTGCGGTAGTTCCGCTCGGGGTCCGCGGGCACGCCGTCGTCGTCGGCGTTCCCGGGAATATTGTCGAAGCCGTCCACGTCGATGCGGAGGATCTTGCCCTTCTTGTTGTCCGTGATGTCCTGGGCATTGCCGGTGGTGCCGCCGCTGGGGGGCGTGTTGTCGTTGCCGCCGCCGCCATCGCCGATGGCGATGTACAGCATCCCGTCGGGGCCGAAGTCCATCCAGCCGCCGTTGTGGTTGTCGGCGTTATCGGGGACGACGAGGACGGTCTCGAGCGCCGCCTCGGCGGTGTCGGCGTTCGCGCCGCGCCGGCCCCGGGCGACCACCATCGCCCAGTCGCTGGCGCGTGTGTAGAACACATAGAAGTAGCCGGTCGTTGGGTACGTCGGGTGGAACGCGAGCCCAAGCAGCCCCTGCTCCTGGCCGGTGGCGACTTCGGGCGACGTCAGGTACGGCGTCGCGTTGAGTTCGGGACTCGTCCAGAGGTTGTTCACGACACGGATGCGCCCGGTCGCGGGAGTGCCCGCGTGCCGCTCGATCACAAAGAGCCGCGTGTCATCCCCGGGCGCTCCACCCACCCACACAGGGCGCGTGAGCCCGCTGACGATCGCGCTGCTGCTGAGCACCTGCGACGTCTGCGCCTGAACCCGCGCGGCCGATCCGACGGCCAACCCGGCGGCAAGCATGCCCGCCATCACCACATATCCGCTCTTCATGAATTCCTCTTCCTTCCGGGACGAACAGTCGGCCCGGGAGTACTCACCGGGCCTTCCAAACATACGTCTTGTGCGCCACCCCTTTGGAGTGCGGCCTATCTGTTCGGTGAAAAAACGCTCACGGCTGCTTCAAAATGGGGAGTTCTCCCGGCTTATAGGCCACCTAGAACCGGTGCCGTTCACTCGCACGGTTCACCGGAGAACCGCTTCAGGAACAACTCCGCGTCCGCAAAGGTGACCATCGCGTCTCGATTGACGTCGGCCGCGGGTTGTTGCATCTGGTACGCCGCAACAAGCTCGTCGATGTCCGCCGTATCAGGGAAGAGGCCGTCGCCGTTGAAGTCGATCGAGCAGTTCAGAGGGATATCGAGGCTCACCTCGTCCATCACCACAGGTTGGCTGCGGCCGTGCATCACCCACTGGTCGTACGCGATCTGGCCTTTATTGTCGGTCACGTTGGCGTCCCGCAGGAACTCGATGTACTCCTTCGTCGTCGTCTGGTAGTAGAGCCGCACGTCGGCCCGTACCGCCGCGGGCGGCACGCCGAACACGGTGTCGTCCCAGTACTGACCATCGGCGTACGGGTAGTTCACCGCGCCCGCGCCGGCCGCGTTGAACGCAGCGTTGGTGAACCCGCGTGGCGGGATGCGGTTGTCCAGCACCCACTGGTTGTTGACCGCGAAGTGGAAGCTCGGACCCTGGGGTTTGCCCGTGAGCTGCGCTGCGTACGCGTCTAGCCCCAGCACCGCCTCGTACACCTTGGTGTTGCGATCGAAAGCGCTCGTGAGGGCGTCGTATGCACCGTACTCGGAGATCACGGCGTTGTTGGCATCAACGTATCGCACGTTGATCCACATCGCCCGCCCCTCGGGGTAGCCGGTGGGTAGTTTGTGGCCCGTCTGGTTGATGATGTGGACGTTGAGCGACGACCACCCGTCGTAGTCCAGTTCCATGTCGCTCGCCTGTTCCAGCATCATGTACGCGCGGTTGACGGAGTTCTCGACAAGTTCCGCGGAGAGGTCGGTTTCCCCGTCCTGGTACAGGTAGCGCACGGCGTTCAGCACCCATGTGTTGCCGCCGTTGAAGTGGTGCTGCGGCAGGTCCGGGCGCAGCGGCGGTTCAATCAGCGGCTCGCACCCGTAGTACGCCGTCTTGGGCATGTGGCAGTCCTGGCAGGTCGAGACGGCGGTGATGTTGCCGCCGAACCGGCCGCCCATCTCGATCGGGCCCTGCGCAAAGGCGCTGTTGGCCCACTCGCTGTAGGTGCGCTCCACAGGGAACATGTCATACTTGTTCCCGGTGGGGTGCGGCGCATTCAGGCTGTTCGCGCGGTACGACCCATCGGGCTGCCGTGAATACACCGGGTTCGAGACGTCGTGGCAAGTTGCGCAGAGCGTGCCCGACCGGTGGAACCGTGACTGGAGCCAGAAGTGCGGCTCCATCGTGAGTTGGAACGGGCCACGCCGCCAGTCATCGGGATCAATGACCATCGACGCGTCGTGCGAAAGCGGCTTGCCCTGCCCATCCAGCGGCACCGGGTTGGGGAGGATCGAGAGAATCCCAAAGTCGCGCGCAGGATCAAGGCCCGGCTGGTGCGCGGGGTTCACGAGGCGGTGGCAGATGGAGCACGCGACGCCCTCGAAGTCCCGATCGACCAGGTTCGCGCCGCTGGGGTCGTCCGCTCGCCCGTTGAGCCACCCGCCGGGGGAGTGGCACCGGATGCACAGGTCGCCGACGAACGCCGCGTCCTGATTCGCGATCGTGAGGCACGCGTGGAAGATCGGATCGCGCGCCGCCTGGCCCATCATGCTGCTGGCCCACGGCTGGTAGGGTTCTTTCTTTGTGTCGTAGAACCCGTGACACCCCGCGCACTCCCACTGCGCGGAACGCAGGGGCTGGTTCAATGCGCCGGGCTGGCTGCCCGGGACGAAGAAGTCCTGACGGGTCGTGGGCACCTGCGCGGATGCGCTCGCCGCCGCCACTCCCAACACAACGAAAGCGCGGATGAACAGATTCATGGCCTCCTCACACGCCAGCGCGCCGTGCTCGCGCGAGCACACAACGGTACGGACCGTGATATCGGAGGTTTTGATCGCCCGAACAAGTGGAACCCGAAACTGCGTCCGAAAACCCCCCAAAGACACCCCGGGCCGATCGATCCAATGATGCTCCCGACGGCGGGGCCGTTGCTCGGCCGGGGAGGAATCGGTGCAGTCAGACACTGGTGAAGGATTCGAAAGAGCGGGCAGGGCAGTCGAGATCGGTGAACAGCCGGGCGATCAGGTGGGGCCGTACCACCTCCTCGCCGTGCTGGGGGAGGGCGGCTTTGGCTCGGTCTTCCTGGCCGAGCAGCGGTCGCCCATCCAGCGGCGCGTCGCGATCAAGTTCATCAAGCCGGGCCTGGACACCCGGGCCGTCATCGCGAGGTTCGAGGCCGAGCGCCAGGCGCTGGCCATGATGGACCACGCGAACATCGCGAAGGTGTTCGACGCCGGGGCCACTGCCTCGGGCCGCCCGTACTTCGTGATGGAGTTCGTGCCCGGGGTCTCGATCACGGACTACTGCGACGCGGAGAAACTGCCCATCCGGGACCGGCTGGACCTGTTCGCCAGGGTCTGCGACGCGGTGGCGCACGCGCACACCAAGGGCATCATCCACCGCGACCTCAAGCCGTCCAACATCCTCGTGGGCACCGGGACCAGCGGCGAGCGCGTGCTGAAGGTCATCGACTTCGGCGTGGCGAAGGCGACGCAGCGCCGCGCGGCCGAGCACACGCTCTTCACCGAGTACGGGATGATGATCGGCACGCCCGAGTACATGTCGCCCGAGCAGTCCGAGTCGAGCGCGGTGGACATCGACACGCGCGCGGACGTGTACGCGCTGGGTGTGATCCTGTACCAGTTGCTCACGGGCGAACTGCCCTTTGACCCCCAGGAACTGCGCAAGGCGGGGTACGAGGAAATCCGGCGCATCATCCGCGAGGTGGACCCGCCGCGCCCCAGCACGCGCCTCACGCAGGTCGGCGCCGATGCGCTGCGGGCCGCCGCGGCCCGTCGCGTGCGGCTCGACGAGCTTGCACGCACCCTGCGCAGGGAACTCGAGTGGATCCCGCTGAAGGCGATGCGGAAGGACCGTCGGGAGCGCTACCGCACCGCGGCGGAGATGGCGGACGACATCCGCAACTACCTCGCGGGGCGCGCGCTGATCGCGGGGCCGGAGAGCACGCTGTACCGGGCCCGCAAGTTCCTGAGGTGCCACCGCGTGATGGCGGGCGCCGCCGGCGCCGTGACGCTCGCGCTGATCGCAGGGCTGGGGGCATCCCTCTACGGCCTGCGCGAAGCGCGTTCGGCGCGGGCCGAATCGGACGCCGTGACCGCCTTCCTTGCGGACATGCTGTCGTCGGTGGAGCCCGAGGAGCAGGGGCGCGATGTGACGGTGCGGCAGGTGCTGGACCGTGCCAGCGGCACCGTCGCCGACCGGCTCGCGGGCCAGCCCCGCGCGGAAGCGCGGATCCGCCGCACCATCGGCAACGCGTACAGGAGTCTGGGCGAGCCCGACCGCGCGAGCGTGCACATGGAGACCGGGGCCGCGCTGCAGGAAACCAGCCTGGGCCCCCACCACCCCGACGCCGTGCGCGCTAAGGTGGACCTTGCCGGCCTGCGCCAGGAACAGGGACGCTACGCGGAGGCCGAGCAGCTCGCGAAGGAAGCCCTCGCCGCGTGGCAGGGCCCGGCGGACCACCTCATCCCCCTGGGCGCGAAGAACAACCTGGCGGCCACCCTGGTGCGCACAGGCCGGCTTGAGGAAGCGCTGCCCCTTCAGCGCGAAGCTGTCGAGGGGTTCCGGCGCGTCTTCGGCCCGGGGCACGAGCACACGCTGGGCGTCACCATCAACTTCGCCAACATGCTGGGCTCCCGGGGCGACTACGCGGAGGCCGAGCGCCTGCTCCTGCGCCTGCAAACCGACTGGAAGGCTGAGCACGGGGAAGACCACCCCGGTGCGCTCCTCGCCGCGACCGAGCTGGCGGGACTGTACATGGACATGAAGCGCTTCCCTGAGGCCGAGGCCGTGTTCCGGGGGGCGCTCACGCGGCAGCGGGCCGCGCTGGGGCCGGAGCACCCCAGCACCGCCCGGGCCGAGTCAAGCCTCGGCGTTGTCCTCATGCGGCTGGGCAAGCAGGATGAGGCGCGGGAGATGCTGGCCCACGCGTGGAAGTCGCTCCGCGCGTCCCTGGGCGACGACCACCACGACACCGCCACCGCGGCGGTCAACCTGCTGGAGCATGCGGAGAGCGCGGGCTGGCCGGAGGCATCGCCGGAAGTGCTGAAGGACGTCCTGGTCACCGTCCGTTCGGTCGCAGCGCAGGAGCACGTGAACGAAGAAGTGCTGAACACCTGCGCGTGGTACCTGCTCACCGTGAAGCCCGAGTCGCTGCGCGACCCCGCGTCCGCCATCCGGGCCGCGGAGCGCGCGTGCGCCCAGGCGGTCGCGAACAAGAACGCTTCGCTCTGGTCGTACCTCGACACACTCGCGCTCGCGCAGTCGCAGGCGGGCCGCCCGAAGGCCGCCGTCGCAACGCAGCGGGAGGCGATCGCGAAGCTGCCGCCCGAGGGCGAGAACTTCCGAGGGGAAATGGAAGGACGCCTGCGGGAGTACGAAGTCGCCGCCGAGCGACCGGCACCCGACAGCAAGTAGCGGTTTGAGGGCATGCGAAAAGGGCGGCCGCGTGCTTTCGCATCGCGCCGCCCGGAGGGAGAAAGAGAGAACTTCGTCAGCGGGGCCTTCGCACGGCCGCCGGTCTTAGGCGAGGGTGTTGGCCATGTCCTTGGCCTGGGCCTTCACCTGGTTGCGGATCGAGTCCACCGCGTCCTTGGTGAGCTTCAGGAAGTCGAGCACCTCGGGGTCGAGCGTCACGCTGAGCAGGTCGCCGCGGAAGCCCATGCCGGTCTCGGCCGCGAGGCGGTCGGCGATGTACACGACGGCGGGCAGCGTGCGGTTCTCGGAGGCCAGTTCCATCGGGCGGTGGTGCCAGCCCGAGACGTAGGCGAAGCTCTTGGGGAACTTCCAGCGTTCGCACAGGCCGGTGCCGAAGTCCTGGTGCGTCGCCTCGAAGACCTGCTGCTCGGCGGCGAGCATGTCCATCGCGGGCACGCCCTTGGAATCGATGCCGGTGTTCTTGATGACCTCGGTGAGTTTCGCACGGTCGTACTGCATCTCGACCATCATGCCGATGTCGTGGATCAGGCCGCCCAGGAATGCCTCGTCGGCCAGACCCAGCTTGATCTGCGTCGCGATGATCTTTGCGGTGCCGGCGGTGATGTTGCTGTGCGTCCAGAGGTCCCGCGCGGAGAAGTTGGGACCCAGCTCGCCGCCGCGGAACAGCTTGGCCATGCTCGCGGCGATGGCGATGTTCTTGACGGCGTTGAGGCCCAGCATGACGATGGCGCGGTTGATGCTGGAGATCTGCCCAGGCAGTCCGTAGAAGGACGAGTTGACGACTTTCAGGATGCGCGAGCAGAGAGCGGGGTCGGTGCTGATGACCTTGTGGAGGTCCTGGGCCGTGCTCTTCGGGCTCTCGACGAGCTCAACCACCTTGACGGTGACCTCGGGCAGCGTGGCGATGTGGCTGATCTCGCGGATCGCGCCGGACACGATCTGTTCACGTTCCTGGGCAAGTACGCTCATCGCTCGTGCTCCCTGTATGGGCTTCCCCGCGGTGCGGCGCGCGCATCCATGACGCGCCGGGCAGTCTGCCTCAGGTCATCGGCGATCGGTTTTGCGGACTTTGGGGCGATTCAGATGGCAGAGGCACTAATACACGCAGCGTTTGCGCGTCATGCCCGGCTCATGGGGGTTCGTGCGGGCCAGGACCTCTGCAATGCGCTCGCCCGCGTGCCCATCGCCGTACGGATGGGTGTACGAGTCGGGACCGACGGCCCGCGCAGCAGCCACCGCGCGGGCCACGTCTTCGGCCGTTTCGCGGTCGATGTGCACCACGTTGCCGCAGCGCTCTCGCCCATTCTGACGGGGCCCGATATCCACCACCGGCAGTTTGACGGCCGCCGCCTCGATGAGCCCCGCGCTGCTGTTGCCGACGAGCACGCCCAGTATCGGCCGCAGGCACGCGAGGCGCTTGAGCAGCCCGACAAACTGCTCGCGGGGCAGATTCTCCAATGTGCGCACCCCCGCGTGCCTGAGCGCGCGTTGGATGCCGTCGCGTCCAGGATCAAGGTTGGGCGTGAGCGCCAGCACGCGCTCGCCGTGCAGCGCTTCCAGAGCAGCCGCGGCGGCGGCCTCTTCCGCCTCGTTTGTCCGCCCCACCGGGTGCATCAGGAACAAGGCGGTGGGTGCGCCCAGTTCGTGATACGCATCGAGCGTCAGCGGGGCGATGGTGTGGATCGCATCGACTGCGGGGGAACCGACCAGGTGCACGCGCGTCTGGTCCTCGCCCATCCGCACGATGCGCGACGCGGAGAGCGCGGTTGCGGGGAAGTGCAGGTGCGCGAGCTTGGTGACGGCGTGGCGCATCGATTCGTCCGCGACGCCCTCCGCGCGGTCCCCGCCGTGGATGTGCGCGAGCGCCCAGCCGCCGATCGCCGCGGCGGTCGCGGCGGCGAACGCCTCGATGCGGTCGCCCAGCACCACGACCCAGTCGGGGCCGAGCTTCTCAAACGCACGTCCGAAGCGTCCGATGCCGCGCGAGACGCTCTGCACGTCCTCGCTGCGCCCGGTCTGGCCGGCGGCCTGCATCGGCACGATCTCGGCGATCGCGAACTCGCGTTTCACCTCGTGGAACGTGGTCGCCGGCAGGACCAGGTGCGAGCCCGCCGCGATCACGATGAGTTCCAGGTCACTGCGCTTCTGTACGGCCTGCATGACCGGACGGAGGAGACCGAACTCGGCGCGCGACCCCGTCACGACCGTGATGCGTCGCGGGGTCCTTGGTTCCTGCGGGTGTGTCGAGGGTGGGGCACCGTGCCCGTCCCATGAGTCGCCGATCATGGCGCGAGTTTACGGGGCGCTCACGTGCTGGGGTCGGCGCGGCGACGCGCGCGGGTGCGGCGGGGGGCGGCCTTCGCCACGGCGGGAGGGACATGGCCCAGCGCCCGCGCGACCAACTCGCCACGGTTCGTCACCCCGGTCTTGACGTGCACCTTCTTGATGTGGTCGTGGATGGTGTGCGGGCTGCGTTCCAGGTGCTTGCTGATTTCCTGCACGGTCAGGCCCCGCATGAGCAGCGCGACGACCTCCTCTTCGCGGTCCGTCACGAGGTCGCCATACTCCAGGTGCTCAGGGAATGCGGCGCTCGCGATCTCGCCCAGTTGCCTCATGATGACCTGCACTGCCGGGAGCGGTGTGCGGTGCGGGCGGTCAAAGGCGGCGTGCAAAACGAGGCGGCGGCCGCGCGAGGGCGCTCCAGCGGGGACCGCGCACGCGAGCAGCCCGAACTCGTAGTCGCCGGGCTCAAATACGAGTTCCCGCGGGTCGATCTGGCCGCTGGCCAGCAGCCGGGCTTCGTGCTGGCCCGGTTCCGCCAGGGTCTTCCACCGCCCGCTCGCCAGCCGGAACTCGATCTTCGGGACGAGGGCGGTGTTCCACCGGCGCGCTCGCGCTGTGCCGCAGGCCACCCCCACGACCGGAACGTTCATGAGATTCCGGACAGAATGGTCCTCGACGATGGCGGTCGCGATGAGTGCCTCTGAGAGCACCGGCGACAGGTGCTGGGCGGCCTTGACGCACCATGTCCGGGTTGGGAACAACGGGAGCGTGGCGAGGGCGCGGACCACCCGACAGCAATGGTCAAGGGTGTCCACTCCAATCAGGGGTGGCTGTACGCCCGATTCATCGCCGGCATTCTGCGTTTTGTTCCCCAAACTCCCAGCCACAAGCAACCCCTTGCCCCGTGTCTGTCAACGCATACAAAATCACCATACAGACACACACGTAGGCGGGTGGCAAAAGTTCAGGGCAAAATGGACCCCTGCACGCAAATAGCCCCTATTTGGGCTGTTCTTTGCGCCGGCTCGCTGGGGGTCTCAATTCTGTGAACGGGCGACGGGCGATGCGTCGGCAAGATCGGCGCTGGTGAGCACGCTGTCGGCCTGAACGGGATGGGCCAGTGTTTTCCCGAGGATGCCTTCGACCTCGAAGGGTGGGATGCCGGTGCCGGGGCGTTTGAACGTGAGGTCGGCGCGGGTGATGGCGTGGCCGGCGGGCAGGTCTTTGGCCGCGACGATGGACTGGCGGGAGACGGTGCGGACGTCCTGCTCGATCAGCAGGACGCGCTTGAGCTTGGGGGCGGCGTCGTGCTCAGCGCGGAGGGACTGCACGAGCTTGTACGCACGCTGTTCGTTTTCGAGCGTGAGGAAGGTGTCGAGGTACTCGCGCGCGGCGGGGTCGTCCTCGTAGCGTTTGGCGAGACGGGCGTACTTGCGGTACTTGCCGAAGTCCTCGGGCGTGAGCGATGCCGCGTGGTCGGGGCCGGGAGCGTTGCGGTCGAGCGTGACGTGCTTCTCCAGGATGCACGCGCCGGCGATGACGGCGAGGGCACCGGTTTTGATGCTGTCGGTGTGGTCGCTGTAGCCGACGATGCCGGGGTAGATGTCCTGGATGGCGTTGATGCCGGGGAGTTCGGCGTCTTCGAGGCTTGTCGGGTAGCTCGACACGCACTGGAGGACCGCGAGGCGTTCGCGGATGTTCCGCAGCCACGTGAGCGCGCGCCCCACTTCCTGAAGGGTGCTGGCGCCGGTGCTCAGGATGAGCGGGCGACCGGTGGCGGCAAGGGCCTCGAGCAGCGGCTTGTGGATGATGTCAGGAGAGGCGGTTTTGTACGCGTCCCAGGGGAGTTTCTCAGCGACCGGGACGAGCTCCACACTGAAGACCGTGACGATGGCCGCGGCGTTCTTGGCGTGAGCCAGTTCCACCACAGGTGCCATCTGGTCGATAGTCAGTTCCAGCCGCTTCAGCATTGCGATGGGGTCCACCTCTCCGGCGGACTTCTGATACGCGGCGAGGCGCGCATCGCGGCTCATGAGGCCTTCGGCGGTGAAGAGCTGGAGCTTGATGGCGTCGGCACCGGCCTCGATCGCAGCCTTGGCGAGCGCGAGTGCTTTGTCGGGCGAACCGTCGTGGTTCACGCCCAATTCAGCGATGACAAAGGGAGCGGTGGCCGAGGAGATGGTGCGGGAGGCGAGGCGCAGGGGGAAGTTCCAAGTGGCAAAGGGCCAGAGGACCAAAGGCAGACAGGCCCAGCGTAGTGCGGGCCTCGCCGGGTTGGTAGCGCGCGGTCAGCCAGCGAGCGACCCATCGCCTTGTTTGTTGGTGGCTTGTGCTACGCCGCGGCTTTCTGGGCACGGCACTGCACACCGAGGCGGTAGCCATCATCCATCTTCTCGCAGCGGATGACGATGCCGACCTGGCGGGGGCTCATGGCGTGCTCGGGGATCACCGAGACGCTGGTGCCGGGCTCGACGGAGACGGGGCTCATGAAGCCCAGGCCGGTGTACGAGGCGTCGAGCAGGTCCACCCGTGTGAGCGTGCCGGCGGCCTTGCCGGTGGCGAAGACCGCCATGGCCGCACCAGAGACGCGGCGGCGGGGTGCGCGCCGGCGCTCGTTGTGGAACTTCAGCGTGCCCATTTCCTGGCCAATGTCATCGAAGTTCGACATGGTGTGCTCCGGCGAATCGTTCCGCCCGCCCAACCCCTCGCGTCCGTGCGAGGTGCCGGGTGGTGCGGATGCCCATGGCTATCGGAGCGGCAGGGAGGGGGGTTGAGGGGAAGGGCCGAGAAAACGGGATGAACAGCCTCCCAATCACGAGTGTGGTTTGGTAGGCGTGCGGCATACGTGCCCACATTTGGTGTGGGCCACTTGCGGCGTGTGGTACGCTGTGCGCGAGATTGTTCCTTGAAGGGGTCCCGGATGCGAATGCTCGCTCTTGCCGCGGTTGTTCTGGTTGCCAGTTCTGCCGCGGGCCAACTCAACTTTGTGAACTTCGAGACCCCGCACGTCTCGCCGCTTGCGATGACCCCGGATGGGCTGCGCCTGCTCGCCGTGAACACGGCGGACGGGTACCTCGAGGTGTTCGACCTTTCTTCGGGCTCACCGATCAAGGCGGGCAGCGTGGCGGTGGGCGTGGATCCGGTGGCGGTGCGCGCGAACGGCAACGGGGAGGCGTGGGTGGTGAACCACCTGTCGGACTCCATCAGCATCGTGGACCTGGCGTCGCTGCGCGTGGTCCGCACGGTGCTGACGAAGGACGAGCCGTGCGATGTGGTGTTTGCGGGCACGCCGCGGCGGGCGTTTGTCACGTGCTCTCAGGTGAACCTGGTGCAGGTTTTTGACCCGGCGTCGCCGGGCGCTGCGCTCGCCGAGGTGCCCATCCTGGGAGAGGACCCGCGCATGCTCGCGGTGTCGCCCGATGGGCAGACCGTGTACGCGGCGGTGTTCGAGTCGGGCAACAACTCGACGATCCTGGGCGGCGGCGCGGCGGTGTCGAGCATCATCGGCTTTCCGCCCAACGTGGTGAACAACACCAGCGGGCCGTACGGCGGCGTGAACCCGCCGCCCAACAGCGGCGGCGCGTTCGTGCCGCCCAAGGACCCGGGCAACGGCGCTGCGCCCAACGTGAGCCTCATCGTTAAGAAGAACGCGCTGGGCCAGTGGATGGACGACAACAACGGCAACTGGACCAACCTGGTCAGCGGGCCCAATGCCTCGGCGTCCGGGCGCGTCATGGGGTGGACGCTCGCGGACGACGACGTTGCCGTGATCAACACCGGCACGCTGGGCGTGACGTACGCGCACGGGCTCATGAACATCTGCATGGCGCTGGGCGTGAACCCCGCGACGGGCGCGATCACCGTGGTGGGCACGGACGGCACCAACGAGAAGCGGTTTGAGCCCAACCTGACGGGGAAGTTCCTCCGCGTGAACATGGGCACCATGGACCCCTCAACGCTCGCGGGCACGGTGGTGGACCTCAACCCGCACCTGACGTACGCCACGAGTTCCATCCCGCAGGTGGACCGGGAGCGGAGCGTGGGTGACCCTCGCGGCATCGTGTGGAACAGCGCGGGCACCAAGGGGTACGTCACGGGCATGGGCAGCAACAACGTGATCGTGATCAACCCGTCGGGCGCGCGGGCGGGCGTGTGGCCCACGATCGAGGTCGGCAAGGGCCCGACGGGCATCGTGCTGGACGAGGCACGCAGCCGGCTGTACGTGCTCAACAAGTTCGACGCGACGATCTCCGTCCTGCGCACCACCAACGAGACGCTGGTCACGACCATCGACCTGCACGACCCCACGCCCCAGGCGATCCACAACGGCAGGAAGTACCTGTACGACACGCACTTTGGCTCGGGGCTCGGCCACATCGCGTGCGGGTCGTGCCATGTGGATGGGCGCATGGACCGGCTGGCGTGGGACCTGGGCGACCCGTCCGCTCCCTCGCAGGCATTGAACGACCTGAACCTGGGCTTTGGGTTCCCGGGGCTTGCGCCGCCGAACGCCAACCCCGCGTTTGAGCCGCACCACCCCATGAAGGGCCCGATGACGACGCAGACGCTGCAGGACATCATCGGGCACGAGCCGCACCATTGGCGCGGGGACCGCAGCGGCCTCGAGCCGTTCGCCAACGCGTTCTCCGGACTGCAGGGCGACGATGCGCCAGCGACACCCAACGACATCGCGCTCTTTGAAGGATTCCTCTCCACCATCCACTTCCCGCCCAACCCCAGCCGGAACCTGGACAACTCGCTGCCGACGAGCCTGCCGCTGCCGGGGCATTACAAGACCGGCCGCTTTGGTGGCGCGGGTGACCCGCTACCCAACGGCAACGCGTTGAGCGGCCAGAACCTGTACCGCGTGCAGGCGCTGGACGGGGGTGGTCTGCTGCGGTGCGTCACGTGCCACACGGTGCCGACGGGCGCGGGCACGGACTTTCGCTGGACGAGCCCCTCCGGGCCCTACGCGCCCATCGCCGCGGGCACGGACGGGCAGCGGCACCGGGCGCTGGTGTCGATCGACGGTGTCTCGAACATCTCCATGAAAATCCCGCAACTCCGCAACATGCAGGAAAAGACGGGGTTCAACACGCTGCTCACGGTGAACACGGCAGGCTTTGGCTACCTGCACGACGGGTCGGTCGATTCGATCGAGCGGTTCATCAGCGAGCCCGCCTTTAGCGTGACCAGCGACCAGCAGGTGGCGGACCTGACGGCCTTCATGCTGAGCTTCAGCGGGTCGGGGTTTGCAGCCGCGCCGCTCAACAGCATCTTTGACCCGCCGGGCGGGATCAGCAAGGACGCGCACGCGGGCGTGGGCCAGCAGGTGACATTCAACGGCAGCGGGGTGAACATGACGCGGTTCAATCTGCTGCTGGGCGAGGCGACCGCGAACCGTCTTGGGCTGGTAGTGAAGGGGCGCGTCGCGGGCGTGATGCGCGGGTATTACCTCGTGGGGACCAACCTGCTGCAGTCGGACCGGTCGGCGGAGATGATCAACGAGAGCGCGCTGCGGGGCACGGCCGGCGCGGGGCAGGAGCTGACGTACACGTTTGTCGTAAAGGGCACGGAGCGGCGCATCGGCGTGGACCGCGACAGCGACAGCTTCCTGGACCGGGACGAGATCGACGCGGGCAGTGACCCGGCCGATGCGCTGAGCATCCCCAACCCGTGCGACAGCATCGACTTCAACGGTGACGGGCTGTTCCCGGATACGCAGGACATCGACGACTTCCTGCTGGTGTTCGGCGGTGGCGGGTGCCCCACGGGCACGTGCGGCGATATCGACTACAACAACGACGGGCTGTTCCCGGACACGCTGGACATCGATGCGCTGCTAAGCGTGTTCGGTGGCGGGCCGTGTCTGTAGACATGCCGGAGCCGGCATGGTTTGGGTGCACAAAGACTGTGTTGCTCCATCAATTGCGTTGCGGTATCGACCTGACCGACAGATGAACGCAGTTGGGCTGCATTTGGGCTCACGTTTCCGTTCCAGCGCCTCCGTGCGCGGGTACTGTCGTGTGCGGCATCGGCACGGTGATGGCCGCTGGATGGAGGATGAGCGTGAAGCCCGAGAGTGCGCAGGAAGTTGTATCGCGGATCCGCAGCGGCATGAACGTGTTTGTCCACGGCGGGGCGGCCACGCCCACGCCGCTGCTGGAGGCCCTCGCGGCCCGCACCGACCTTGAGGGCGTACGGCTGTACCACCTGCACACGGAAGGGCCGGCACCCTTTGTTGCAGCGCAATGCGCGGGGCGCATTACCAGCGTTTCGCTCTTCGTGGGCGCCGCGACGCGCAAGGCCGTGGAGGAAGGGCGCGCGGAGGCGATGCCCGTGTTCCTTTCGGACATTCCCGGCCTGTTCACCAGCGGGGCGATCCGGCTCGACGCGGCGATCCTGCAACTGTCGCCGCCGGACAGCCACGGGCTGTGCACGCTGGGCACAAGCGTGGACGCCGCACGCGCCGCGGCGGACTGCGCGGGCGTGGTGCTCGCCGAGGTCAACGCGCGCATGCCGCGGACGCTGGGCAACACGGTGGTGCCCATCAAGCGGGTGACGGCATTCACGCAGACCGACCGGGCGCTGCACGAGCACGGGGTGAACGAGTGCGGCGCGGTGGAGAACCAGATCGGCGAGGTGATCGCGGACCTGATCGAGGATGGTTCGACGCTGCAGATGGGCATCGGGTGCATCCCTGATGCGGTGCTCGCCCGCCTGGGCAACAAGCGCGACCTGGCGGTGCACACCGAGATGTTCAGCGACGGGCTGCTGCCGCTGCTCGAGAACGGCGTCATCACCAACCGGCACAAGTCTGTGCACCCGGGGCGCTGCACGACGAGCTTTGTCATCGGTTCCAAGAAGCTCTTCGACTACGTGCACGACAACCCGCTCGTGGAGTTTCACCCGGCGGACCGCACCAACGACACCGCGCTCATCGGGCGCAATCCCAAGGTTGTCGCCGTGAACTCCGCCTTACAGGTGGACCTGACGGGGCAGGTGTGCGCGGACTCACTCGGGCACCGGGTCTATTCGGGCATCGGCGGGCAGATGGACTTCATCCGCGGCGCGGCGAGGTCCAAGGGTGGGAAGCCCATCATCGCGCTGCCCGCTACGGCGGCGGGCGGGAAGGTGAGCCGCATCGCGTACGAGCTCTCACCGGGCGCGGGTGTGGTGACGACGCGCGGGCACGTGCACTGGGTGGTGACCGAATACGGCGCGGTGAACCTGCACGGGAAGACCTTCAAGGAGCGCGCGGACCTTCTCATCGGAATCGCGCACCCGGACTTCCGGGCGGAACTCCGCCGTCAGGTTGCACGGGGCTGAGCCGCGGGGCCCATTCAGTGGCCGTGGTCGTAGTCGCTGGTGCCGACCTTGTGCCCGGCGTCGCGCAGGGTCTTCTCGCGCTTGGCCATCTCCAGGTCGTGATCGACCATCATGCGGACGAGCTCGTCGAAGCTGGTGGTGGGCACCCAGCCGAGCTTGGCCTTCGCCTTGGCGGGGTCGCCCAGAAGGAGGTCTACCTCGGCCGGGCGGAGATACCGGGGGTCGAACGCGACGAAGTCCTTGTGGTCCAGGCCCACGTGGGCGAACGCGCGCTCGGCGAACTCGCGGACGCTCCACGTCTGGCCCGTCGCGATCACGTAGTCGTCGGGCTTGTCCTGCTGGAGCATCATCCACATCATCTTGACGTAGTCGCCAGCGAAGCCCCAGTCGCGCTTGCTGTCCAGGTTGCCCAGGTACACCTTGTCCTGCAGGCCCATCTTGATGCGGCCCACGGCGCGGGTGATCTTGCGGGTCACGAACGTCTCGCCCCGGCGGGGGGACTCGTGGTTGAAGAGGATGCCGCACGACGCGTGCAGGCCGTAGGACTCGCGGTAGTTGACGGTGGCCCAGTGGGCCATGAGCTTTGCGCAGGCGTACGGGCTGCGCGGGTAGAAGGGTGTGGCCTCGGTCTGGGGCGTTTCCACAACCTTGCCGTACTGCTCGGACGAGGAGGCCTGGTAGTAGCGCACTTGCTGGCCGCTCTCCTGCTGGAACTCGCGGACGGCGTCGAGCAGGCGCAGGGCGCCCATCCCGACGGTGTCGGCGGTGAAGATCGGCATGTCGAACGACACACGGACGTGGCTCTGCGCGCCCAGGTTGTAAACCTCGTGCGGCCGGACCTTGCGGACGACGTCCGACATGCTGTTGGAGTCGCACAGGTCGCCGTAATGGAGCTTGAGGCGGGCCCGGCCGGAGTGCGGATCCTGGTAGATGCCCTCGATTCGGGCGGTGTTGAAGGACGAGGAGCGGCGGATGATGCCGTGGACCTCGTAGCCCTTGCTCAGCAGGAACTCGGCTAGGTACGAGCCATCCTGGCCGGTGATGCCTGTGATGAGGGCGCGGCGTGTCGTCGTCATGGGTACAGCTTTCTCAAATGACGGGTCAAACCCCGGGACCAGCCCAAGGGGTCGGAGGGTACACGCCCACTATCGGCGAGAACCACGCGCAGGTTCGCGCGGAGGCCTTGTTTTTGGGACGCCCGACGCGGTTTCTGCGCCGATTTCATGCAATCTACCACGGCCAGAAGGCCTTGCCCGCCGGTTTGGGCGTGGGCGGCTTGTCCACGGGTGGGTCGATGCCGTGGTGCAGCCCATCGGGGTCTTTGCTCGGGGGCGCGGGGTCTGACATCCTCTGCGCCGCGTGGAGCCCGGTCTCGAAGAACATGGAGGTGGAGTACGCGAGCAGAATGGTGGCGAGGACCGCGGGGCCCGCGACCTGCACCGTGCGCATGCGCTGGGTGTGAGCTGCTGTCGCCGCCCAGGCGCGGGGTGCGATGAGCGCGAGCATGAAGAGCACGAACGGGTCAAAGTACCTGTGCCAGAGCTGCATGCTTGGGAGTTGGCTGACCGTGAACCCGACCATGGCCGCGAGGAAGATCGAGCGGTCGCGGCGCGAACACGCCGAGAGCCACGCCGCGGCGCACACCGCGCCCCATGCGCTTGTGAGTACCACGACCACGCTGGTGCGGCCGGCGATCACCGGGCCCTTCATGCCCAGCGACCAGAGGACGCCGCGGCGGCCTGCGTCAAAGTCCGCGGTCGTTGCTGGGATAATCGCGAGCACCGCCCCCACTGCCGCGGCCCCGACCAGCACGCCCTTGTGGTGGCGCCAGAGACTTCTCAGCGGCTGCCACAAGAGGCCCGCGGAGAAAACGCTGTACCCGCCCAGCATGGAGAGCAGGAGTGGCGCGGCGGCACTAGAAATGATGCGTGAGGCCGTCGCCGGCGGGATCTGCTCCGCGAACCGCCCGGGCACTAGCCCGCCCCAGTAATGCACGAATGCGTACAGCAGCAGCAGCGCTGGAATGCTCACGCCAACCGCCACCAGCGCCCGCGCAGCGCGCAGGCCCGGGCGGGTGAACATCCCTCCGAACCAGGATCGTTTCTCCGGGCTTTCAACGCTTAGCCACGCGCTCACCCACAAGAGGCCGGCGGTCCACGCATGCACCTGGCGGGTCAGCACGAGCCCGCAGAGCACAAGTGCGCCGACGGTCAGCGTTTTCCACGTTGGTGGACGGAGTGCGATCAGCACCATCGCGATGACGCCCAGCCAGCCCATGTTGTCGGGGAGCAAGAACGTGGCCGGGAACAGCGTGTACGGCGACGCGATGATCGGCACGCTCACCGCCGCGACGATGCTCGCGGGAGCGAACCGAGACCCATCCCGGGCGATGAGCCACAGCAGCACCCCAGTGATGGCCGCGGCGGTGACTTGCAGGGGAAGTGTGGAATCGCCGAACACCCTGGCGACCGTCGCCATCAGCACGTGGAAACCGGGCGTGGTCGCCGTCAGGTAGTCCCACGTCTCGAACGACGGCCAGCTCCGCGCGAAGTCTCGGATGACCGGCAGGTGGTAGAGCTTCTGGTCAAAGGCCGCGCGGTACGGGATGCGCTGGCTGGCGATCACCACAGTCACCACCGCGCCGTACATGAGCAGAAGAAGGGCAACACCTCTTTGGCTGCCGTTCGCAGTAGGCGCAGGCGAGGTGTTGGGATGAGGTGCGGAACGCGATGGTGCGTGGGCGGTGTCCCGCTGCATCCGATTCAGTCCTTCGGTGGTCTCTCAAACACCCGGAGTTCGTGCCCGTACCACAGCATATCAAACCGGCCGCGTTCGCGGGTAGTCAGCCCTGCACGCTCCGCCCATTGCTCGACGGAGGACGTCGGGGCGTAGCGCGAGCGCTGCCCGGCGAGCACGATGTCGTGCATCACGTTCGTGTACGCGCGCCAATCGGGGAAGTTCACCATGTCCTTGTAGATGAGGAGCCCCCCGGGGCGTACCCGCGACGCTGCGGCCTCAAAGAACCCCGCCTGGTGCGCCGGCGGCACGTGGTGCAGCACATCCACCATCATCACCACGTCAAAGTCACCCCCGCCCCCGCCCCCGGGCACGGGCACGCACGCGGGCGAATCTCCCACGTAGAACGTCAGTGTCGCGCCGGTGTTGATTGAACTGGCCATGTCTCGGGCCTGCACTACCGCTGCTTCAGACAAGTCGTAGCCCGCGCCCTCCCGGACCTTGCCGGTCACCGCGAGCAAGCCGAGCAGCAGGCCATTGCCGCAGCCAATGTCCAGCACGCTCGAACCGGTGGGCACCAGCGGCAGCACCACATGGAAAGGGCAGATGTACGGGCGGTACTTCGCCTTGGCACGGGATATCGGTCCCAGGTCTGGGTACAGCGCGGCGGCGACTTTGCTGAGAAAATCTGGGTCGAGCGCAACGGGCTGCGTCACGGGCATGCGGTTCATGGCGCTTTCGGGTGGGACACGATGTCAGTGCGTTGAGAGTATGGGAGGGTGGCGCATCGTGCGCGGTCCTAGAACATGCACATCTGCGCGTCGCGGGAGCGTTCATCAAGGCGCGGACGCGGTTATTCGATAGTCATGGACCGATGGGTACCGGTCCCACCATCCTGATCTGCGACGACGAGGCGTCCATCCGCCAGTTGGTTGCCATGAAACTGCGGAACGCGGGCTTTGAGGTGGTGGATGCGCGCAACGGGCTGGAGGGGTACTGCTGCTGCGACCCTTCGGCGCTCCCGCCCGGAGCGACGCCGCGGGTGGCGGTGCCGATCGTGCCCGCGCTGGTGGTGACCGACCTGCAGATGCCGATCATGTCGGGCATCGAGATGGCCGTCAAGCTGCGGGCGTTTGCGCCCACAAGCCGCGTGCCGGTGCTCATGCTGACCGCCCGAGGCTACATCCTGAACCAGGATGAGGTCGCGCAGTCGAACATCCGCTCTGTGATGGGCAAGCCCTTCGCCGGGCAGCAGTTGCTGGACAAGGTCCGCGCGATGCTGAGCGAGAACGCCTCGCAGGCCGCCTGAAGGAGGAACGATGCTCCCCGAACAAGGCAGCCCGGTGTACCACAGCGTTCAGGCGGCGCTCGCGCGATGCGCCGAGCTCCGGATCCCTGCGTTTGTCATGACCAGCGCCGGTCGCGTGGTGGACGTGCACGCCGAGGACACGCCGGCGGCCGGCGTGCTCCGCGATGAGCCGTTGCGCGCGGCTGTAGCGCGAGCATTCCAAGGGCGTGACGACGGGGTGACTCAGGTTGCGCCGGGCGTGAGCGTCGGCTTCGTGCCGTTGCAGGACGATCTGGGCGCAACACTGGTGGTCGCACCCGTCTTCCTGGCGGGGGACGCCACCGACGTGGTCACCCGGTTCGCCCAGACCGATGCGCCCCATGTCTTCGCAATGCTGCGCGCGAGCATGCTGGACCTGCACGCCAGCCAGCGGCACGCGGGCGACATCGAGAACTTCACGGGGCAGCTCGCCCACGCGTACGACACCATCGATCTGCTGTACACGCTGGGCCGTTCGATGGGGCATCCCAACACTCCCCGCGAGTTTCTGGGCTCGCTGTGCGCCCGCACGCGCAGCGTGATGAACTTCTCGTGGGTCGCGGCCTGCTTTGAGGGGTCGGGCGAGATCCCGCTGGGCCTGCGGAATGTGACGGCGGTGGATGGCGACGTGTCGACCGATCTGTCGTCCTGCCGCAGGGCGCTGCTGGGGTTTGCCAAGGGTGCGGGCGAAGCCGTCACCATCCACGACAGGGTGCTTGGCCTGGGCACGACGCCCGGGCAGGTGATCAGCCAGCCGCTGATGCTCCGGGGGCGTGTGGTGGGCGTTCTCGCCGCCGGTGGCAAGACCGGCCCTGACCCGATGGTGAGCAGCTACGACACACAGCTCTTCGAGGCGTGCGGCGGCTTCCTTGCGACGTTCCTCGAGAACGTGGCCCTCTACGACGACCAGAAGCAGCTCTTCATGGGCACGCTGCAGGCGATCACCGGCGCGATCGACGCGAAGGACCGGTACACCTGCGGTCATTCCGAGCGCGTTTCGATCGTATCGTGGCAGTTGGCGGAGGCCGCGGGCATGTCCGTGGAGGACGCCGAGCGCGTCCGCATCGCGGGGCTCGTGCACGACGTCGGCAAGATCGGCGTGCCGGACGCGGTGCTGACCAAGCCCGGGCGCCTCACCGATGAAGAGTTCGGCGCCATCAAGCTGCACCCGGAGATCGGGCACCGCATCCTGCTGCCGGTGCCGCAACTGAAGGACGTGCTGCCCGGGGTGATGCACCACCACGAGCGGTACGACGGGCGCGGCTATCCCCACGGTCTGTCGGGAGAGAACATCCCGCTCATGGCCCGCATTATCGCCGTCGCCGACACGTTCGACGCGATGAGCAGCGACCGCTCCTACCGCAAGAAGCTGACGCGCGACCACGTGCTGGGCGAGATCGCCCGGTGCGGCGGCTCACAGCTCGATCCGCGCCTGGCGATGCTCATGGTCCGCCTGGACCTGGGCCTGTACGACGAGATGACGCTGCGGCACGCGGCGGAGGCCGCGGGCGATCGGCAGGCGGCATGATCAACTGCGGGGCTAGTTCACCACACGCTTCAGGCTTCCTGGTGTCAGGCTCATGCCGGTGATCCGTGCAAAGCCGGGCACGGGCTGGCTGGGCTTGGCATAGCGCACACGGAGCTGGGTGTTCGCGGCCAAGGTGAGGTTGCCCCGGACAGCCAGCATGCCGCGGATCGTGGTGCTCCCGGAGTTCACTGTCATGCTCCCGGAAACATATGTGAGGCCCTTGATCCACGACGGGTACACGTCGGACGTGTCCGAATCAGACACTCCCGCGTACGGGGCCGTAGCCGGGTTGAGGTTGACGGCCAAGGAGGACTCGGCGATGTCGGTCGACACCATGTCGAACTGCACACTGCCCTGCACCATCAATGCGGGAAGCGCCTCGGACGTGGGCTCGATGCAGACTCCGTCCCGGATGACGGACCCGGATCCGGCATTCAGAATCACGAGTGTGCCGTGCACGCGGCAGTCGCGGATGGTGATGGCACCGCCGCCACAATCGATGACGTACACCCCTTGGGCGTTGGTGGCGCCGTAGGGGTTGCGGTTTGGTGACAGGACCGTATTGCGGAGTTCCCCTCCCAGGCTTGAGTACGCGATGGTGGTTCCGATGGACGCGTAGTGCTTGAACGAGTCCGTCGCGTTCGGGATCATCGCCTCCATCGTCGCCGCGTCGAACGTCACGCCGGTGCGTTGACCGCTCGCCTTGCTGTCGCTACCGGTTTCTGTGAGCGTGAGCCCGGAGGTGCCCGACGTTGTTGTCGTCAGCGTGGTCGTGGTGCCACCACCAGCCATGCGCCAGACCATGACCGGCGCTCCGGTATCCGCCGGTGCAACCTGCGCTGTCTGGAACGTCGCCAGGGCGTCGGGCTTGGTGTCTGAGTCCACTTCCCACGCCTTCCCGGTTGAAACAGTGCCGGACGTATAAACATCCGCGGTGCCGCTCTTGGTCAGCGTGCCCGCCACGACGACCGCAAAGTTCAGGCACGACAGTGGCGTGAGGCCCGGGGTCAGCGTCATCTCGTAGGCCTGCTCGCAGGGCCCGTTGGCGGCGGCGACAGTGATGATGATGGGGTCGAGGTTGGAGTCGGTGAGGTCGTTGTCGCCCGGGTCCGTGAGGGCGATGCTGATATCACTTGCGCCGGGCCCGAAGTACCGCTTGTCGGCGAACGCCAGGGTGCTGCTCGACCGCCACGTCGTGCCGGCGGGGTCCTGGCCGATCACGGCGGTCGCGAACTCGAGCGCGGACTGTGCATCGGCACGGGCCGCCTGCGCCTGCACGCTGAGCCGGACGCGTTCCAGCCGCTGACGGTGGAGCGTGACGGCCGTGATGCCCGCGGCGGCGGCGAGCGTGCAGGAGCCCAGCACGAAGATGTAGACCGACCCGTTGCGGTGCTTCACACTACAGCCCTCCCGCGGTCAGCATGTCGTCCCACGCCTTGCCCCGCAGCGCGGAGAGGCGCGTGACAGCGCGCCCGTTGTGGCTCACCGTGACCCATACCCGCTTGAGGCCGGTGTCGGATGTTGTCGTGGTTGTGGTCGCGCTCACAGACACCCACGCGACCACGACCGACCGCTGCCAGGCGTCCGTACCGTCGATCACTTTCCCATCCAGCGCGATGCAGGGTGACTCCGAGAAGCCGTTAAAGTCGTCGACGTCGTCGAACGTCGTCCGGTCCGACGCGTTCTCACCGCCGTCCACGCCGATGGTCGTCGAGGCGCTCTCCATGGAGGGCAGGGCCGCGATCTCGCTCAGGAGCGACCGCGCCAGCGCACTCCCCATGGACTGCTCGTCCACCGCCAGCCGTGCGGCGCGGGACTGGGAGATGGCGGAGAGCGAGGCGGTGGCCAGCACCGCGAGCACCAGCAGGCTCAGCACGGCCTCCACGAGCGTGAGGCCTGCGCGGCCGCGGCGGCGGCTCGAGTTGTCAGCGTTGATACTCATGGTGCGAGCGGACGGTTCAGGAGTTGCGCCGAGGCTGTGGTGCTGTCCGCGCTGCCAATCTTCGTGCGGACCTCCGCCCGCGTGTATCGCTGCGCGGTGGTTGTCGTGGTGGTGGGCCCGTAGAACTTGCCCCAGATGGTGCACCCCAGGCCGTCGTCGTAGTCCGTGTTCCACACGATGAGCGCGGTGTTCGTGGTGCAGTAGTAGCTCGGGTAGTTCGCGACACCCGCGGTGACGCCAACATCCGCCGCGGTGGAGGTGGTTGTGCCCGTCGTCGGGGCAACGTAGAGGAACAGCCCCTGCGAGATCGGATAGGTGGGCGTTGTGGCGCAGGTGTACGCCACCGTGAACCACTGGGTCGCGTTGGCCACTGTGGACGTATCACCCATCGTGAGCTGGAACGCCCCAAGGTCCGGCGTGCCCGTGACACCCGGCGAAACAAAGGACACCCGGAGCACGGGCGCGGCGGTCGCGCTGCCCGCGCGGCGCATTTTGAGCGACGCGCGCGTCACCGTCCAGCCGGTGGTGCCGGCCGGGAAGTCGGGCTTGAAGTAGTGCGCGGCGCGGTTGAGACCGCTGATAGTCAGGTTCGTGGTCGGCGGCGCGAGCTGTTCGTGCAGGATCACCTCGGGCCCCCACGCGCTGGGGCCGGTCGCCGCCTGTGTCACGGTCGCCGACTCGGCAAAGAGGGTGAAGTCCTGGACGTTGCTCGCGACCGTGATTGCCGACCCGCCGTTGTACGTCCACACGAGGGGGTCACCGGCTGTGCCGCTCCAGCCGTACCGGAACGTTTCCTCAAGGCCGTCGTTGTCGCGGTCCGGGATGGTGAAGGTGACGGAATGAGCCGACAGGCCGGTGATGGACGTGGCACCGGCGAGCTCCGACGCGATACGGGACGCGACCTCGCGCGAGGACACGTTGACGACGTCCACGTCGCCGACACTCGGCATCGCGCGGCTCGTCAGCATCATGATCGACGTCATCGACACGGCGATGACCCCGACGATGCCCAGGCTGAGCACCGTCTCGATGAGCGTGAAGGCGTTGGATCGGTTGGTGCGCACTGCTCAGTCGGGCTCCACGGCTTCGATGACATTGGTCACCGTTGTATCGAGCTCGATGTTGATCACGCCGAAGCGGACCTTCACGTTGGCCCGCGGCGTCGGGGTGATCCCCGTCACGTCGTCCACGATCGCCACCGGTGTCTCCGCTGCCTTTGCGGTGTCGGCCTGGGGGTCGGTTGCGCGGGCCGACACACCGACATTCCCGGTGCCGGCGTTGACGCTGACGAGGTACGCGTCCGTTCCGTTGGTCACCTTGATCATCGCGGCGGTGCTGGGCACACCGAAGCCGTCAAAGGACAGCTCCGACCCGCTTCTGAGCACGACCCATCCGATGCTGGCGTGGTATGGGTCATCGTTCAGCAGCGTGCTCACCTTCTCCTCTGCCGAGGGTGTGCGTTGCACGATGGTGTACCCCTCGGTGCTGAAGCACATGGTCTGGTACACGCCCACGGTCCGGGCGCGCTCGCGCGTCGCCTCGATATCCTGCGCGAGCCGCTGGGCCGCGGCCTGGAGCCGGGCGCGGCTGGTGGTGCCGAACACGCGCGGCGCCGCGATGACCGCCGCGGCGGCCAGGATGACGACCACGATGGTCAGCTCCAGCAGCGAGAATGCCCTGCGTGCCATGCGTGGAACTCCGTGGGGAAGACCCGGGATGAACAACGCCCGCAGACGTCGGAGTCCGCGGGCGTGGTGCTCATGCAGAAGAAGTCAACTCAGTAGGCTGTGTAGAGCACGCCCTTGACGTCGGTCTCGGTCGTTGTGTTGGCCTTGATCGTGTACGAGCGGCCGTCTGCGGAGACGTCGTAGATCCAACCGACGTTTGCGGCATCGGCGGCGGCGATCAGATTGCCGCCCTTCCGGGGCGTGTTCACGGGAAGCGGCGGGACCACGCTCAGGTATGGGCCATAGATGTGGGTTGTGTCGGCGGTTGCTTGAGCGGCACCGGCAGAGTCGGTGTAGGTGGTGAGCTGGGCAACGATATTCGCCTCCGTCGGGTACAGCCCTTCGTGCTCGGTGTGGTACAGGTCGATCGCGCTGCGGAGCACCGCGAGGTTGGCCTTGAGGGCCGAGTCGTTCGCGCCTTCAGCGCCGCGGCTCATGCGCGGAATCGCGATGGCGGCGATGATGCCGATGATCACGATCACGATCACCAGCTCGATCAGGCTGAAGCCGCGGCGGGCCAGTGTGCGGGCAGATGTCATGAGTTCCTCCGTGACGCTTCCGGACGTTGCTGATCGCCCGACCTTCAGGGCGAGCATGAGGAAAACATCGACCGCCTCGATCGCCGACTTCGGGGAGCGGCGCAGCGTCCAGCCGGGATTCCCCTGCCTTTAGGCCGGAATAAACGGAACCTCCCTGCACCGGGTACGGGTTCGGACCCTCACTTCTAAGGGTTTCCACTATGTTTGAGCTTTGCGTACCCCGTGGTGAGGCGCACTTCCTGGCCGCGGTACTCGACGATCGCCGCGCCGGGCGTGCGGTGCGCGGGCGGGACAATCGCCAGCAGCTTGATGCCCAGCCTGTCGCTGGTGGCGCCGACCGCGACTTTCTCCCCACTGATGGTCGCATACCCGCCGCCGGCGGTGAACACGCTGGTGAGGTGGAACCGCTCGGCAAGCTCGCCCTCGCGGGACACGCGACCGGTCTGCTGCTCGACGGCCTTGCGCTGCGTGTCCGGCAGCCAGTTCAGGGGCGCGGTCATGGCGCCAGCGACCATGCCGTCATTCTCGGGCGTTGAAGTCGGGAGCACCTCGGCAAGCCGCTGGAGCCTGTCGGCAGCGCCGTCCGCAACAGCGGGAGTAGGCGCGGACGGTGCGGGCGAAGCCGCAACGGCGTGGACCACGGCGGCGGTGGCAGCGCTGGGTGCGGAGTCAGAGAGCACGAAGCGGTCCACCGCGACGGCAGCCACGCCGACGCCGACGACTCCGAGCAACAGCTTGTGACGGTTGGTGAGTTCCACGCACCAACTAGGCAGAACGCCGGTCCCGGTGTCAACCCGATTCAGCGGCTTTCGGGCACATCGGCGACGGTGGAATCCGCACGCCCCGCACCACCGGCAGGCCTTGCCAACGCCCGTGATGACGGCCCCTCCACGGCGTACCACCCCAGGGACAGCTCGAATGTGACAAGGTCCGAAGATGCCTTGGGGTCCGCGTGCACGGCGAACGCGCGCACCTCGGTGTCCTTGGAAACCGAGTGCAACTCGTGCAGGAAGCTCACGACGTCCGCGAAGGTGCCCTGACCAGCCACCCGGATCGGCACGAGCGTGTACCGCGGGGTGACCTGGGCGTCGCCGGGGTCCACCCGCGTGACGTGCAGGTTCTGCTCCTCGACCAACTGGCTGACGGCCGCGACCTGCTTGTTCAACTGGTCCACCGGACGCAACTCGACGGTGTCGACAAGCTTGCTCTCCAGCGAGCCGGACAATCGCTCGAGCGCGAGGGTGTGGTCCTCCAGAACCTTGAGGTCCTGGACGTCCTGGGCCGCCTGCTGCACGCGGGCCGCGCGGGCCGCCCGCTCGTGGTGCGCCGGCGCAACCAGCGCAAAGTGCAGACCCAGCGTCACGACGATGAGCACCGCCACGCCCGCGGCGTGCACAAGCATGGATGCGCTCACACCGTGTGGTGCTTCGGCGGTCTTCACTGTTCCACCCCTTCCTGCGGCTCAGAGAGCTCGCACTGGATGGTGTACCGCGTGAGCGTCGGCTGACCCGGGCTGGTGGGTGGCACAACACTGGTCTCGCCCACGCGGACGGCGTCGAACACACCGGCACCCTCGACCTGACCGACGAACGCGTGCACATCACCAATCTGTTCCGCGAGGCCGGTGATGACCAGCACCAGGCGGGTGGACGTCGTGCTGGTTTCCGGCTTGCCGTCCTTGGCCGGGGTGCGCGTGGTGGTCTCGACGCGCTTGAGTTCACAGCGGTCCATGATGAGTGACGCCGGGCGGGCCAGCGCCAGGTGCCGCAGGAAGACACTCCAGTCCGGGTGGTGTCCGACCGCACGGGCGGCATCGACCCGCTTGCGCAGGTCCGTCACGCGCCCCGTCAGCGTCTGCTTCTCGGCCCGCTTGGCCTCCAGGCGCGCGGCGATGACGGCAGAGTTGTCATTCCCAGCGCCACGGCGTGACACGCCGAGCGAGTAAGCGCCGGCGAGCACAAACGCCACCGTGCAGTAGATAACGCTCCCGAGCACCCACCAACGCGCCAGACGGACGGCGGCGATCGCACCGATGCGCTTCTGCGGGAGCAGGTTGACGTGGAGCGTACTCATGCGGCCCTCCGTGCGGTCGGCACCGCGACGGCGGCAGGGAGCATCGCGAGGCCAAGGGCCGGCACGAGCGATCCATCTGCGCCGAGGGTGCTTCCCTCCTGCGCGACAGCGGCGTCCGAGGGCACCAGGTCCCGCGCATCCAGGCCCAGCGTGTTCGCAATCCGTTCCTTCAGGCCACGGACCCGGTGGCCCTCCCCCGTGACGAGCACGGTGGTCATCGGCAGCGTCGGGTACATCTGCACCGCGTACGAGAACGACCGCTGCGTCTCGGTCACCAGCCTGTCCAAGAACTCTCCCTGGAATGCCCGGGCGTGGCGGAGCAGGTCGCGCGATGGCGCATCGGCCGCAACATCTTCAGCGCTCGAACACAGCGCCAACTGCACGCCCTCGCGGCTCAGGCCCAGCTTCTCTTCGACGCACTTCGTCAGGGCCGCGAGCGATACCTCTTCGACCACGCGCTCGTACACGGGCAGCACGCCGTCCGGGCCGCCGACGTGCATCAGCATCACCCGGCAGCCGCTCCACCCGACTTTCACGACGCCGACCAGGCTTGGGACGGCGGAGACCGCCCTGTCGCACACGCGGGCCAGCGCGCACATCTGCGTATCCAGGCACAGGAGCCGCAGCCCGGCGTCGGCAAAGAGCGAAGCCATGGCCTCGCCGGCCTGCGTCGGCAGCGCCGTCACGATCGCGTGCGTCGCGCCGGGGCGCCGATCGGGCGTTGGCGTGTCCCACATGCCCAGCTCGAAGGAGTTTACTTCCAGCCGATGGATCCGCGCCATCTCCACGCGCGCAAGCTGCCGGATCGGTGCCGCGCTCGTGCGAGGCGGCAACTCCATGGTCGTCGTGAGAAGCGACCGGTGCGGCGCGAACGCGATCACGTCGCGCCCCTGAAACCCCGAGCGGTGCAGCGCCTCGGCGAACGCTCCCGCGTCCTCCTGGGCAAACGTGCCCGGCGTCCGCAGCGGCCACGCGAGCCCGGCCGCGAGGTGCGCCCGCCCGCCGCGCCAACGCACCTGCACCGCCCGCACGGTCGCCTCACCGACGTCAATCCCGATCGCGCCCGCCGTGGGCGAGAACATGTGGTTCAATGCCCACCCCCATTCGTGCCGGAGGCCACAAGATCAAACAGCGGCAGCATCATGCCCACGGCCACGCTGCCCACAACCAGCCCGAGCACCAGCAGGATCGCCGGCTCGATGAGCCCCGTGAGCGTCTTCATCGCCACCTCGTTGTCCTCGTCCATGTGCTCGGCGATGGCGGTGAGCACGGGCGCCAACTGCCCGGACCGCTCGCCGCTGCGCACCGCCTCCACCATCGCGGGGGACATCAGTGTCGGGTCCGCCAGCGCACTGCTGAGCGTCTCACCACGGATCACCGCGTCCTCGGCGCGCCCAACGAGCCTCTGGTAGAGCGAGTTCTTCATCGATGATCGCGTGAGCGCCAGGGCGTCCAGCAGCGGCACCTTGCCGTCCAGCAGCACGCCCAGGACCCGCGCGATGCGCGCCATCGAGAACGCCCGCGTCACCTTGCCCACCTGCGGCAGCCGCACCATGGCCTTGTCGATCGCGAGCCTGCCCGCCTCGCTGCGGAAGTAGACCACGCCCGCCGTCACCACGACACACAGCCCGCCCACAAGCCACATCCACGAGTCTCGCATGAAGTGGCTGCACGCCATGAGCACCTTGGTCAGCGGCGGCAAGTCCGAGCCGATCGACTTGAACAGGCCCTCGAACCGCGGCAGCACAAAGGTCATCATCACCACAACCACCGCGCCGGCGACACCCATGAGCAGCGTCGGGTACACCATCGCCCCGGTGATCTGCTTCCGGACCTTCACCTGCTGACGCAGCAGCCGCGCCAGCCGATCCAGCATCACGTCCAGCTTGCCGCCGGTCTCGCCGGCGGCCACCAGGCTGCGGCACACCGCGTCAAAGTACCGCGGGTACGCGGCCATCGCCTCGGCGAGCGACTTGCCCTCTTCCACCTTGCTCCGCACACCCGCCACGGTGTCGCGCCATTCACCCTGCGGCGTTTGCCGCTCGATGGACGCGATGGCGTCCACCACCGGCGTGCCGGTGGTGATGAGAATCGCAAGCTGGCGCGCCATCGACGACACTTTCTCGACGCGCGAGCCGCTGCCGAACAGGCCACTGCGCTGCGCCTGCACGCCACCGCCGGACTCTTCACTCTCCGCGAGCGCCTGGCTCGCGGCGTGGACCTCCGCCACGAACACGCCCTGCCGCCGCAGAAGCTCCACCGCCTCCTGCGCATCGGGAGCGTCCACGAAGCCGCGCGTGGGCTTGCCGGACTTGTCGAAGCCGCTGTAGCCGATCTTCATGCGGCCTCCTTCGCGGCGAGCGGAGAGCTGTCGGCGGGCAGTTCGTCGTCGTTCTGGGTGACGCGCAGAATCTCCTCCAGGCTCGTCCGGCCGTCAAGCGCGAGCTGCACACCCTCCTCGCGGAGCGTGAGGCACCCCGCGTCCTTCATCTTCGCGCGGAGCTCGTGCGTCGGCCGGCCGTGGTGGATCATCCGACGCAGGTCCGGTGTCACCTCAAAGACCTCGTACACGCCCTGGCGGCCCTGGAAGCCGCTGTCGTGGCACCGCTGGCAGCCCGCGCCCTTGCGGAACGCGCGGCCAACTTCGTGCGGAATGCCCGCGTCCCTCAGCACGTGCTCCGCGGGGAAGTACTTGGTCGCGCACGACGGGCAGATGGTGCGGGCCAGCCGCTGCGCCACAGCGCCGTTCAGCGCACCGCTCAGCAGGTACGTCTCGATGCCCATGTCCACGAGGCGCGCGACCGCCCCGGGCGCATCGTTCGTGTGCAGGGTTGCCAGCACCAGGTGTCCGGTGAGCGCTGCCTGCACCGCCACGCGCGCCGTCGCCTCGTCACGAATCTCACCCACCATGATGATGTCGGGGTCCTGGCGCAGGATGCTCCGCAGGGCCCGCGCGAACGAAAGGCCGATCTGCTCGTGCACCTGGATCTGGTTGATCATCTCGAGCTGGTACTCGACCGGGTCCTCGACCGTCACGATGTTCACCTCGGGGCTGCGCAGCAGGTCGAGCGCGGAGTACAGCGTGGTCGTCTTGCCGCTGCCCGTGGGCCCGGTCACGAGCGCCATGCCGTGGCTCTGGTTCAGGAACCGCGTGAAGGTCTCAAGGGGCTCCTTCCGGAAACCCAAATCCTCCAACCGCACCTTGAGGTTCGCCTTGTCCAGCACGCGCACCACGACCTTCTCGCCCAGCAGCGTCGGCATGCTCGACACGCGCAGGTCGATCTCGCGGCCCTCCGCGACGATCCGCACGCGGCCCTCCTGCGGCAGCCGCTTCTCGGCGATATCCATCTTCCCGATGACCTTGACGCGCGACACGATGGCCGCGTGCATGCCCACCGGCGGCTTCATCAGGTCGCGCAGCACGCCGTCCACACGGTACCGCACGCGCGTGCCCCGCTTGTCGGGCTCGATGTGGATGTCGCTCGCCCGGTCCTTGACCGCCGTGAGCAGCGCGATGTTGATCAGGTTGACGATCGGGTTGCCGGCGACGAGCTTGTCGAGGTCGGTCGAAGGACCTTCGTCCACCGCTTCCCGCTCGACCACCTCGACGTCCTGCTCCGTCAGGCTCGTCAGGAACGCGTCGATGTCGACGTTGCCGCGCGAGTACTTCTGGATGTACTCCTTGACGTTCGCCTCCAGCGCCAGCACCGGGCGCACCTTGAGGCCCGTCAGTTGGCGCAGACGATCAATGGTCGGCAGGCTCTGCGGTTCCGCCATCGCGACCGTGAGCGTCTCGCCGACCTTGAACATCGGGAGGCACTTGAGGCGTTCGGCCTCCTCGGCGCCGATCAGCTTGAGCATCGCCGGGTCGATCAGGCCATGGCGCAGCGTGCACCCGGGCACACCCAGCACCTTCGCCAGCGACCGCACCAGGGTGGCCGGGCTGATCGTGCCCTGGCTGACCAGCGTCTCACCCAGCAGCTTGCTCGTTGCCCGCTGCTCCGCCAACGCCGACTCGAGCTGCTCCCTGCTGATGACGCCGTCCTGCAGCAGCACGTCACCCACGCGGATGCGGCGCTGCTGCAATGCGGGGTTGGACACCGCGCTGCCGCCCGGTGCTGCCGGCACGGGCACAACATTGGGCTGCACCGCCCTGGGCGCGGCTTCCCCCTGGCCGCCGGGCGGCGGGATGGGATCGCCCGCGCGATGGATGAACGGCAGGTTCACGAGAGGAAGCTCCTCACGGCGGTGTTGACGTCCGCGTAGTGCTCAAAGCGGTCGGAAACGCCCGTCAGGTCCAGCACCTCGCGCAGCGTCTCGGTCGCGCCCGACAGCCGCATCGCGCGCCCGCCCTCCGCGAGCTGCTCCGCGGCCTGCACAAGCACCTCGAGCCCCTGACTATCCACGTACGCGACGCCCGAAGCGTCCAGCACAAACCGCCCGAGGCTCCGCGTCATCACGTCGCCCAGGCGCTGGCGGAACTTGGTTGCGTCATCCTGGAGGAGTGGCCCCACGGGCTTGATGACCGTCACCGCTCCGTGCCGCTGTTCCTGGACATCCATGGGTTCCTCCTTTCTGGTACGCCTGAGCCCTGCCGATTACGCCGCGATCTTCACCGCCCCGCGGTGCAACGGCACCGTGAGCGTGAACGTGCTGCCCTTGTCGATTGCGCTCTGCACGCGGATGTCCCCGCCATGCAGGCGGACCACCTGCCGCGCCAGCGCGAGGCCGATACCACTGCCGGTGATGCTGCCGATGCGCTTGTCCTTGCTGCGGTAGAACTTGTCGAAGATGAGCTCCTGCTCCTCCTCGCTGATGCCGATCCCGTTGTCCGTAACATCAACGCGGAGCGCCTGCCCGTCGTCGCTCACGCGGACCATCACCTTCCCGCCGGTGGGCGTGTACTTCATCGCGTTGCCCACCAGGTTGTGCAGCGCCATCGCGATCTTGTCCCGGTCGGCGTTCAGCTGCGGAAGCTTGGGCGGCAGCTCCACGGTGAACTCGATCTCCTTGTCCGCCGCGGACGCGCCGAAGTCTTCCCGGAGCTCTTCAAAGAGTGTCTCGAGGCGGACGTCGTCCGTGTGCAGGCGGAAGGTGCCCGCCTCGATCTCGCTCACACTCAGCATGTCCCCCACGGTGCGCTCCAGGCGCCGGGCCTGCTGGCTGATGGCGTTGATGCACCGCGCCTTGACCAGCGGGTCGCTGTCGCCCTCTTCGACCAGCTGCTCGAGGTACAGGCGGATGTTGGTAAGCGGTGTCCGCAGCTCGTGCGTTGCCTGCGCGACGAACGCGTTGCGGGAGTCGTCCGCCACGCGCTGCTGGGTGATGTCCTCGACCACGAGCAGCGCCGCCGCCCCGTCCTCCTTGCGCATCGGCCGGATGGTCATCCGAAGAATCGTCTGCTCCGAGCCCTTGGACTCATCTGAGATCGTCGTTTCAACCACCGTGCGCTGCTTCGTGCGCCCCTTGACGACGCCGTCCACGACCTCCATGACACCCTTGTCCGACACGTACGCGGAGAGATCGCGCGAGACGATCTCCTGCCGGGGGTGCTTCAGGAAGACCGCCGCCGCGCCGTTGATCGCCCGCACCTTGCCGTCGGCGTCCAGCACGATCAGCCCCATCCACAACGCGTCAAACGCGGCCGCGGAGTCGCCGCCCGCACCACCAGGCATCTGCTGACGCATCGCCGCCGCCTCGATGTCGCGCCGGGCCACCGAGGTATCACGGTCCGCAATCAGCCGGTTCCACATGATCGCATCGTCGCCCAGTTCGTCGCTGATGCGCATCGCCGCCGCCGGGAGCTCGCCGGGCGCGAACGCCGACGCCTGGTGCAGCGCCTCGCTGATCGCCCCCAGGCCCCGCATGCGCGACCGCAGCGAGCGGAACACCAGGTACCCCACCGCCGCGACGCCCGCGGCGATCCCGCCCAGGCCCGCCTGGGCGTTGAAGTCACCCAGCACCGGTGGGGTGTACTTGCGAATGAGGGTCAGCGTTGCATCGCCCTTCCCCGCCACCTGCACACGCCGTGTCAGTGTGATGGTGTTGTTGGCGAGCCGTGTGTCATTGCCCGGCGATGCTGCGCCCGCCACGCCCCACGAGGCCGGGATGTCCCGCACCGCGACGTTGCCGATCGCCTTGTCCGCGACCACGCCCACGCCGTCGAGCGAGAGCGTGGCTCCGTCCAGACCCGCATCGATCGCGCACTCAGAAACAAGGTGTTGCAGTCCCGTGGCGTCGCCGCTGGCGAGCATCTGCTCCGCGGCGTGAGTCATGGTGGTCGCGGTGACAGACAGGCTGCGCACTTCGCCCTCGCGCGAGGCGCGCGCGTGGGTGTAAAAGGTCCACGCACCCCCGGCGCAGAGCGTGAGCGCAAGCAGCCCGGTCAGCGAAGCGCCGACCGCGAACTGTGGGCCTTTCCCGCGACCCACGACCCAGCTGGACACCCAGCCGCCACTGGACCGCCTGTTTGTGCGCACGCAACACCTCTTCCGGTTGTTTCTGGAGATCGACGGACATCTCCGTATCGGCGCAATCGGACCCGCACTCCACGGACGGCGCGCGCGTTGCGCACTGCACAAACCACCCGCGTCCGAAAAGCAACTCGCGGATCGACCGCCCGCGTCAACCAGCGCACCGCACAAACCCGCCTGGGCGCAGAGGTTGCGCCCAACACCCGGCCCCGCACCGCAACCCGTGCTTGCGCAGTCTTCATACCACCTTCGCTCAACGTAAACGCCCGCTCAACACGCGGTGCCTTTGCTTGACCCACTGCGCACGCCGCGCGGCCGAGGAGCGACCGCATGCCGCACAGCTTCGCTGAGACAACGGGGCCACGCCCGCGCGCGTTCACCCTCATCGAGCTGCTCGTCGTCATCGCCGTGATCGCCCTGCTCCTCGGCCTGCTCCTCCCGAGTGTCGCGTCCGTGCGGGAGACGGGCCGGACGGTCAAGTGCAAGTCGAACCTCCGGCAGTTTGGTATCTCCTTCGAGTCCTACAGCGCCTCCCACCGCGGGTTCTACTCCTCGGGCTCCTGGGACAACTCGCTCATGGAGGGGTACGGCCGCATCGACACAACAGGGTGGGTCGCCGACGTGCTCAACGGCGGCTACGGCATCCCGGGCAAGATGCTCTGCCCCAGCAGCCCCGCACAAGCGAGCCAGTCGCTCAACATGAACCGCCTCAACTCGCAGGCGTACCAGACGTTCACGCTCGCGGACGTGGACGAGTTCATCACCAAGGGGCTGAACACCAACTACTGCCAGAGCTGGCAGATGGCCCACACCGACGTCAAAGACCACCGCCAATACAACGACTTTAAGAACCGCACCAAGCTCCGCGGGCCGCTCGCGGACAAGTCCGTCGGTGCGACCACCACCCCCTCGCGCGTCGTCATGATCGGCGACGCCACCGTGATCGCCAACCCGGAGCAGGGAGACATGGTGCTGTACCGGGGCGGTCAGCTCGTCGGCGCCAAGGTGCTCTCCGACGGCCCCACCACCATGGTGAACCCGCCCGGCATCCAGGGCGCGGGCACCGGCCGCCAGCGCTTCGAGGACTTCGGACCCGTCCACGGCAAAGGCCCGAAGATCGCCGACGCCGAGCACGACCACGACCGGTTCTACGGCAACATGCTGTTCGCGGACGCGCACGTGGAGCAGTTTGCCGACAGCGGCAAGCGCGACGGTGAGTGGAGCGGCAGCGCCGGAACCTACGGGAGTATCCAGAACGTTCTGCTGTACGACGAGCTTGAGGGCAAGGTGTTCGGCGGGTGGCTGACACGCAACGGCCTCAACTTCTAGTACCGCCGGGTGAGTCACGTCCGAGTCTTTGGAGAGAAAGGAAGAATACAATGAAGAAGATGTGTGTGATTTCGGTGGTCGCCCTGCTCGCGTCCGCGGCAGGCGCCCAGGTCCAGTTCAACGAGGTGATGATCAACCCGCCGGGCAGCCCGGACAACTCGAACGAGTACATCGAGCTCAAGTCCACCGCGCCCAACTTCGACATGACGGGCCTCACCATGCTCATCATCGAGGGTGACTGTGACGCGGGCTGCGTCACCGGCATCATTGATCAGGCCCTGAGCCTCGACGGAAAGGTGACCGGCACCAACTCGCTGTTCCTCTGGCGCGACGCGGCCAACGTCCTGCCCGGCGGACCCGACCCCGCGACCAGCGTGTTCGTGCAGGACATCAGCCCCGACATCGAGAATGGCTCCAACACCTTCCTGATCGTCAGCGGCTTCACCGGAGCCGTGGGGCAGGACCTCGACACCAACAACGATGGCGTCCTTGACGCCACGCCGTGGGCGACCGTCATCGATGCCCTTGGCATGAAAGACGGCAACAACCGCCCCACGCACTTCCAGTACGCGTCCCAGGTTGGCGGCTTGGACATCACCGACAACGTCCTCCCCGAGCCCGACGGATTCACGGCGGACACCTTCCTCCGCACCTGCGGTGCCGTCCTGTCCATGGACCTGCTGGGCACGATCCCCGGCCCCTTCACCTCCGACCCCGTCGAGCAGGCCTGGTTCCCGGCCCTGGGTCAGCAGCTGGACCCCGCCTACCTGACCACCCCGGGATCCGAAAACATGGGCTGCATTGTCGTCGGCCCCTCCTGCGACGCCATCGACTACAACGGTGACGGCCTCTTCCCCGACACCGCCGACATCGACGACTTCCTGAGCGTGTTCTCAGGAGGCGTCTGCAGCACCGGCACCTGCGGCGACATTGACTTCAACAACGACGGGCTCTTCCCAGACACCCTCGACATCGACAGCCTTCTGAGCGTCTTCAGCGGCGGCGCGTGCCTCTAAGAGAGTAATCACAACCGTTCCTTTGGAGAACCCCGGTGCCCCGCACCGGGGTTTTTAGCTTTCCTCCCCCAGTTGTGCTTGCAGTTGCGGTGGTGTTTGGGTAGGGTGCACCAGCCGACCGACGTCCGTCGGTCCCCAGGGAGCTCTCAGATGATCAACCGTTGTCTCGTTGCCGCAAGCCTGTTCGGTGCCCTCGGCACCACCGTCCACGCCCAGTACCTCATGATCCCCGACTCAACAGCGGACCGGATCATGCTCTTCAATGCGTCCGATGGATCGCCCGTGAACCTCGACTTCATCCTCGACGCGGGCGGCACCACCTTTGACTTCACCACACCCAAAGACGTTCAGCAGGTAGGCAATGAAATCTGGGTCACGGACCAGGTCAGTGACATTGTCGTCCGATTTACCGCGTCACTGACCCCCCAGCACATCGCGACCGTCACCGGCAACATGAACAACATCCGCGGCATGGGCCAGATAGGGAACACCGTGTACGTGTCCAACAGCGATGCCGGCGCAGGCCCGGGCGACGCTGTGGTCATGTACTCCACCGACGGAACCCACCAGGGCTTCTTCGCCGCGCCGGACCCCTTCGACTGCACCGAGTTCAACGGGCAGTTGCTCGTCGCCGATATCGCCGGCGACGACATCAATATTTATGACCCGCTGGGCAACTTCGTGAGCGTGTTCCACGCCAGCGACGGCGCCTCCGGCATCGACTTCCCGGAGCAGTTGATCGTGCTGAACACCGGGCCGGGGGGTGCCCAGGAAGTCTGGGCAACCGGTTTCACCGCGCCCGCAGGCATCTACCGCTACGACGCGGCCGGCAACCAGGTGGCGTACTACCCGGTCAGCACCGGCCCGCGGGGCATCGCCCCGCTCGGCAACGGTGCGATGATGTACACGGAAGGCACCGCCGTGATGTCGTTCGTTCCGGGCTCAACCGACGGTCCGGTCGTTATCTTGTCCGGCGGTATTACCCCCCAGTTCATCGGAGCCCTCACACTCACTTCGGGCCCGATCTGTGACTCCATTGACTTCAACAACGACGGCCTCTTCCCGGACACGCTTGACATCGACGACTTCCTGAGCGTCTTCAGCGGTGGCCCGTGCACTAACTCCCCTAATTGTGGGGATATTGACTTCAATAACGATGGGCTTTTCCCGGACACGCTTGATATTGATGCCCTCCTAAGCGTGTTCAGCGGAGGCAGCTGTATTGGGTAGTCCACGTTTTTGGGTGGCCGATTGAACGCGGACGATCTTTGCGCCGATTCGGTGCAATTGATGGAACCGCGCGGCGAGTGGTTGTGTAAATTATTACACATCGATACCACAAAGGACTTCACATGCGCACCCCGATCGCCGTGTTCCTCGTTGCTTCCACGCTGGCCGCGTCCGCGGCCATGGGTCAGTGGACGATTGACCCCGCCGTCAATACGCCTGTCTATGTTGGCGGCGGTGATCAGGGCACACCCGTGCTCAAGCCAACCCCTGATGGCGGTGCCTGGATTTCGTACACCGACAATGGTGCGGGTTCCGGGTACAAGCACGCCGTGCAGCGTCTGGACGCGGCGGGCAACCGTCAGCTGGGGCCCGGTGGCGTGACGATCAACAGCCGCACGAACACCGCGACGTTTGTCTACGACATGGACGTTGATGCGGACGGTGCCGCGCTCGTCGCGTACGACAACAGCGGTATCTGGATCCAGAAGGTCAATCCGGATGGGTCCATGCCGTGGGGCGTGGAGGGCGTGTTCATGGCGGGGTCCGCGGGGGCCGTGGGGCCGCGGGTGTGCGCGCTCACCGACGGCTCGGCCGTGGTGGTGTGGGCGCAGTCCAACATCCTGAACTTCCGGCGCGTGAGCGCCGAGGGCGTGGTCGGCAGCACGTGGACGCTGGCGGAAACCGGCCGTGCCCAATCGCCCTCAGACCTGCTCTCTACCGGCAGCGGCGGTGAGTTCATCCTGCTGTGGATCCGCGCCGAGGGCACCAACATGGTGACCAGCCGCAAGGGCCTGAAAATTCAGAAGTGGGACGGTGCCGACGTGCCCCAGTGGAACGGTGGCGTCGCCGTCGATGCGTACGCGTCGAGCGCGACTCCCGGCCGTGGCATCCAGAACGGGTACTTTCCGCAAGTGGTGAGCGACGGCGCGGGGGGTGCGGTGGTGTCTTGGTATGACACGGGCGCGGACCGGAACGCGTGGGTGCAGCACTACTCGGGCTCGGGCGTTGCGCGCTTTGCCGCCAACGGCCTTGCGGCGAGCGCCACCACGTCCGCAACGGAGTTCCGCCTGTCGTCCGCTGTTGCCTACGACGCAACGAGCGACACCTACACCGTCGCGTACGAGCGGAGTAACGCGGTCCAGTCGCTCTTCGGCGTCGGCGCCCAGAAACTGAGCGGCGCGGGTGTCCGGCTGTGGACCGAGGCTGGACGCGAGGTGCTGCCGATCGCGGGATTCCACGCATCCTTCATCAACGTCAACGGAGCCCCCTCGGGCGACAGTATCGTGACGTGGCTGCAGTACACCGGCACCAACTCCCCGATGGAGGTCCATTCGACGCGTCTGTCGAGCGAGGACGGTGCGGCGGTCTGGGCACCGGCCACACTCGGTGTTTCCACGGGCGCAACCACCAAGGGTCGGCTCGCGGTCATCAACACCGCCGGGTCTGACATGCTCATCGCGGCGTGGGCGGACGGCGCCAGCGGCGCCGCGGACATCCTGGCGCAGAACATCAACGCGAACGGCACCACCGGTCCCTCGGGGCCCGCGTGCGACGCCATCGACTTCAACAACGACGGCCTCTTCCCTGACACCGCCGACATCGACGACTTCCTCAGCGTCTTCTCCGGCGGCCCCTGCAGCAACGACCCCAACTGCGGGGATGTGGACTTCAACAACGACGGCCTCTTCCCCGACACCCAGGATATAGACAGCCTGCTCAGCGTGTTCAGCGGCGGCCCCTGCCTCTGAGTAACGGACTGATCCCTTTCCTTGCCGGCGAAGGCCCCCGTGGCCTTCGGCCGGCTTTCATTTGACCGGGAGTGAGGATTCTCGGGCGTTGGCGGGCAACCACCATCAACGAACTGCGAATGAGATTGCACGGAAACACGCTGGGGGTGGCGACGCCGCCCCGGCAACGTGTACGATTTTGCCCACACCGGTTCGGTCCGCGTTGCGGACCAGGTTTTCCGGCTTCCACGATGCCTGTAGAGAGGGATTTTGCCATGCGTTCAGCAGTCAGCACCGTCATCGCACTGTCCGCCTTCGCAGCGGGAGCTTCGGCTCAGTTGTACCAGGCCCAGGTGGTCGCGAAGAACGGCGACCAGCTCGGCGACAGCTCGATCAGCGACCTTGGTGATCCGTACGTCAACGGCCTCAACCAGGTGGGCTTCGTCGCCAACATGAGCGACACGACGCGCTCGATCTTCGCGGGCGGCGGCGTGGTCTTCAACAGCGGGTCGGTGGTTGGTGTCACGGGCGCGGAGACCACCATGGGCATTTCCAACATGCTCGACTTCAACTACTCCCCGTCGGTGAACGGCGGTGACGCGGTGTATACCTCCAACGGCGTGCTGCTCGTGGACGGCGACGCCGCGCCGGGATTCCCCGGCTTCTTCAGCACGTTCAACAGCCGTCCCCGCATGACCGCCAACGGCACGGCGGTGTGGGTCGGCGGGTACGGCAACACCGTGGGCGGTGCAACCACGACGCGCGTGTTCTACAAGAACGCGACCCCGAGCAACCCGGCGGCGACCGTGCCGATCTTCGCGGGCGGGCACATCGTGAGCGGCGAAGCCATCACCGCGCAGGGGATCAACTTCGCGTACGACGTGTCGGATAGCGCCGCGCACTTCATCAACATTGTGAACCTGGGCGCGGCGACGGCGACCGACGTCACCGTTGTAGTGGACGGCACCACCATCGCCGCGCGCGAGGGCAGTGCGGCGGGCGATGGTTCGCTCTGGCAGAACTTCAACAACGTCGGCGTGAACGAGTCGGGCCAGTACATCTTCAGCGGCGACACCAACGCCGCGACGAGCGTGGACGGCTTCGTCGCCGGCCCCTCGGGCATCCTGCTGGCGGAGGGCGGCACCATCGCCGGCAAGACATACACCGGCGTGATCGACGCGGTCAGCATCAACAACGCGGGCAACGTGGCGTTCATCGCCGACACCGGCGGCTCGAGCGAGGCGCTGATCTACGCCCCGCTCAACAACTTTGGCGCGGCCGTGGTGCTCCTCGAGACCGGCGCATCCATCGACGTAAACGGTGACAACACCGCGGACTACGTCGTGACCGACTTCAACGCCAGCCCGACGATTGCTCCGGGCCTGGACATCCCGGAGGACGGCAGCGTCTACGTCAACGTTGACATCTCCGACATCGGGGGCGCTGCGCTGGGTGAAGCGATCATCCGCGTCGGCGGGACACCGGGCGCCTCCTGCGACGCGATCGACTTCAACGGCGACGGGCTGTTCCCCGACACCGCGGATATCGACGACTTCCTCAGCGTCTTCTCCGGCGGTCCCTGCAGCACCGGCACCTGCGGCGACATCGACTTCAACAACGACGGCCTCTTCCCGGACACGCTGGATATTGACAGCCTGCTGAGCGTGTTCAGCGGCGGCCCCTGCATCTGAACCTGGCGCACCCGCCTCCCCGCCTTTCCACACGCCCGCCCGCCGACGCGGCCGGGCGTGATTTTCCTCACTCTGTGGGCTGTTTGGAGTTCTTGATGAAGTACGCGATGCTTCCCGTTGCCGTCTTCCTTGCGTCCAGCGCGTCCGCGCAGATTCAGGTGGTGCTGTGCAGCCAGGATCACGGTGCAGCCTCCGCCAAGGCGGGCACGCCGGGGCTCCCCGGTGTTCTGAACAGCAACTTCGGGCGCGTGCACCGCTCCCCCACCACCAACCAGTGGAACGTGGTGATCACGACCAACAGCGGCGATGTCAACACGGACCAGGTGCTGGTGCAGGGCCAGGGCCTGGCCGGCACGCTCATCGCCCAGGAGAGCGTCACGCCCACCGAGAATGGAGAAGTCGTCAACCTCTCCACAAGCCTGCCCGAGCCCCGCTTCAACGATGTTGGGCAATGGTCCCTCGCGTACCGCGCACTGCCAACCACGACCCTGAGTGACCGAGTCGTGCGCAGCTCATCCGGCGGTTTCACCACGTTCGCCCGCAGTGAGGATCACCCGACCGTTCCCGCGTTCATCGACTTCTGGGGGTTCGGAACAGCGAACACGGTCTCGTTCAGCGGGGTAGAAGTCGCGGCCGACGGCTCGATGGGGTTCCTCGCGAGCAACATGGCGCCGAACGACCTCGGCGGCCTTGAGGCCATCTTCCGCATCTCGACACCGGGCACAGCAACGCTTGTGGCGCGGGTGATGGACGCCGCGACGGCACCGACGGGCCAGTCGGGCCCCCAGGCGCCGTGGCTGGACATCGACACGGGAACACTGCGCTGGAACGCGGCGGGCACGAGCTCCATCTGCACGGGCGAACTCGCCTCCGACACCTCGATCGACCGCATCGCCGTGGTCAGCGGGGTCGTTGTCGCGCAGGAGGGGTCTGCGCTGCCCGGCACCGCATTCACCAGCGCTGTCAGCACCATCGCCGATCCGTGGATGGAATCGAACGGCGACTGGTTCCTCCGCGGCACGAACCAGGACGGCACAGGCTGGATCATCCGCAACGGGGCCGTCATCGCACAGACCGGGCAGCCGATTTTCCCGGGCAGCACGGAGCTGTGGGGCTCGTTCATCGACTTCAAGGGGAACAACGCCGGCAGCTATGTCGTGCTCGGCACCTCGAACCTCGCGGACGGCCTGCGGAACTCCGTCATCGTCGCGAACGGTCAGGTTGTGGTGGTGCGCGAGAGCGACCCGGTTGATATCGACGACAACCCCAACACGCCCGCGGACCTGTTCATCGGCACGCTGCGCGACCGGTGCACGCTGCTGGACGACGGGTACTTCTACTTCGCCCCTTCCCTCAAAACCAACCCCACGAACACGGGCAACACGACCGGCAACCGGGCCTCGCTCCTGCGCGTCGCCATTCCCACAGGCCCCACCTGCGACGCCATCGACTTCAACGCGGACGGCCTCTTCCCTGACACTGCGGATATTAATGACTTCCTCAGTGTCTTCTCCGGCGGGCCGTGCACCAACGACCCCAACTGCGGGGACATCGACTTCAACAACGACGGGTTGTTCCCGGACACACTGGACATCAACGCGTTGATCAGTGTGTTCTCGGGCGGACCGTGCCTGATCTGATCGCCGGGCCCTCTCACCGCTTGACACGTGTGGTAAACTCTTTCTGCGTCCCCTCTTGTGTTGCGGAGGTCCAAGCCGTGCGGAATCACTCTCTTCTTGTCGCGCTCGCCGCGGTTGCCGGTATTGGTGCCGGTGCATGCGCACAGACCACGTTGCGTCGCGAGCCGATCGTCACCACCGGCCTGTGGCAGCCGATCGGTGTCTTTGCGATCCCTGGTGACCCGAACCACCTGATGTCCGTCGGCAAGGGTGGCGACATCCGCGTGGTGGACCTGATCGCGAGGACGGTGCTGCCCACCTACTTCCAGTTTGTGCCCAACGTCGCGACGATGAACGAGCAGGGGCTCTACTCCATCGCGTTCCACCCGGACTATGAATCCAACGGGTACTTTTACGTGTACTTCATCCGCAACACGGGTCAGAACGTGCTGGCCCGCGGCCGCCGCAGCGCCGCCAACCCACTCGTGTCGGAGGGGCCACTCGTCGACATCCTGGTGATGGACGGCGCGGGCACCTTCCACAACGGCGGGTTCTGCGCGTTCGGGCCCGATGGTTACCTCTACATGGGCATCGGCGACAACACCACGATGCTGAACGGGCAGAACCTGAACATCCTCCGCAGCAAGATCCTGCGGCTGGACGTGGACGGACCCGACGACGCACCCGCGACGGCGGACGACGATGGCTTTCCGGCGGATGCGCAGAAGAACTACGCCATCCCACCGAACAACCCGTACGTGGGCGTGAGTGGCGAGGACGAAATCTGGGCGTCGGGGTTCCGCAACCCCTGGCGCGGGTCCTTCGACCGCGAGACCGGCGACCTGTGGATCGGTGATGTGGGCTCAGAATTCCGGGAAGAGATCTCGATGATCCCGGCGGGCACCGGCGCGTGGAACCTGGGGTGGCCCTGCAAGGAGGGCAATTACCAGCTCGTGTCGTGCCTGCCCCTGCAGCCGTACCTGCCGCCGCTGCTGGACTTTGGCTTTGGTGGCTCCTTGCCCATCGGGTCGCAGGAGGTTGCAGGCTTCCGGTATGTGTGCGGCGGCTACGTGTACCGCGGCAGCGCGATGCCGTGCCTGCGGGGCACGTACATCTTCGCGGACGGTGCTTCGGGGATCTACTCCGTTCGGCGGTCGGCGACGGGCCAGGTCGAGGACTTCGTCGACCGGCGCGTGGAAACGGGCGACTTCCGCCCCACCGCGTTCGGCGAAGGACTGGACGGCGAGCTGTACTGCGTGCACATCGCGGACAACGGTCTCTACAAGCTGGTGGAGGCCACCCCCACCGACTGTGATGGTGACGGTGTATCGGATGCGTGCCAGATTTCCCAGGGCTGGACGACGGACACCAACAGCAACTCCATCCCGGATCGGTGCGAAGGCCTGTGCACGGACATCGACTTCAACAACGACTCGCTCTTCCCTGATACGGGCGACATCAGCGACTTCCTCGGTGTGTTCGCCGGCGCTGCGTGCCCCACCGCCCACTGCGACAGCATCGACTTCAACAACGACACGCTCTTCCCGGACACGCAGGACATCGCGTCGTTCCTTTCGGTGTTCGGCGGCGGGCCGTGCATCTAGCGTTGGCGATGCGACCGACGGTTGAATGCGCTGCTGGCCTGCAGTGGCCGCACCCTGCGGCGCCTGGCGGTACCGCGCCACGGGGCCATCACCAACCTTGCGCTACGGAGCGGGCCACGATGGCGCTCCGCCGCGGATGACCTGCCATACATCGCGCACCACCCACGACATCGCGGCGTGCGCGGCCGTTGTTGCTGCGCCAAGGTGCGGGTACAGATGCGCGTTGGAGCACCGAAGCAACGGGTAGGGCTCGCCGAAGGGCTCGGGGTCGTGGACGTCGATGAGAGCCGTGGCGGACGGGTTGGTGTCCAGGAAGTCGGCAAGGGCGGTCGCATCAACAACGAACCCGCGCGATGTGTTGATCACGATTGCGTCCGCGCGGAGCATGGCGAGCTCTGCATCGCTCAGGAGGCCGTGGTTGGAACTCCGGGCATCCACGTGCACACTCACCACGTCGCTGGTGCGCAGCAACTCTTCCAGCGAGGTGGGCTTCGCTCCCTGCCTGTGTTCGGGGGCGATCTCCAGCAGGTCGTGGTATTGCACGGTCATGCCCAGCCCGCCCGCGGCACGCGCCACACGCGTGCCGACGCGCCCCAGGCCGATGATGCCAAGGCGCAGCTCGCTCAACTGCCGCCGGGCCACCTGGCCACGCCGCACGCTCGTCCACTCGGCAAGCGTGAGCCCGCGCGTGACCCGCTCGCGGGGACGCTGCACGTCCAGCAGGAGCGCGATGACATACTCTGCTACGGCCTGCGTGTTGGCGTCGGGCGTGTGGACGACCTCCACACCGCGCGAGCGGCACGCGGCGACGTCGATGTTGTCCAGCCCCACGCCTGCTCGCCCCACGACGCGGAGTCGCGGGGCGCGGCTCAGCAGTTCCGCGTCCACGCGTGTGTACGTGCGCACGACCAGACCAACTGCCCTCGTGAGCGAGTCCGGGAACTCCGGCTCATCGGCGGCACACAAGGCGACCTCACATCGCTCCCCAAGCCACGCAACCGCGGCGGCGTCCACGTCCTCGGTCACGAGGACCAGGGGCGACGTTCCACGCGGGTTGGAAGGGGGTGCAGGGCTCACGGGCACATTGTTCGCCTGCTGACGCGGCTTACGCGCCGAACGCCCGCTCGGCCACTTCGATCGCCCGCGCGAGCGCTGCGGCCTTGTTCACGGTTTCCATGTACTCGTCCTGGGCAACGCTGTCGGCGACGATGCCCCCGGCGGCCTGGAGGTGGTACGTCCAACTGCGCTTGTCGCCATCCGGGCGGGAGAGAGCGGTCGGCGTGACGATGGTGCGGAGCGTGAGGGCGATATCCATCTGCCCATCGAGGCCCACGTAGCCCATGCCGCCGCCGTAGGGGCCGCGCCGGACGGGCTCGAGCTCATCGATGATCTGCATGGCGCGGACCTTGGGCGCCCCGCTGATCGTGCCGACCGGGAGGGCTGCGCGGAGCGCGTCCCAGCAGTCAAGGCCATCGCGGAGCGTGCCGGTGACCGTGCTGGAGATGTGCATCACGTGGCTGTAGCGCTCGACTTCCATCACCTTGTCGAGCGTGACCGTGCCGGGGCGCGCCACAACACCCACGTCGTTGCGACCAAGATCCACGAGCATGATGTGCTCTGCACGCTCCTTGGCGTCCGAGAGCAGCTCTCGCTCCAGGGACACGTCCTCTTCCGGTGTTGCTCCGCGGCGGCGCGTGCCGGCAAGTGGGCGGTTGGTAACAACGAACCCCTCGCCGGACTTCCGCACCCGGCAGAGGATCTCCGGGCTGCTGGCCACCAGGATGCACCCCGGCGCCTGCATGTAGACCATGTAGGGGCTGGGGTTCACGCATCGCAGGGCGCGGTACACATCGAACGGGTCCACGCGGCTGGTGCGCTCGAACCGCTGGCCCACCACCACCTGAAAAATGTCGCCGGCGCGAATGAACTCCTTGGCCTTCGCCAGCATCGCCGCGTGCTGTTGCCGCGACATGTTGCTTGGAAGAGGCGCGGCCGGTGCGCTGATGACAAATTCACCACCACGCAGGGGCTCGCTGTGCCGTTCGATGGCTTCGACACGGCTGCGCACGCGGGCAATCGCGTGGTCGTAGGCCGCGCCCGCATCTCCATCCGGCTCGGCGAACGCGAGTTCGACCACGTGTACAACCTTGGCCACGTGATCGAACGCGACGACACCTGAGTAGAACCCGAAGTGCAGGTCGGGCAGACCGCGGTCGTCGCGCGGGGCGGCTGAGAACCGCAGTTTTTGGGGCTCCGCGTAGCGGACGCTGTCGTACCCCGCGTATCCCACCCAGCCGCCCAGAAAGCAGGCGGGCAGCGGGTCAGAAGGTCCGGCCGCGGGCCGGACGAGTTGGTAGCGCCGCTGTTCGGCACTCAAGAGCGCAAGCGGGTCAGAGAGTGTGCGGGACTCGGCGTGCTCCGCGACTGGTGAGGACGCCGCAGTCTCGTTCTGCTTGGTCGTGACCTCGTGACCACGCGCCACGACTTCCCGCACCGGCTGGGCACCGAGGATGGAGTACCGCCCCTGGCGCTCGCCACCCTCGACGCTCTCGAGCAGAAAACTCGGCGCTTCGCGCTCGTCGGGCGCGACCAGCCGGCGATACGCCACGACGGGCGTGAGGTGGTCCGCGAGCAGGCGCACCCCCACGGGGACGCACAGCGTCCGTCCCTGGGCCTGTGGCCGCTCGCGCTGCACCAGTGCCACACACTCATCACGCGTGAGGTTCGCCATGAGGAACGATACCCGCTTCGGAGCGTGGACCGAACTCTACGGACTCGGCTCCGCCGCTTTAGTTCTCGGGCACGTTGTCGCTGGTCACGATCTCGCGGAACTTCATCCGCAGCTTCTTGGTGACCGGCCCCTCGCCCTGGCTGATGCGGTGGCGGCCGCCGTTCTGATCGTCCACCTCGTTGACGGCGATCATCTCCGCGGCGGTACCCGTGAGAAACACCTCGTCGGCGGCGTAGACGTCGTCCAGCCGCATTTCCTTCACGACGCACTTGTAGCCGCACATCGGGACAAGCTCCTCGCGGACGAACCGCTCGGTGATGCCCTCGAGGCTACCTGAGTTGCCGGTGGTGTGGGGCGGCGTGTAGACAACACCGCCCTTGATGACGAACAGGTTGTCGCCCGTGCACTCGGTGACGAAACCGTCGGTGGACAGCATAATCGCCTCGTCGCAGCCGGCGTTGATCGCCTCAACCTTTGCGAGGATGTTGTTCAGGTAGTTCAGGCTCTTGACGCGCGGGTCCAGGCACTCGCGGGGCGTCTTGGGACGCTTCGCGACGACGACGCGCATGCCCGTCTCGTAGAACTCCTTGGGGTACAGGCTGATCTGGTCGGCGATGCAGATGATGCCGGGCATGGGGCAGCGGCGCGGGTCCAGCCCCAGCGTGCCGTAGCCGCGGGACACCACCAGGCGGATGTAGCCCTCGGTGAGGTTGTTGGCCTCGATGCACTGACGCTGGATCATCACCATCTCGTCGGGCGTGATCGGGATGCTCAGGTGGATCTTCGCGGCGCAGGCGTAGAGCCGGTCCACGTGCTGCTTGCACTTGAAGATCTTGCCGCGATAGACGCGGATGCCCTCGAAGACGCCGTCGCCGTAGAGCAGGCCGTGGTCGTACACGCTGACGACAGCCTGGTTCTTGGGCACCAGGCGACCGTTCACCCACACGAGCGGGCGCTCGCCGATCTCCTGCGGCGCGGGCCACAGGCTCGCGAGGCGGCGTTCGGAGGTCTTGGTCGTGTCAGTCTGCGTCATCGTCATGGCAACGTCCCTTTCCAGGCACTCGGCCTCTCCGCGCAATGGTAGTGGGCGGAATGGAACCACGACGTTCTGCATAACTAGCCATTCGCTGTTCGCTTGAGGCGCACGCCGATCGCACCCGATCCCCGGTGTGACACGGGCGTTGCGCACCACAGGGACGGGTGACACCCGCGTGACGATCCGTGGCCGATCTGGGGAGTATCACCTTGTGTGCGGGCGGAAACCCGCGCGGCGAGTGTGACGCGGGCCATCGCCCGCACATCCCCAGGAGCCCATCATGCGCAGCACTGTCATCCATCGTTCGGTCGTCGGCCTGCTTCTGCTCACCGGCGCGGCATTGCCCGGCGCCGCCGCGTGCCCACCGGCCGACGCCCCTACACCGGTGGTGGACGGCAAGCCCGTGCGTCGGCCGGTGGTCCGCATCGCCGTGCTGCTCGACACCAGCAACAGCATGGACGGTCTGATCGCGCAGGCGAAGAGCCAGGTCTGGACCCTCGTCAACCGCTTCGGGAAGTCCTGCCGCGGCGGCGTGCGGCCCGACCTGCGCATCGCGCTCTACGAGTACGGCAACAACAGCCTCAAGCCCAGCGAGGGGTACGTGCGCCAGGTGCTGCCCTTCACCACGGACCTGGACCTCTTGAGCGAGAAGCTGTTCAGTCTCACGACCAACGGTGGCGATGAGTACTGCGGCGCGGTCATCAAGCGGGCCGTCGCTGACTTGGACTGGTCCCGCGAGCCGGGCGATCTTTCCATGGTCGTCATCGCCGGCAACGAGCCATTTACCCAGGGAGATGTCCATTACAGCGAAGCGATCGCCGATGCGGTGAACAAAGGTGTCAAGATCAACACCATCTTCTGCGGCGGGCGGGAGGAGGGTGTCGCCACCAAGTGGGCGGACGGTGCGACCTTGGGGCGTGGTTCCTTCGGCAACATCGACCAGAACGCCCCGATCGACACGTGCGCAACGCCGTTCGACGACGAGATTGTGCGGCTGGGCTCGGAGATCAACACGACCTACGTGCCCTACGGCGATGCCGGCTTTGCAGGGCAGGAGCGCCAGCAGGCGATGGACGAGAAGAACAAGTCAGCCCCCGCGGCCATGCCCGCCCGGGCGGTGTCCAAGAGCGAGGGCCAGTACCGCAACTCGCACTGGGACCTTGTGGACGCCGTCAAGGAGGGCAAGATAGACCTGAAGAAAGTGGACGCCAAAGACCTGCCCGCAGAAATGCAGACAATGGACGCCGAGAACCGCGAGAAGCACGTACGCGACATGCTCGCCCGGCGCGACACCATCAGCAAGCGCATCGGCGAGCTCAACAAGCAGCGGCTCGCTTTCATCGAGCAGGACAAGGCAAAGAAGGCCAAGGGCCAGCCGGGTGAACTGACGCTGGGCGAAGCCCTCATCGCCGCCATCGACAAGCAGGCCGCGGACGAGGGGTATGAGTTCGAGAAGTAGCTACCCCGGGTTTCGTTGATCCAACCTTCTGGCGGCAGGGGTGCGTGCCCGTGTCGCCGGTTTCATTCTTCCTTGTCGACGCGGAGGCGTTCCAGCGCCGGGTGGCGCTCGAGCTTCTTCCTGCGCAGCGCATCGATCACGATGGGCGGGCACAGGTGCGTCAGCGCCGCAAGGTCATCGCCCATCGCTGTGATCTGCCGGATCAGGCTGCTGCTGGTGTACGAAAAACTCTGCCCCGCGACGACAAACGCCGTCTCCAGACCAGCCACCTCACGGTTCGTCACCGCCTGCTGCACCTCGTTCTGCAGGTCTGACAAGTTCCGCACGCCCCGCAGCAGCACGTTCGCACCGACGTCCTTCGCAAAGTCCACTGTCAGCCCCGAAAAGGCCCGCACGGTCACCGGGGCGTCGTGCGGGTTCTTCTTCACCATCTCGGCGATGAGCCGCTGGGCCATGTCCACGCGTTCCTCGTCGCTGAAGAGGGGGTCCTTGCCCGGATTGCGGCCGATCGCCACGATGAGCTCGTCAAACAGCTTGCGGCCACGAGAAATCACATCCAGGTGGCCGAGTGTGATGGGGTCGAACGAGCCGGGATAGACGGCGACGTGCTTGGTCATGGCCCAAGTGTACCGGAAGTACCCCAATCCTGAAGAGCCGCCGCTGTGCGCGATCTTCACAACCGCGCCGCATCGCCCGGGCTGTCAACGTCCGATCCATACGCTGCGGGCTCGGAAGCAGGCTCGGAGCCGCGCCAAGGAGTCCACCGTGCGCGTCATGCTCTTTACCGACACCCTGGGCGACGTCAACGGCGTCTCCCGCTTCATCCGCAACGCCGCGGACCAAGCCCTCGCCGGCAACCGAGAACTAACGGTCATCACCAGCACCAACTTCGATGTGCCCGATCGCCCCAACATCATGAACGTGCGCCCGCTCTACGCGACGAAGATGCCCAAGTACGAGAACCTCGAACTGGCCTTCCCGCCCGCCCTGAAGATGATGCGACTCGCCCGCGAACACCGACCGGACGTGATCCACATTTCCACCCCGGGCAGCGTGGGCCTTGTGGGGCGCATGGCCGCGAAAAAGCTCGGTGTGCCCGTTGCAGGCGTCTACCACACAGACTTCCCCGCCTACATCGACAAGCTCTTCCACAACGAGTCGCTCACCGCGGGCTGCGAGCAGTACATGCGGACGTTCTACCGGGCATTCCGCGCCGTATTTACGCGCAGCGATGACTACGGCGCAAGCCTTGAAAAGCTCGGCATGCCGCGCGCGGTCCTGCACACCCTGCGCCCTGGCATCCGCACCGAGGAGTTCCACCCGCGCTTCCGCAACGAGGCCGCATGGACCAGCCTGGGCAGCCCCTCCGGCACCATCCGTCTCGTGTACGTCGGACGCGTCAGCGTGGAGAAGAACCTCCCCATGCTCGCCCGCGTGTGGCGCCTCGCCGACCGCGCCCTGCAGAGCCGCGGCATCCGAGCCGAACTGAACATCATCGGTGATGGCCCCTACCGGGCCCAGATGGCCGACGATCTCCGTGCGACGCGCACACGTTTCCTGGGCTTCCGATACGGAGAGGAACTCTCCGCCCTCTACGCCGGTGCACACTTCTTTGTCTTCCCCAGCACCACCGACACGCTGGGCCAGGTGGTGATGGAGAGTCAGGCGAGCGGCCTGCCGGTGCTCGTGACCGACCAGGGCGGACCAAAGGAAGTGGTGCGCGAAGGCGTCACCGGCTTCGTCCTCCCCGCGCACAACGACGCTCTCTGGGTCGACCATATCGTGGCCCTCGCCACCAATGAACCTCTCCGCCGCCGCATGGGCGAAGCCGCCCACGAGTTCATGCAGGACTTTTCCATGCAGCGGTCCTTCGACCACTTCTGGCGCGTCCACGAGGGCCTGCACGCCGCCCACCCTGCCCGCGGCTGATCCAATCGCCAGATTGCACCGACCCGCGCGGCCCTTTCTATGCTTGCCGCGGTGACACAACCAACCACGCCAACCACCCTTTGGACCCCCGACTCCTGGCGCAGCAAGCCCTACGCCCAGGAAGTGGCATACCCCGACGCCGCCGCGCTCGACCGATCATTCACGGAACTGCGCTCGCTGCCTCCGCTGGTCACCAGCTGGGAAGTTGCCCGACTTCGGCAGTTCCTCGCGCAGGCCGAGCAGGGCAAGCGCTTCGTGCTCCAGGGTGGCGACTGCGCCGAGTCCCTCGCGGAGTGCAACTCCACCATCATCGCCAACAAGCTCAAAATCCTCCTGCAAATGTCGATGGTCCTCGTCCATGGGCTCAAGATGCCCATCCTGCGCGTCGGCCGCTTCGCGGGGCAGTACGCCAAGCCCCGAAGCAGCACAACCGAGACCAGGAACGGCGTCACCCTGCCCTCCTACTTCGGCGATCTCATCAACCGCCCCGCGTTCGACGCCGCCTCGCGCACGCCCGACCCCACACTCCTCGTCCGCGCGTACAAGCACTCGGCCCTCACCCTGAACTTCGTGCGCGCACTGGTGGACGGCGGCTTCGCCGACCTCCACCACCCGGAGTACTGGGACCTTTCTTTCATGCGCCACGCCGGGCTCGCGCCCGCGCTCCGCAGCGAGTACGAGCGCATGAAGGACAGCCTCGCCGACGGCCTGCGCTTCATGGAGGCCCTGGGCGAGAAGACCGTGGACGACCTCACGCGCGTCGAGTTCTTCACCAGCCACGAGGGGCTCAGCCTCTGGTACGAAAGCGCCCAGACCCGCCCCGTGCCCCGGCGCGACGGCGTCTTCAACCTCAGCACGCACATGCCCTGGCTGGGCGAACGCACGCGCCACCTGGACGGCGCCCACGTCGAGTACTTCCGCGGCATCGGCAACCCCGTGGGCGTCAAGCTCGGGCCGTCCGCAACGCCCGACGAAGTGCTCTCCCTGGCACGCGTGCTGAACCCGGCCAACGAGGCTGGCAAGCTTGTGCTCATCGCTCGCATGGGGTCCGCGAAAGTCGCCGACGCACTCCCCCCACTCCTCCGCGCCACGCGCGATGGCGGCGTCCGCTGCCTGTGGATGTGTGACCCCATGCACGGCAACACGCGCACCACCGCCTCGGGCGTCAAGACCCGCTCCTTCGACGACATCCTCCACGAGGTCACGCAGAGCCACGCCGCGCACAAGCAGGAGGGAGTCGTCCTTGGCGGCGTCCACTTTGAACTGACCGGCGAAGATGTCACCGAATGCACCGGCGGAGCTTTGGGCACCAGCGAGCAGGACCTGGCGATCAACTACTCCAGCGCATGCGACCCGCGCCTCAACTACCAGCAGGCGCTCGAGATGGCGTTCCTCATCGCGCGGACATTCGGCGGGCGGTGAGAGTCTCTGAACCACGAAGGCACGAAGAACACGAAGGGGAAAGAAAGGAGAGATCAGACGGTGGAAAGCAGAGACATGAGCGGCTGTTGTCCACTGGTTTAGCACTCCAGCTTCCAACTCTCCGCTCTCTGTTCTCGTGTCTCTGATTTCTTCGTGCTCTTCGTGCCTTCGTGGTTCCATCCCTGCCGCCACCAATAATCCCCCATGCCCCTCCGCCTCTACAACACGCTCACCCGCAAGGTCGAGCCCTTCCGGCCCGGTGACCCCTCACACATCACTTTCTACTCCTGCGGACCCACCGTCTACGACGACGCGCACATCGGCAACTTCCGCTCGTTCCTCGCCGCCGACCTCCTGCGCCGCTGGATCGAGAGCCCCCTCTGCGAGCTTGAGAACGACACCGACACATCCAGTCACGCCCGCCGCGTGACCCACGTGATGAACATCACTGATGTGGGCCACATGACCGACGACGCCGAGGGTGGCGAGCAGGGCGAGGACCGCATGGCCGTTGCGGGCCGCCGGATTGCCGAGGCCAAAAAGTCCGGCAAGCTCCCCGCCGACGCGAAGGTGGACCCGAGCGACCCATACCAGATCGCACGCTTCTACGAAGGCCGGTTCAAGGACGACGCACGCACACTGGGCCTGAAGCTCGTGCTCGACGCCGACACAGACCCATCGCTCACGCCCCGCGCCACCGACAACATCGAAGGGATGAAAGCGGTCATCAAGCGGCTGCTCCACCTGGGCTACGCCTACACCGCCGGAACTCCGGGCCAGCGCGTCGTCTACTTCGACGTGCAGAAGTTCACGCCCTACGGCCGCCTCTCGGGCAACACGCTCGACCGCCTGCGCGAGGGCGAGGGTGGCCGCGTCAGCGGCGAGAACCAGAGCCAGAAACACCACCCCGCCGACTTCCTGCTCTGGAAGGAAGACCCCTCGCACATCATGAAGTGGGACAGCCCGGCGAGCGACTGGGGCCCGGGCTACCCGGGCTGGCACATCGAGTGCACCGCGATGAGCATTTCGCGTTTGTCTGAAAGAGGCTCGGGAGCGAGCCCGAGCGCGGATTGCCTTGCGTCCCTTTCCGTCATGAACGGCGAGCCCCTCATCGACCTCCACTCCGGCGGAGAGGACAACATCTTCCCCCACCACGAGTGCGAGATCGCCCAGTCCTGTTGCGCCTTCAACCAGGACCCGAAGGCCGGCTCCTTCGCACGCATGTGGTTCCACCCGCGTTTCCTCTTTGTGGAGGGCGCCAAGATGAGCAAGAGCAAGGGTAACTTCTTCACCGCGCGAGACCTCTTCGACAAGGGCTACGAGCCCGCGGCCGTGCGCCTCGAGCTCATCCGCACCCACTACCGCAGCAATGCCGACTTCCGTGAACAAGGCTTGAAGGATTGCCAGCGCATGATCGACCGCTGGCGTCGCGTCGCCGACGAGGGGGCCAAGAGCACAGACGAGGGCAACACCGCCGCACGTGCAGCCTGCCGCCACGACTTCGCCACTTCGCTCGATGATGACCTGAACATCGCCCAAGCGATCGCCGCTGTCAATGCGTGGGTCGGAGCGATCACCACGCCCGTCGCGGCCGATGCCCGGCTCATGAAGCAGATCGATGACGTCCTCGGGGTGCTCTCGCTCCAGCGCCCGCAGTCCGCAACGACTGAGATTGGCTTGTACGTCAACGTCGCCCCCGACCCCGCCGTCGAAGCCCTGCTCACCCAGCGCCAGGCCGCCCGCGCCAAGAAGGACTTCGCCGCCTCCGATGCCATCCGCGACCAGCTCGCGAAGATGGGCTACGCCGTGAAGGACGTCGCCGGTGGCAAGGTGGAAGTGCGCAGAGCCTGACCCGGGCCGCCGCCGCCCGCGCCGATCCTCTACCCTCCGCCCAGATGCGTCGTCCCCCTTTCACGCTCTGGCGCGCAACCCTCGCGGACCTCGCGCGCCTCACGCTGCTCACGAGCGCGGTGCTTGTCCTCGTCACCGCCCTGGGCGCGACGCTCCAGCCGCTGACGGACGGCAAGCTCGACGCGGGCGATGTCGTGCTCTTTGTTTCCCTCGCCTGCGTGCCGATGCTGGCGTATGCCCTGCCGTTCGCGGGCGGCTTCGCCAGCACGCTCGTCTACCACCGCATCGCCGCGGACAACGAGGCCATCGCCGCCCACGCCGGCGGCGTCTCCCACCGCTCCCTGCTCGCCCCGGCCGTGCTCATGGCGGCCTTGCTCGCGGGCTCGCTCATGCTCCTCAACGAGCAGGTCATCCCCCTCTTCCTCAAGCAGATGCAGCGCATCGTGACCAACGACCTGGCAAAGGTGCTCCTCAGCGATGTCGACCGTGGCCGCCCCGCCATGATCGGCGACGGCCCCGAGAAGACCGTCATCTACGCCGACCGTGCCCAGCGCGTCCCGCCCGAGCCCGGCTCTGGCGTGCTCGACCAGGTGGTCTTCACGGGTTTCTGTGTCATCCAGCTCGACGCCGACAGCCGCCCGGTGCAGGAGCTGACCGCCCAGCGCGCCACCCTCTTCCTGTACCCCGGCACCGCCATGACCGACCGTGTGGACGACGCAGGCCGCTCCGCCCGGGAGGACGACACGTCGGTTGCGGTGCTGGTGCTCAACAACGCCGTCGGCGCAGACCCCGGCGGCATCGGAGGCTTCCGCGAAGAAACCACCTTCGTCTTCCGTGTGCCCAACTTGTTCCGCGACAACCCCAAGTTCCTGAGTTACGGCCGACTCCGCCGCCTCCGCGATCACCCTGAGGACATCAACTGGATCGACGCCGACCGCCGGGCGCTGGCCACCGCCGTTGGGCGTGTCGGGCTCGTTGGCGCGATGCAGCAGTCCCTCGCAACAACCGGCACCATCACCCTCCTGGATCCCGAGAATCGCCCCGTCGTGGTCCGCTCCGCAGGGCTCGTGCAGGACACCGCCGGCGTCCGCTTCAGGCCCGCCGCTGATCGCAACGCCGTGATGGTGTCGCACACGCGCTCGGGCACCGAGAGTGAAGTTGCGCTCGAGTCCATGGCCCAGGCCGCGCTGCTCACCATGCCGGACGCGGCCCGCGACCCCGGCCGGACCTCTATGTCGCTCGAACTGCACAGCGCCCGCACCCGCGAAGTCCGCAGCGGACGCGACTTCTCCGCCTCGCCCGAGCGCACCATCTTCGCGCTCCACGGCCTGCGCCCCACGTCCGACGCGGCTGAGCCTTTCGCCGCACTCTCCGCGCCCGCGCTTGTGAGCGCTGTCGCGGCCGCACCCCCGCACGTCCGCGAAGACGCGGAGGTGGACACGCGGTCCAAGAAGCTCGCTCGCCAGATCACCCAGATGCGCCGCGACGTGCTCGCGAAAACCCACGAGCGCATGGCCATGGCCGCGAGCTGCTTTGTCATGAGCATCACCGGCGCGGTCGCCGCGCTGCGCCTCTCGCGCAGCATGCCGCTCACGATCTACCTGTGGACGTTCTTCCCCGCCCTCGCCTGCCTGGTCACGATCTCCGGCGGCCAGCAGATGACCCGCACCGTCGGCGCACCCGGCCTGCTCCTCCTGTGGGGCGGCGTCGCCGCCCTCGCGGCCTACACATTCGTCGTGTACCGCAACCTCGCGAAGCACTAACGCCAGCGCCAATACTCCACCACCGCCCACACAAACAGCACGGGCAGCGCTGCGCCCACGACGCACGTCAGCACACCCATCGGCACCACGAGCAGCCGCACGAGCAGCAGGTCACCACCGGTGTAGGTCAGCAGCCGCCGCGGCCGATATGTCCAAGACACCAACAAGGTGATGGACAACCCCAAGAGCGCCAAGTCCGCGATCGACAGCAGCCCGCGCAGCGCCAACGGCATGCCCATCGACAATACAACGAACGGGAGCGCGAACAGCGTCACGACGCACCAGAGGCAAGCACCCATCAGCGACAGCACGACAAACTTCCCGCCGGGCATCTGCCGATCATCCTGAAAGTCCTTCCACGTCAGAACCCGCCCGCACTCCGGGCACGTCACGCTCACCGCCGATCGAAGGTCGTACTCGCAGAACGGGCACTTCAGCGGCACGCGGTTCATCGCGTCGATGAGCATCTCGTCAACATCGCCGATGACACGCTTCTCCGGCGCCTGTGAACTCATCCCAGCTGCACCTTGATGGCGCGGACACCCTTCACGGCCGCGCGCAGCGCCGCATCACCGCCGGAGGCCAGCCACTGCTCGCACTCATACTTCGCGGCTGCATCAAGAGCACGAATGGTGAGCGTGCCGCGCCACACACGACCCGGAGACGTCGTCCGCGCCAACGCCGCCGGCACGAGCGAATCCCATTGGTCGCCGAGTGTTCCGGTCGTGCGGGCCAACTTCTTCAGTTCGCGCAGGGTTGACTCCGCATCCCCGCGCACCGACAGGTCCGGTGTCCCCCACACGCGCAGGCGACGCAACTGCTCGATTCTCTGGAGTGGTGTGGGCCCGGACGCCATGGCAGAGTCTAAGTTCGTCCCGTAAGCGCCCGCCCCAGCTACCCTCCGCGCCTATGGGCTCCACCGCCATCCACATCAAGAGCCTCGTCAAGGCGTTCCCGAGTGTCGGCGCTGCCCCCCCCACCACCGCCGTGGACAGCGTGTCCCTCACGATCGACCCCGGCGAGCTCTTTTTCCTCCTCGGGCCCTCCGGCTGCGGCAAAACCACGCTCCTCCGCATGATCGCCGGGTTCATCGAGCCCACGTCGGGCCAGATCCTGTTCGACACCGGCAACGCCGCACCCACGGATGTCACCTTCCTGCCCGCCGAAAAACGCGATACCGGCATGGTCTTCCAGAGCTACGCGCTCTGGCCCCACATGACCGTCGCCCAGAATGTCGCGTTCGGCCTCGAAGTGCGCAAAGTGCCCAAGGACCAGCGGGAAACGCTCGTCCGCGAGGCCCTCGCCCAGGTCCGCATGGAGCAGTACGCAGAGCGCAAGCCCAACCAGCTCTCCGGCGGCCAGCAGCAGCGCGTCGCCCTCGCCCGCGCCATCGTCATCAAGCCCCGCGTGCTGCTGCTGGACGAACCACTCTCGAATCTGGACGCAAAACTCCGGATTGAGCTCCGCAGCGAAATCCGCCGCATCTGCAAGGCCGCGGGCACGACAACCGTCTACGTGACGCACGACCAGAAAGAAGCCCTCAGCATGGCCGACCGCGTCGCCATCATGCGCGCCGGCCGCGTCATGCAGATGGGCACGCCCGAGGACCTCTACCGCAACCCCGCCAGCCGCTTCGTCGCTGAGTTCCTGGGCGAAACCAACATCATCCCGGGCACCATCGAGTCCGCCGACCGCGACCTCATCCACGTACGGACCGCCGTCGGCCTCCTTCAAGCCACCACAAGACCCACCTCCCCCACCACTGCGGGCACACCCGTGCTCCTCTCCGTCCGCCCCGAGGCGGTCCAACTCAACCCCGCACCCAACCAGCCCAACACATTCTCTGTCACGGCCGTGGAGAGCACGTACCTCGGCGAAGTCATGCAACTCCGCTGCGCCCTTTCAAGCGGAGATCACATCACAGCCGCCGCCATCAACCCACGATCAGGCCAAGCAAACGCGCATTCATTGCGCGTAGACGCCGAGGACCTCGTGATTGTGCCCAAGGACGAATAACGTCCTATAATCAAGCCGCCTTCGTTGTGTTTGATGCTGCTGCGTGTTGCAACACGAGCAACCAGGATGTACCCGTCGGGCCGGTGTGTGCAAGGATGATATCGCCACCGCCCGATCGGAGCAGCATCGCTGCGATCGACAACCCGAGCCCGCTGCCGCCCTTGCTCGACGATTGAAACGCGCGATAGGGATCGACGGTCACGCTCGGCGGCAGCCCGCAGCCATTGTCAGATACCGTTACGGCGAGGGCGTCGCGTCCGGCGCCGGAGTCCACCCGTACGTTCACCTGCACACCGGGGCTGGACTCCAGAGCGTTTCTGACCAGGTTGTGCAGAGCCAGCCTGAACGCGACGCCGCTGCCAGCGGCCCTTGTTCCACGTGGAACACTCACGTTCACGGCAGCACCGCCCGATTCCAACTGCTCCACGGCACGGCACACTTCCTCATGGACGTCGAAACTTTCCGTTTGCGCGGCACCAGTCATCGCGCCCAGGATGGCGTCCATGGCCTCACTCACCGCGGCCGATCGCCCAGCCGCCATCGTGAGGGCGGCCCTTACCTGGTTAGCATCGCCGTGTCGGGAGGCAGCTTCGCACCGCAGACGTACGGGGGCGAGCAGGTTCCGGACCTCGTGCGCCACCATCGCAAGGCACAACCCAAGCCGCTCCAACTGGCGCGGATCAGCCTCGTGTTCCACGTGGAACAGCTGTTGTCGCTCGCGGTGCACGCCGAACTATCGACAGTTTTCGCCTGAAAGTTGTGGGGGACCCGCCGACAACTCGATCAGCGACACGCCCCCGCTGACAGCGGGTATCATGATGCAACAAGGAGGTTGCCATGTCGCAGGAAGTCGGCACCACGGACTCGAAACCCAGGAAACTCGGCAAAGGACTCAGCAGCCTCGTCGGTCTCAATCCGCCCCCGGTTGTGGTCGCTCCACCCGAGGCGATCTCGCCCCATAGTGCATCTCCCGTCACCGATCACGCAGCATCCAATCAGCCGAGCGGTGATCGTTCGTTATTATCGGACGTTTTGCGGCTTCCGCTTGATTGTGTCGACCCCTCGCCCTTCCAGCCCCGCAAGTCCCTGGACGAAGCGACCATCGCGGGCCTTGCGGCCTCGATCAAGCACAGCGGGCTGATGCAGCCCGTGATCGTGCGCCGCCGCGGCGAGCGCTATGAACTCGTCGCGGGCGAACGACGCTGGCGCGCGGCCCAGGTCGCGGGCCTCGAGACCATCCCCGCGCTCGTGCGAGATCTTTCTGACGAGCAAGCCGCTGAATGGGCGCTCGTCGAGAATATTCAACGCGAAGACCTCAACCCCATGGACCGGGCCTTTGCGCTCAAGGCCATGTCCGACCGTTTTTCACTGACGCAGGACGAACTGGCGCGGCGCGTCGGTCTGGAGCGGCCGTCGGTCGCGAACCTGCTGCGCCTCACGGAGCTTGAACCCGCCATCGCAGATCTCATCGCGAAGGGCACGCTTTCCCAAGGACACGGCAAGGCGCTACTCGCGGTGCCAGCGGGTGAAAAACGCGAAAGGCTCGCAAAGCTTGCTGCCATGATGCACTGGAGCGTGCGTCGAATGGAGCAGGAGGTCTCCGCGCTCGCCCAGAAACCCGCGAAGAGCGCGGCTGCGGATGCTTCGCCGCGTGCGGCGGTGCTGCGGGACCTGGAACGCCAGATCGGCGAACACCTAGGCACGAAAGTGTCCATTCTGACAGACCGCCAGGGCAAACGCGGCCGGATGATGATCGACTTCTACGGCTTGGATCACTTCGAAGACCTGCTGACCCGCCTGGGAGTCCACACATCCAAGTAGCCCATAGAGGCTGGTTGTTCGCTGGCTGGTAGGCATTCAGCGTGAATCTCGCCAGAGATGTTTGCAGAGGTGCGTTGCCGCGCCATAAGGCGCTGCTAACATCGCGCAACTCTGTGCGAATGTGTAATGTTCTCGCACAGATCGCCCAACACAGCGGCACGCGGGGCCGCCTTACGAGAGGTATCACAATGGGACGTCGCCCTGGTCCAGGATCGCTTGCAAGCATGCCCGTGTCCGCGCTCCAGAAGGAACTCCGCCGCCGCACGCGCTCACTCAAGACGTTGCAGCGCAAGCGCGACAAACTCGCGAAGAAGCTCGCGACTCTTGATGCACAGATCGCGGCCGCCGGCGGCGCCGCGGGTGGTGGGGGGGCCGCACGGACCCGCGCCCGCAATTCGAGCACGCTGGTCGAGTCCATGAGCAAGACGCTCGCAGGCAAGACCATGGGCGTGACCGAGCTGGCCGACGCTGTCCGCAAGAACGGCTACCAGTCGGGTGCCGCCAACTTCCGCACGATGGTGAATCAGGCACTTCTCAAGCACCGCAAGCTCTTTAAGAAGGTTTCCCGCGGCCAGTACACCACGGCGTGAACCCGCGGTTCGGCAACCGCTGTTCGCAGAACAACAACAGCCCCGACCGCACGGTCGGGGCTGTTGTGTTGTGTGCGGCTGTCGAGCTGCGCGCCGTAGCAGCGCGTCAGCGATTCAGTACGGCGTCGGCATGCCCGTGAGCAGGCTCGGGCGATCATTCAACAGGAAGCGGTGGATGTCGGCCCACATCATGCGGCTGTTGCCGTCCCAGGTCACTTCGAGCTCGTCGTACGTGTCGACGTTGCGCTGGTGCTGGGTCATGAGCTCGGGGGTGACGTCGGAGCGCACGTCGCCGTGGCGGCCTTCATCACCGGCGGTGTAACGGGACGAACTGCCGCAGCCGACGAGGGCGCCGGCGAGGGCGATGGCCGACAGGACTGAGAGGCGAGCGAACATCTTGCTGCGCATGGTCATTCTCCGTGTGCGTGCCGGCGAGTGCCCGTTCAGGGCCTGCCGATCGGGCCGTTCGCCCGACCGCCGGGGAGGCAGTTGTAACAGGGCCGGGCGCAAACGTCAACTTGTCCCCGTACAGACGCCGCACGAGGTGCGGACTTCCGTCGGGCGTGGGATCTCGCCGCCACCAATCTATTCGCGGCCGGTTCCTCCCCGGTGCCATCAAATCGACAACGTGGGCCGCCACCAACATGGGCCCCTTGCCCTGCCGGTTCGGCAGCCATCTGCCACGCGCGACGTTCTCGCGGGCCCGCCGGTGCGGTTCTGGACGCCCTGGGGGTGTGGCGCGCGGCTTGCAAATGGGGTCACTGTCGCGGCTTGCGCACTGGGTTCCTCCGGGGTGCCGGCTGCGGTCGCGGTCTTAAGGACCGGGCATCGAAAGCAGTATGCCATGCGGGCCCGTGATTCACCCTTCCAATGGGCCCCGCGTGTGAAAGGATGAGTGCCATGCGTCAGGACCGATTCACCACCACCGCCCAGCAGACCCTCGCCGACGCCCAGAGTGACGCGATGGGACGCGGCAACCCCGAAGTCACCGGGCTGCACCTGCTGGCCGCGATGCTCGCGGACCGCAGCGGTCCGGCGTGGAGCATCCTGACCAAGGCGGGTTATGAACCGATGCGGGTAGCGCAAGTCACGGCCAGCGAGGTCGACCGCCTGCCGAAGACGAGCAGTGGGGGGGGTCAGGCCGGCCGCGCCTTGATGGAGTTGCTCACCAAGGCGGACCAGGAGAGCAAGCGGCTGGGCGACGCGTACGTCAGCAGCGAGCACTTGCTGCAGGCCGCCGCGCAGGTGGCCGGGCCCGCAAAGGACCTGCTTACTACTTTGGGGATCACGACCAAGAGCATCGAAGGTGCTGTCAAGGCGATCCGCGCCAGTTCCGGTGTGTCGAGCATTCAGGACCCGGGTGCCGAGGCGAGCTTCGAGGCGCTCAAGAAGTATGCCATCGACCTGACACAGAAGGCCCAGCAGGGCAAGCTTGACCCCGTCATCGGGCGCGACGAAGAAATCCGGCGGACCATGCAGGTGCTCAGCCGGCGCACCAAGAACAATCCGGTGCTCATCGGTGAGCCGGGCGTGGGCAAGACTGCCATCGCCGAGGGCCTCGCACTGCGCATCGTCAACGGCGACTGCCCCGAAGGGATGCGCGACAAGCGCATCATGGCGCTCGATGTGGGCCAGTTGCTCGCGGGCGCCAAGTTCCGCGGCGAGTTTGAGGACCGTCTGAAGGCCGTGCTGCGCGAGGTGCAGGCCAGCAACGGCGGCGTGATCCTGTTCATCGACGAGTTGCACACCATCATCGGCGCGGGCGCTGCCGAGGGCGCGGTGAGCGCAGGCAACCTGCTGAAGCCCGCGCTCGCACGCGGCGAGCTCCGCTGCATCGGAGCAACAACACTCGACGAGTACCGCAAGCACGTGGAGAAGGACCCAGCGTTCGAACGGCGCTTCCAGCCGATCTTTGTGGACCAACCCAGCGTGGAGGAAACCGTCGCGATCCTGCGCGGCCTCAAGCCGCGCTATGAAGCGCACCACGGCGTACGCATTCTTGATGGTGCGATCCTCGCCGCCGCGCAGCTCAGCCACCGCTACATCGCCGACCGCTTCCTGCCCGACAAGGCCATCGACCTTGTGGACGAGGCGGCGAGCAAGCTGCGTATTGAGAACGACAGCATGCCCGGCGAACTTGACGAGCTGCGCCGCAAGATCATGCAGCTGGAGATCGAGCGTGAAGCACTGAAGATCGAGGCCGGGGAGCGGACCAGCGAGCGAGCGAATAAGGGTGCCGCTGACGGCACGCACCGCGAGCTCGATCGCGTAGATCGCGAACTCGCGGAACTCCAGGAGAAGAATCGCGCACTCACCGCACGGTGGGAAACAGAGAAGAAAGAACTCGACGCCGTGAAGGCGATCAAGGAGCAGATGGGGGCCAGGCAGGTTGCTCTCGAGCAGGCCCAGCGCCGCGGCGAGCTCGAAGCCGCGGCCCGCATCCGCTTTGGAGAAATGCGCGACCTGGAGCAGCGCCTGGCCGCCGCGGAGAAGGCGCTCGCGGGGCGCCAGTCGCGGGGCGATGCGCTCGTGAAGGAAGAAGTCGACGCGCAGGCCATCGCGGAAGTGGTGGGGCGGTGGACGGGCATCCCCGTCTCACGCCTGGTGGAGGGCGAGCGCGAGAAGCTCACCCGCATGGAAGAGCAACTGCAGAAGCGCGTCGTCGGCCAGGAGCACGCGCTCAAGGCCGTGTCCGACGCCGTCCGCCGCGCCCGCGCGGGGCTCAGCGACCCCAACCGCCCCATCGGCTCGTTCCTGTTCCTTGGGCCCACGGGCGTCGGCAAGACCGAGACGTGCAAGGCACTCGCCGAGTTCCTCTTCGACACCGAGGAGGCGATGGTGCGCATCGACATGAGCGAGTACGGCGAGAAGCACGCGGTGTCGCGCCTAATCGGCGCGCCCCCGGGCTACGTGGGCTACGACGAGGGCGGGCAGCTCACCGAGACGGTGCGGCGGCGCCCATACTGCGTGGTGCTGCTCGACGAGATCGAGAAGGCGCACCCGGATGTGTTCAACATTCTGCTTCAGGTGCTGGACGACGGGCGCCTCACCGACGGCCAGGGCCGCACCGTGGACTTCCGCAACACGCTGGTGGTGATGACGAGCAACTACGGCAGCGCCCAGATCCAGGAGCTCGCGGCGACCGGCGCGGAGGACTGGGAGATCGAGGCCGCGATCCGCGAAATGCTCAAGCGCGGCCCCGCCGGCATGATGGCTGAGGAGTTTGGCAAGGCCGCGGGCCTGCCGCCCCGGGTGACGCAGGTGATGAGCAAGGCGGCGATGCAGATGCAGGGCGGCCTGATGCGGCCCGAGCTCCTCAACCGCATCGACGAGGTCGTCGTGTTTCACCAGTTGGCCAAGGAGAGTTTGGGCTCGATCGTGGAGATTCAGCTCCAGCGGCTGCGCAAGCGCCTCGCCGAGCGCGAGATCACGCTGGCGCTCACGGACGATGCGAAGCTGCAACTTGCGACAGAGGGCTGGGACCCCGTGTTCGGCGCACGCCCACTCAAGCGCACCATCCAGCAGCGCATCGAAAACGCGCTGGCGAGCCGGATCCTGTCGGGCGAGTTTGGCGCGGGCGATAGCGTGAAGGTGGACGCGGCGGGTGGACAGTTTGAGTTCACGAAGTCGTAGGCCGCGGCGATCAGACCTTGGGCCCGCTCTCGCCGAGGTTGGCGAGCGCGTCCTTGTACTGCTCGCGCAGGGGCTCCACGACTTCCTTGATGAACCGCTCGGTCTGTTCGACGCTGCGCCCGATGTACTTCATCGGGTCCATCACGCCGTCCCAGTCGAGTTCCGCGCTCAGCGGCCCGCCGCGGGCTTTGGAGTGGAAGTTCTTGTCGGCCTTGAGACGATCGAGGAGGTCGTTGTCGAGGCCCTCGTGTTTCACGCGGTGACCGGCGGCCTGGGCGTGGACGCGGATGAGCTCGTGGTAGTGCTGGCGGTCGCCGCCGAGTTTGACGCAGGCCATCATGATGTTCTCGGTGGCCATGAAGGGGAGTTCGGCCATGAGGTTCTTCTTGACCATCGCCTCGTGGACGATGAGGCCGCTCGCGACGTTGTGCATGAGGTCGAGCGCGCCGTCAAGGGCGAGGAAAGCCTCGGGGAGTGAGAGGCGGCGGTTGGAGGAGTCGTCGAGGGTGCGCTCCAGCCACTGCGTCGCGGCGGTGTCGTAGGCGTTGCCGACGAGGTTCATGACAAAGCGCGTGAGACCGCAGATGCGCTCGCAGCGCATGGGGTTGCGTTTGTAGGGCATCGCGCTGCTGCCGATCTGCTTGTCCTCGAAGGGCTCGTCGAGTTCCTTGCGGTTGCAGAGGAGGCGGATGTCGGTGGCGATCTTGTGGAGGACGGCCGCGGTACTCGCGAGGTCGGCGAGGATGAAGGTGTCGATGACGCGGGGGTAGGTTTGACCCTGCAACGGAAAGGTGCGGCCGCTGAGGTATCCAAAGGCAAGTTGTTGCCGGTACTCTGTCAGTGAAGTCGCTTCAATTTTCTCTGCCTTGTGGATCTCATCCTGATTCGACGCTTCTGACCTTGATCGCATTTCGTTCAACACGTGGTCTCTTGCCGCACTCTCGGGCTGAGTGGACTTGAACCGCTCACACACATCGGTGTTGTACCGCTCCTGTCGTTCAAGACGCCACCGAACATGCTCGGCGGCCTGCTTGCGTTCTTCGGCCACTTGCTCATCGCTGTACAGCGGTTTGGCCCCCCATCCGTCCTCGTGCATGTAGTGCAGAAAGAGCACTTCCAACTCATCGACGCGGACCGATCGTCCATCTAGAAGCGCCAAGTACGATGCCTGTGTGCCTGTTGCGCCGCGCAGCCCCCGGAGCTTGAAGAGAAGGGAGCACACGCGTTCTTTCAGATACCCACGCGCAATGTTCGCATCACTTGCCCATAGCGCAATGCGACGCCCCGCGGTGACTGGTTGCGCGGGTTGATAATGCGTAAATCCGAGCGCTGGCAGTTGCTTCCATGTGTCTGCTTGACCACACAGCGTGGCAACGACGGCGTACACCTTGGTTTCGACAAGACTAAGCGACTGGAACAAAATCTCCATGTCCGCATTGCACACCACGTCCTGACTCGTCATGCCCAGGTGGATGATGCCCTTCGCCTTGGGGCACGAATCTCCCAGGGCGTGCACATGCGCCATCACATCATGCCGCAACTCGCGCTCGTACTTCTCCGCGAGCCGGATCTCGTCGTCGGTGATGCCGCCGGGGCGATTCACCACGGCGCGGAGTTCTTCGACTTGTTCTTTGGCGACGAGGGGCGCGGCTGTGCTCGGGCTTGCGCCCGAGCCTCTGTTGGTCAGTTCGTGCTGGGCCTCCGCCACCGCCAGCCAGATGCGCCGCCACGTGTTGAACTTGTGACGGGCCGACCACAGCCGCAGCATCTCCGGGCTGGCGTTGCGGGTGGCGAGGGGGGAGGTGTATGTGTCGTAGGGGGAGGTCATGGTGTGGGGGTCGCGGGCGGGTTTGCGTCCACGATGGGTTTCAGCACGATCACCAGCGCGGGGACGTGCGTGGTGGCGATGCGCCACAGTTTGTCGTGCTGCAGGTCGCCATACTCGTGGGCGATGATGTGTCGCGTCGCCACGATGGCCTGCCAGGCAACTTGGGGATGAGCCGCCTGAAACTCCGGAGAAACACGCCGCGCGGCTTCGCCGATGATCTCGATCGACCGCTCCACGGCCAGGCGGAGCCACTTGGTGTTCTCATAGTCTGGCAACGTCTTGCCCTGCGTCAACTCGACGACGGTCTGTGCCGCGTCGAGCATGTCCCAGAGGTACTTGAGGTCGGTCTTCTCAGGCCGCATAGAGCACACGCTGGGTTCGGCGGATGGATTCAAGCATGTACGGGTTGCGGACGGCGGGTTCCTCGATGATGTCCACTTGCCGCTGGAAGATGGTGGCGAGCTCGCCGCGCATCCGCACGATGTCGAACATGTCCCATGCGGCGTCCGCCGTGAAGACGACGACGACGTCCACGTCACTTTCTGGGCCAAAGTCCGGGCGCAGCACTGACCCGATGACGCCCAGTCGGGCCACCTTCCAGCGCCGGCAGAACTCCGCGATGCCAGATGTCGGAACGGGGAGCGGCATGACCTGATTGTACGTTCTTCGCTCGTTGGCCGCACGCAACTGGGTGGTTCCTGCGGTTTTCGTGGTCCCCAAGCCGATAGGGTGGGCATGGACTTCCAACGCAAGATCATCGTCGCCCTGTCGGGCCTCATCATGGCCGCGGGGCTGGTCACGTCGCTGACCAGCGGCAACTACGAGTTCCTCTACTACGGGGTGTCGCTCATCGCGATCGGGCTGGGCATCGTGTGGCTGGACCTGAAGGTGCGGCTGCCGATCATGGTACTTTGGGGGCTGTTTGTGTGGCTCATCCTGCACCTGGCGGGCGGGATGATCAAGGTGCCCGAGTCGGCGGTGGACACGGGGATGACCAACTACACGCTGTACAACGTGCGGCTCCACCCGTGGCTGCCGCGGTATGACCAGTTCGTGCACGCCTTCGGCTTCTTTGTGAGTTCGCTCGCGGCGTGGCGCGGGCTGTTCATAGGGTCGGGCATGCACATGAGGCCGACGTTCGGGCCGCGGGTGGGGGCGGGGCTCATCGGCATGGGCTGCGGCGGCGTGAACGAGGTGATCGAGTTCATCGCGACGCGGATCATGCCGCACACGAACGTCGGGGGCTTTGAGAACACGGGGTGGGACCTGGTTTCCAACATGGTGGGGTGCATCATCGCGATGCTGACGATCCGGTTCTTCCACGAGCGGTGGTTTGCGGGGCCGGCGCCGGCGAAGAAAAACCCCGCGTGAGGCGCGGGGTGGGGGCGGGGGGGGTTCGGGGTTGTTGAAGATACTTCGAGCTACTCCTCGTCGGGGCCGCCTTCGTCGTCTTCGCCGGGGGCGGGAGCGCCGGGCGCTGCGGCCTGCGCCATCTTCGCCGCGAGGACCATGCTGCGGATTTCCTTGAAGAGGTCGGGGTTGTCCTTGAGGAACTGCTTGGCGGACTCGCGGCCCTGGGCGAGGCGGATGTCGCCATAGTTGAACCAGGAGCCGGACTTCTGCACGACGCGTGCGTCCACCGCGAGGTCGATGAGGTCGCCGGCCGCGGAGATGCCCTCGGTGTACATGATGTCGAACTCGGCGTCGCGGAAGGGTGGGGCAATCTTGTTCTTGACGACGCGGGCGCGAGTGCGGCTGCCCACGGTGACGTCACCTTCCTTGATGGCGCCGGTGCGGCGGACATCGATGCGGACGCTGGCGTAGAACTTCAGGGCGCGGCCGCCGGTGGTGGTCTCGGGGCTGCCGAACATCACGCCGATCTTCTCGCGGATCTGGTTGATGAACACGACGGTGCAGTTGCTGCGGGCGATGACGCCCGTCAGCTTCCGCATGGCCTGGCTCATGAGGCGGGCCTGCAGGCCCATTTGCGCGTCGCCCATCTCGCCCTCGATTTCGGCCTTGGGGATGAGGGCCGCGACCGAGTCCACGACGATGAGGTCCACGGCGTTGCTGCGGACGAGGAGTTCGCAGATTTCCAGGGCCTGCTCGCCGCTGTCGGGCTGGCTCACGAGGAGGTCGTCGATGTTCACGCCGATCTTGCGGGCCCAGGAGGGGTCCAGGGCATGCTCGGCGTCGATGAACGCGGCGACGCCGTTCTCCTTCTGTGCGTGGGCCGCGACGGTCAAGGCGAGGGTGGTCTTGCCGCTGGACTCTGGACCGAAGATCTCGACGATGCGCCCGCGGGGGATGCCCTTGCCGCCCAGGGCGAGGTCCAGCGAGAGTGAGCCGGTGGAGATGCCGGGGACGGCGAGGTAGGCGTCCTCGTCCATCTTCATGATGGCACCCTTGCCGAAGGTCTTCTCGATCTGAGACAGGGTCAGGTCGAGGGCCTTCTTCTTTTCCTTGTCCATGGGCGGCACGGCGGGGGCGGGAGCCTTCTTCGGGGCGGATGACGGATCACCACCCTTGGGCTCAACCACCTTCTCGGAAGACGTGCGCGCGGAACGGGACCCTTTGGTTTCGACTTCGGGCATGACGCCCACCTTTCTGTGCCGGGCTGCAACCGCCGGAACGGGAGCAGGTCACCGGGCTGCCGTCACGGGGCAGGTTTCACGCGGGCGGCGGGGTTCCATCCCCAACTCACGCTTCCACGCGGAACTCAGGCTGGCGGCGGTGACAGACGCGGGGCCAGCGGGGCAAGTATACCAGAACCCAAACCGTCGTCAAGGTGTGTGTCAGGGTTGGCAGGTAGTGTGTTTTAAGTCGTTCTTTGACAGTTCTTTGTGTTGTGCAAATCGTGGGGAAAAGTCTGTCGGGCTCATGGGGCCGCTGCCATACCCGCAAGAGCATTAGTCCTCGTCGTCCCCACTCCGCTTCTTCTGCCAGGGCTTCTTTTCCTTCTCTTTGTCGAAGGTGAGGCCGCCGACGACGCGCATCATGCCCAGGCCCAGCTCGTTCTGAAGTTCCTTCACGAGTTCGGGCGCGAGCGGCACGCGGATCTTGGGGTCGGCGGAGAGCAGGGCCACGGTGTCCTCGGTTGCGATGACGAGGTCCACGGGGAACAGGCTGGGTGCTGTGTCTGTGTGTCTCTTGGCCGTTGGTGCGGCCGGGGCCGCGGCAGCGGCGGGGGCCTTGAGGAGTTCAGCGACGCGCGACACCACACGTGGACCGTCACCATTCACCTTGGTCGCGTCCAGGAAGAGGCGGAGGCGCCCGCTCTCCAGGGGCACGCCGTCCACGGGCACGAGTCGATCCACGATGATCTGCGGGTCGCCGCGCGAGAGGTCCACGCGCCCCATGACGAACACGACAGCCTCCGCGACGGCGAGGTGGCCGTACTTGCCGTAGCAATCCGTGAACATGACGCAGTCGCACGCGCCGTTCATGTCCTCCATCGTGAGGATCGCCATCTTCTGGCCCGCGCTCTTGCCGTTCTTGACCAGGAGCGTGCGGGCGCTCTGCACCATCGCCGCGATCACGACGCGGGCGTCCTGTTGTTGGTCTTTGATCGACTGGGTGTTGGCCGTGGCAAAGACGCTGCTCCAGAACTTCCAGCGGTCCAGCGGGTGGCTGGAGACGTAAAAGCCCAGGACTTCCTTCTCCCGCGCGAGCGTCTCGGCTTCAGGCCAGGGTGTGGCGCGGGCGAGGGGTGTGGCGGCGGCGGGGCGCACGGTGGCCGTGGCAACCGCCGAAGAACCGCCGAAGAGAGCGTTCTGGCCCATCGCGCGGTCCTGTGCGAGGCGTGACCCGGCGGAGAGCGCCTGGTCGATGGTCGCGACCATGGCGGCGCGGTTCTCCCGCGTGTGCAGGCTGTCGAACGCGCCGCACTTGATGAGGCTCTCGAACATCGCCTTGTTGACGACACCGGTGGGCACGCGCTCACAGAAGTCAAAGAGGCTCGTGAAGGGGCCGTTCTTGGTGCGTTCGACGATGATGGTCTCGATCGCTTTCTCGCCCGCGCCCTTGATGGCCTTGAGACCGAAGCGGATGTGCCGCACGTCGTCCTGCTTCACCACCGTGAAGTCCGCCTGGGAGAGATTGATGTCCGGGGGCTTGACCTCAACACCGACCGAAAGCGTGCGGCCGTCGATCGGGTCGATGATGCGGGTGCGGCGGCAGTCTTCGAGGTACGGGGTCCACTCGCTGACCTTGTTCGCCTGGCTCTCGTACGTCAGGAACGCCGCCATGTACTGGGCGGGGAAGTAGGCCTTGAGGTACGCGGTCTGGTACGCGACGATGGCGTAGCCCGTGCTGTGGCTCTTGTTGAAGCCGTAGCCGGCGAACTTCAGGATGAGCTCGAAGAGGTCTTCGGCTCCTTGCTTCGTCAGCCCCTGCTTCTGCGCACCCTCGACAAACTTGGGGCGTTCCTTCTCGATCTTGTCGTGCTTCTTCTTGCTGATGTTCTTGATGAGCGAGTACGCGTCGCGCAGCTTGATGCCGCCCAGGCCGTGCACGATCTGCATGACCTGCTCCTGGTACACCATGACGCCGTACGTCTCGCCGGTGTACTGGTCCACGATGTCGTGGACCCTGGGCACCTGCTCGGTCCCGTGCTTGCGGCGGTTGTAATCGGGGATCAGGTCCATCGGGCCCGGGCGGAAGAGGGCGTTGGCCGCGATGAGGTCCTCGAGCCGGTCGGGCTTCATCTCCACCAGCAGGCGGCGCATGCCGCCGGATTCAAACTGGAAGACGCCGGTGGTCTCGCCGCGGCGGAAGATCTCGAAGACCTTCTGATCGGCGTAGGAGAGGCGGTCCAAGTCGAGGGGGTGAGCAAACGAGCGAAGGAGCGAACGTGGGGAGGGCGTCTTTGCGCTTTGCTCGCTCGCTCTCCCTACGGCCGCCCAAATCTCATCCTCCGTCATCGTCTCCAGGATCAGCTTCTTTGCGCGCTCGATGATGGAAATCGTGCGCAGGCCCAGGAAGTCCATCTTGAGCAGGCCCATCTTCTCGCACGTGGGGCCGTCCCACTGCGTGATGACGACGTCCTGCTCAGGGTCCTTGCTCGACGGCTGCTTGTAGAGCGGCACGATCTCGCTGAGCGGGCGTGTGGCGACGATGACACCCGCGGCGTGCACGCCGGCGTGGCGCGTGTGGCCCTCGAGGCCTTCGGCCTGCTCAAGCAGCTCGGCGTAGCGCTGGTCGCTGTCGCGCGCCTTGCGCAGTTCCGGCTCCTGCTCCAGCGCCTTGGCGAGGGTCATGTCCAGCGCCTCGGGCACCATCTTGCAGATGCGGTCCACCTCGGGGATCGGGATCTCGAGCGCGCGGCCGACATCGCGCAGCGCAGCGCGGGCCTTGAGCGTTCCGAAGGTGATGATCTGCGCAACGTGCCCGTACTTGCGGCGCACGTACTCGATGACGCGCCCACGCCCGTCCTGGCACAGGTCGATATCGATATCGGGGTACTCGCTGCGGTCGGGGTCGGTGAACCGCTCGAAGAGCAGGCCGTACTTCACCGGGCACGCGTTGGAGAGGCCCAGCACGTAGCCCACCATCGTGCCGACGCCGGAGCCGCGGGCCAAGGCCGGCACGCCGTTGTTGCGGCCCCAGTTCACGAAGTCCCAGACGATGAGGAAGTACGCGGAGATGTTCTTGTTGGCGAGGATGGTAAGTTCGCGCTCGAGGCGCGCGACTTTGGCGGTGAAGTCGTCGTCGGCATTCGGTGTTTGTGGTTCGGTGTTCGTGCTTGCGTGCGTAGCGGCCTTGCCGGGGCCGCGGGCCTCTCTCCCGTACCTCCACACAAAGCCCGCTTCTGCGAGCATCCGCAGCGCTGTGTCGCAGTCCGTCTTCGCCTTTGCGCGGTCGGCGTCGCTGGGGGCGGAGCCGTCGTCGTTGCGGAAGGGGCGGAGCTCGAACTTCGAGCAGTAGTCCTTGTACCACGCCGTGAGGTCGCCGCCGTACGCCGTGTCGTTGTGCCCGGGCAGGGCCTTCGCGGCCGGCAGGATGACCCGCACGAGCGGGGCGTTGTTCTGGCCAAGCGGGAGCGTGACGTCGCACGCCGCGGCGATCTTGACGGTGTTGGCCAACGCCTCGAGCCCCGCGTTGCCGTACTCCTTGTTGTTGTACTCGTCGCCGGCGAACAGGTCCTGCATCTCGCGCGGGTTCTTGACGTAGACCTCGCGCGGGTAGCGCATGCGGTTCTCGTCGCGCTTGCCCTTGGCGGTGCTGATGCAGATCAGTGTGTCGTGCGTGTCGTAGTCCTCTTCCCTCAGGAAGTGCGCGTCGTTGTCGCACACCAGCGGCAGGCCCTGCTCGCGCGCAAGCCTGATGAGCAGCGGGTTGATGGCGTTCTGCTCGGGGACGTGGTGCTGAAGTTCAATGAAGAAGCGGGAAGGGAGTGAAGAGGCATCGGTCACCAGGCATCGGGCATCAGGAGAACCCGCGGCGGACTTGCCTGATGCCTGATGCCCGATGCCGAATGCATGCTTGTGCCACTCCGCGCTCTCCACCGCCGCCTTCCAATGCTTCTCTTCGCGGCTCCGGTGGTAGGCGAGCAGGTGCTCGCCGATCTCGCTGCCCAGGTGCCCGTTGATGGCGATCAGGCCCTCGCTGTGCTTCGCGAGCAGTTCGCGGTCGATGCGGGGCTTGTAGTAGAAGCCGGTGAGGTAGGCCTCGCTGCACAGGACCAGCAGGTTCTGCCACCCCGTGTTGTTCATGGCCAGCAGCACAAGGTGGTACCCGCCCTCGCCGCCGCCGCTGTACGTCCGGTCGGTGCGGGGCTTGCCGGGGGGTGTGACGTATGCCTCGACCCCCAGGATGGGCTTGATGCCCTTGGCTTTGCACGTCTCATAGACCTGCACGGCCCCGAAGATGTTGCCGTGATCGGTGACAGCCACGGCCTTCATGCCCAGCTCGGCCACGCGGTCCACGAGCTTGTCCACCTGGTTGCCGCCGTCGAGCAGGGAGTACTCGGTGTGCAGGTGCAGGTGGACAAACGCGCCCATGTCCTGGGCGGAGCCATCGGGCTGGGCGGGGTTTGGAGTGGGGGCGGGGGGCGGCATCTGCGTCGTCCGTGACCGAGGGAAGAGTGAGGGTATTGCCCTGGCTGGCCGCACTGATTCCGGCGGCTTCAAGAAGCGCGGGTAAGCCACCCTCGCAGGGGCCTCGTGCGGATCGTGCGAAACGCAGTGTCGGCGACTGGATAAGACTTGCCGCGGCTTGCACTTCGGGTGGCGGGCCGTTTGCGGAAGAGTGTGGCCAGCGGGCGGAGTCCCGCGCGGGGCTCGGTGCTGCGTGCACCGGGCTTTGTGCGTTCACCGGCTCGGGCTAGTGCTTGTGTCCCATGGGGTTATGGCTTGTCCGGCCCCGAAACCTTGAAGGAGTTTGGTCATGACGCAGGGTGTGAACGGCCGGAAGTTTGGGGCGTGGCTGCTGAGCGCGGCGGCTTTGGTTGCGGTCTGCGGACTGCCCAACATGGTGGTGGCACAGGACAAGCCCGAAGAGAAGGCTGAGGAAAAAGAGAAGCCGGAGTTCAAACCCTGGGCCGAGGTGAGCAAGGGCTTTGAGAAGGTGACCTCCACCGCCGACGGCAAGCCTTCGTTCTACACCTTGTGGACCAAGAACAAGGACGGCTCGATGCTCGCGGAGCTGCCCCGGGGGTACGAGGGCCAGCGGCACTTCATCGCCCTGACCATCGCCAGCGGCGAGGAATACGCCGGCCTGCAGTTCGGCGAGATGTACGTCTACTGGAAGCGGATCGACAACCGCATGGTGCTCATCGAGCCCACGGTGGACACCCGGAGCACGGGTGACGCCGAGAGCAAGAGCAGCGTCAAGAACCTGTTCACCGACCGCGTCATCATCGACGTGCCGATCGTGACGATGGGCCCCTCCGGCCAGCCGGTCATCGACATGAAGGACCTGCTGGTCAACCAGTCCCGTACCTTCTTCGGCGGCAGTGTCAACGGGGTCAACACGCGCATCGCCACGATCAAGAAGGCCAAGGCCTTCCCCGAGAACATCGAGGTGGCGTACGAGATGCCGATCGCGGGCGGTCGCCTCAAGGAGTTCCACTACTCCATCAGCCTGCTGCGCGAGGACCCGGACTACAAGCCCCGTCACGCCGACGAGCGGCTCGGGTACTTCACCACGGTGTACCGCGACCTGGGCAAGTTCACGGACAAGGAGAAGTGGAACCGGTACATCAACCGCTGGAAGCTTGAGAAGCGCGACAGCAAGCTCGCGATGAGCCCGCCGAAGGAGCCCATCGTGTTCCATATTGACGCGGCCGTGCCCGTGCGCTACCGCGAGTCTGTCCGGCGCGGTGTGCTGGAGTGGAACAAGGCATTCGAGAAGGTGGGCATCGTCAACGCGGTTGAGGTGTATCAGCAGGACGAGACCACCGGCGCCCACATGGATAAGGACCCCGAGGACGTCCGCTACAATTTCATCCGCTGGCTGAGCAACGACCAGGGCACCGCCATCGGCCCGTCCCGCGTGCACCCGCTCACCGGCCAGATTCTGGACGCGGACGTGGTGCTGACCGACGGGTGGATCCGCCACTTCTGGGTGCAGTTCAACGAGATCATGCCGGAACTGATGATGGACGGCATGAGCGCCGAGACCCTCGCGTGGCTCGAACTGCACCCGCAGTGGGACCCGCGCGTGCGCCTGGCCGACCCCGCGCAGCGGCCGATGATCCTGGCGCAGCGCGCACGCAAGGGCGTGACGGCCTACGGCGGCCACCCCATCGCGATGGGCGACCCGGACGCGGCGCACGAGGGCCCCGGCGCCATGCTGCACGGGCGCACGGAGTATGACGGGCTTGTCAACCGCACGAGCCAGATCAACGGCCTGTGCCTGGCCGCGAAGGGCAAGGCGTTCGACATGGCCACCGGGCGCCTGACGCTCGAGATGCTCGCCAGCGACGAGTCGTTCGACGCGCTCGCGTCGGTTGACGACGGCAAGGGCGATGGGAAAGACGACAAGAAGGACGACAAGGACAAGAAGAAGAAGGTGCCGGAGCTTGACGGCATCCCCGACTGGTTTGTGCAGCCCCTGCTCGCGGACCTGGTGAGCCACGAGGTGGGCCACACCCTGGGCCTGCGCCACAACTTCAAGGCGTCGTGCCAGTACACGCTCGGTGAGATCAACAGCGAAGAGGTCAAGGGCAAGAAGCCCTTTGCCGGCAGCGTGATGGACTACATCCCTGTCAACTTCGCGGTGGAGAAGGGCAAGCTGACCGGCGATGTCGCCATGACCGGCATCGGCGACTACGACATGTGGGTGATCGAGTACGGCTACACACTCGATGACCCCAAGGATGTGCTCAAGCGCGTGGGCCAACCGGGCCTGGACTACGGTACGGACGAGGACACCGGCGGCGTGGACCCCCGCGCCCGCCGCTACGACTTCTCCAAGAACCCCATCGACTACGCGCGCAGCCAGATGGAGCTCGCCACGTACCACCGCGGCCGCCTGCTCGACAAGTTCGTGAAGGACGGCGACAACTGGTCGCGCGTCCGGCGCGGCTACGAGATCACGCTGGGCATGCAGGCGCGGAGCCTGTCGATCATGTCCTCGTGGGTCGGCGGCGTGTACATCAACCGCGACAAAAAGGGCGACAGCACGACGCGGAAGCCGCTGGAGGTGGTGCCCGCCAGCACGCAGCGCGAAGCGCTCAAGTGGTGCATCGACAACTCCTTCTTTGAGGAGTCGTTCGGACTCTCGCCCGAGATCTCGAGCAAGATGATCACCGACAAGTGGCTCGACCAGGGCGGCTTTGGCGAGGCGGTGCAGGAAAGCACCTACCCGATCCACGACCGCCTGGGCGGCATCCAGGCCTCGGTGATGACCATGCTGCTCAACCCGACGACGACCCGGCGCATCTTTGACAACGAGTTCCTCGTTGGAAACGACGAGGCGATCACGCTGAGCGAGGTGCTCGACACGATCGACGATGCGGTGTGGAAGGAACTGGACAAGAGCCCCGGCGGCAGCGTGAAGAAGCCCTACATCTCAAGCCTGCGCCGCGGCCTGCAGAGCGAGTACGTCGACCGCCTCGTGAACCTCTCCATGCCCGGCGGCGCGCTGCGCGGCGAGTCGGGCAAGGCCGTGTCCACGCTCGTGACATCGAAGCTGCGCTCGATCTCGAAGAAACTCGAGGATATCGTCGGCAAGGACGGCACGAAGAAGAGTGGCCTGGACCCGTACTCCTACGCCCACCTCTCCGAGGCCAAGCTCCGCATCGACAAGGCCCTCGACAGCCAGTACATCTACAACGCCAACGACATTGGCGGCGGCTACGGCGGGTTCATGTTCTTTGGGCAGCCTGCGGAAGCCGCGCCCACGAACAAGTAAGCATTCCGCGCACTTGCGCACACGACCGCCCGCCACATTGGCGGGCGGTTTTTTAGTGCGCCGTGGCCGAGGGGTCCATCGTCGGGTGGCCCTCGATCGGCAGCAGCATGCGGAATGTCGCCCCCTTGCCCTCGGTGCTCTCGAGCACGAGCGACCCACCGTGCTGTAGTGCGACGCGTCGCGCAACGGCGAGGCCCAGGCCGGTGCCCTTGACGCCCTTGGTGGTGTTGAACGGCTCAAAGACCCAGGGCTGCTTGCTCTGTGGGATGCCCGGGCCGTTGTCGATGACCGCCAGCTCCACATACGCCCCTGTGATCGTGGACCGCATGGACGGCGCTGGCGGCTGCTGGTGGTACTTCACGCGCACCGTCACCACGCCCGCGCCCTCGGGCGCGGCCTCGACGGCGTTGGTCAGCAGGTTCATGAGCGCCTGGTGCAGCAGTGGGGGGTCCACGGGGATCGGCGGCAGGTCCGCATCCACGTCCACGATGATCGCGGCCTGCTTCGCGGCGCACGCGGGCTCCAGGAGCTGCGCGCACTCTTCGATGAGGGGTGTGAGTGGAGTGAGTTCCAGTTCCACGCGTCGCGGGCGAGAGAACGCGAGCATGTTGAGCGTGAGGCCGATGATGCGGTCGAGGTTGCGCTTCAGGATCGGCCAGCCGCCCGCGGCGAGCCTGGTGTCGTTCTTCTTGAGGCCCATCTCCACGACGTCCGCCCCGCCCCGCAGGCCCTGCAGCATGTTCTTGATGCTGTGCGAGAGCATCGCGACGGTTTCGCCCATCACCGCGAGACGCTCGCTCTGGAGCTTCTGCTGGTACAGGTCCGCGTTGGCGAGCGCGAGCGCGGCGTGCTGGCCGATCGCGTTGAGGAGCGCGAGCTGTTCCTGCGTGAACGTGTAGTTCGCCATGGACGAATCGATGTAGATCGCGCCGTAGGTTGTTTCCCGGTAGCGGATGGGCGAGCAGATCGCCGAGCGGATATGGCCCCGCTGCACGCTGTCGCCCTTCGCGAAGCGCGGATCGGTCATGGCGTTGGCGCTCAGCACGCCCTCGCCCTTGGTGAGGGCGTGCTGGAGGATGGTGCGAGACACGTGGATCTTTGCCTCTTCCGGGTCCAGCGGTGCTTCGCGGTACCGCACAACGGCGGGCGTAAAGACGCCCAGTGTTTCGGACACAGTGACGCTCGCGCCGGCCGGGCTTGCAAACGGGGACGGTGCCGCGTTCTGCGCCAGCATGATGCAGCCGCGCTGAGGGGCGAACTCACTGAACACCAGGTCCATGAGCACATCGAGGATGTCCGCGCGGTGCATGACGCGCGTCGTGAGCATTGATGTGAGCTTGTAGATGACCCGCAGGTGCTCCACCGCCGCGGCACGCGGGTCGGGCAGCGCCAGGATCATCGACTCGTCGTTGGCGCTGGGCGACTTCGCGGGGAGCGTCCGCTCAATGGTCGATTCCATCCGCTGCGGGCCCACGAGGCGGACGACGTCCGGGCTCCTAGTCTCTGACTGGCCAAAGACCAGCAGCGTCTGGCCGACGCGCACCTGGTCCCCCGGCCGCAGTCGCGTCCGGTCGTGGATGCGTTGGCCGTTCACGAACGTGCCGTTCTGCGACTGCAGGTCCCGGATGTACCACAGCCCCTCATCGGGCGTCAGTTCGGCGTGCCTGCGCGAGATCGCGCTGTCATCCAGGAGGAGTGCCTCCGATGACCGCCCGATGAGCTGCGGCTCGTGGTCCGGCAGCTCAAACTTGCGGCCTTTGTTGGGGCCCTGAATAATGGTGAGGACAAGCACCGACAACAGTACGTGGAGAATCGGTCACGTGATCCGACGACTTCGCTCGGTCGGCATCTCACGACTGCAACCGCCCCTTTCATCGCCCCAAGGAAGCCATCATGACCACCTCGCCCGATATCGCCGCATACGCACAGGGCCCAACGCTCGTGAACGCCGCGTTTGCCGGCCTTTCCGCCCCGCACCTCGATGCGTTCCCGATCCCCGGCACGTGGTCACTCCGGCAGATTGGTGTTCACCTTCTGGACAGCGACCTCGCCGCGACCCACCGCATGCGACGGATCGCCAGCGAGGAGACCCCGCCGCTCATCATCGCCTACGACGAGTCCGCGTTCGTGAGGCACCTGTCGTACGAACGTGATGACCTGGGACAGGCGTTGGCCCTCTTTGAGATGAACCGCCGCTGGACCGCGGCGTGGCTTTCCCGTGTTCCAGAGAAGGACTTCGCCCGCCACGGCATCCACAATCAGCGGGGCAGGGTCACGCTCGGTGAGATGGTGGCGATGTACGTCGAGCACGTGAACCACCACCTGAAGTTCGTGAAGCAGAAGCGCGCGATGCTTGGTGTGTGAGAGTGCTGAAACGCGGGCGGGTGATGCCCGCCGCTACCCTCGCCCCATGACACGCCCACGGGTAGTCATCGTCGGCGGCGGCTTCGCTGGCCTTGCGTGCGCCCGCGCGCTGCGCAGCGCGCCGGCCGACGTCACGCTCATCGATCGGCGCAACCACCACGTCTTCCAGCCCCTGCTGTACCAGATCGCCACGGCGGCCCTGTCCCCGGCCCAGATCGCCGCGCCGATCCGCTCGGTGCTGCGCCGGCAGACAAACACCCGCGTGCTGCTCGCTGAAGTGACGAGCATTGACGCATCGAAGAACGTGGTCACGCTCGCGCCCGCGGATCACGGCGGCGCGACAGAAGAAGTCCCCTTTGACTTCCTTGTGCTCGCCGCCGGCGCAACGCACTCCTACTTCGGGCACGACGACTGGTCGCGCCACGCCCCGGGCCTCAAGAGCATCGAAGACGCCCTCGACATCCGGCGCAGGTTCCTGCTCGCGTTCGAAGAAGCCGAGCGCACGACCAACCCGGAGCAGCGTGCCGCACTCCTCACCTTCGTCATCGTGGGCGCCGGGCCGACCGGCGTGGAACTCGCCGGCGCGTTCAAGGAGATCGCGCTCACCACCATCCGGCGCGACTTCCGCAGCATCGACACCAAGGACGCCCGCGTCATCCTCGTGGAAGCAGTGGACCGCGTGCTGCCCAACGGCTTCCCACACCCCCTCTCCGAGCGCGCCCTGCACGACCTGCGGGAGATTGGCGTGGACGTACGCCTCTCGACCCGCGTCACACACATCGACGCCGAGGGCGTGACTCTCGAAGCCCCCGCTGGCACATCACGCATCCCCGCCCGAACGGTGCTCTGGGCCGCGGGCGTGCGTGCAAGCCCGGTCGCCGCGTCGCTGGGTGCCGAACTCGACCGCGCCGGGCGGGTCATGGTGCAGCCCGACCTCTCCGTGCCCGGGCACCCCCACATCTTCGTCGCGGGCGACCTCGCCCACATCAAGGACAACGATGGCACCCAGGTCCCCGGCATGGCCCCGGGCGCGATGCAGATGGGGGCCTTTGTGGGGCGCATCATCGCGGCCGAAGCCGGCGGCCGCCCGGGTCCGCGCCCGGCCTTCCGCTACGTGGACAAAGGCACCCTCGCCACCATCGGCCGCGCCCGCGCGGTGGCCCACATCCTGGGCGGCAACTTCGGCGGCTTCCCCGCGTGGCTCTTCTGGGTGCTGCTGCACATCGCGTACCTGATCTCGTTCCGGGCGAAGGTGCTGGTGTTTATGGATTGGATCTGGTCGTACATGACCTTCGGCCGTGGAGCGCGCCTGATCACCGGGGGCACCCACGACCCCGCTCGCACTACCCTCTCCGCATGACCACCCCCTTCGCCGCCCGCGCCACCACGCTCTTCTCCAGCCTCAAGGGCCAGGGCCTCTGGAAGGAACTCCAGACCATCGATGGCCCGATGGACGCCGAAATCACCCTCAACCGCAACGGCCGCAAGCAGAAGGTCCTCTGCTTCTGCTCGAACAACTACCTCGGCCTCGCCAACCACCCCGAAGTCATCGAGGCCGGCATCAAGGCCCTGCGTGACTACGGCGCCGGCACCGCGAGCGTCCGCTTCATCTGCGGCACCTTCGAGCCCCACTGGGAGCTCGAACGCGAGATCGCCCGCTACATGGGCACCGAGGCGTCGTACTCCTTCGTCTCCGCCTGGACCGCGAACGAAGCCGTCTTCCCCACGCTCTGCGAGCCCGGCGACATCATCATCAGCGACGAGCTCAACCACGCCTGCATCATCGACAGCATCCGCCTCGCAACAACGATCAAGAAGGGCGTCCACAAGGGCGTCTACAAGAACAACGTCCTCGAAGGCGAAAAGTCCCTCCGCGCCGCCCTCGAGGCCGCCCGCGCCAACAAGGAAGTCACCGGCCAGATCTGGGTCGTCACCGACGGCGTCTTCAGCATGGAGGGCTCCATCGCCGACCTGCCCGCGATGCGGAAACTCTGCGATGAGTTTCAGGCCCTCCTCGTCGTGGACGACAGCCACGGCCACGGCGTCATGGGCAAGCTCGGCCGCGGCACGCACGAGCACTGGGGGATGTGTGATGAGCTGAGCGAAGCAGCGATGAAGCGAGGGAGCGAAGGAGGGCGTGCGGAGCCGACCCCTTCTTCGCTCCCTCGCTCTCTCGCTCCCTCGCTTCCCCGCATCGACATCTTCACTGGCACCCTCGGCAAGGCCCTGGGCGGCGGCGCGGGCGGCTTTGTTGCCGCTTCGCAACAAGTCATCGACCTCCTCATCCAGCGCGGCCGCCCCACGCTCTTCAGCAACGCCCTCCCCGTCACCATCGCCGCGAGCGCCAAGAAGGCGATCGAGATCACCTTCCGCGAGCCGCAGCGCGTCCAGCGCCTGAAGGACAACGTCCAGTACGCCCGCACGAAACTCAAGGCCGCCGGCTTTGACGTCCTCCCCAGCCCCACGGCCATCTGCCCGATCATCGTGCACGACACGGCGAAGGCCATCGCGATGAGCAAGCGGCTGCTGGACTTAGGCGTGTTTGTTATCGGTTTTGGGTACCCGGTGGTGCCGGAAGGACACGCGCGGCTCCGCTGCCAGATCTCGGCGGCGCACACGACGCAGCACATCGATGCTCTTGTGGACGCGCTCAAGAAACTGTGAGTGCGACACCCGACAACCCCGACGGCGGCCGCATGACTACGTGCCCGTGCTGTGAGTACAACATCGCCTCCTGCGTTGGCCCATTATGTCCGGAGTGTGGTCAAGACTACTGGAAGGAGTTTGCGAGGCGCGGCAACCCGAAGCGCGTTGTGTGGATTCTCGTGGTCTACGCGGTCGGCGCTGTCTCGTGGGGCCTCGTCGCGAGCGTCATGGTCGCGTTCCGCCAAACGTACTTCCCGAACACGCCTGCGGTGCAGCCTGTTGACTTCCTGCCCGCGGCTCTGTGCTTCTCGGCCGTCGTTGTTCTCTGGGTCAAGCGCGACTGGCTGCGCCGCTGCGTGAAGTGGGCATACTGGACGATCGCTTGGTTCAGTATTCTCGCCGCCGGACCAGTCACGGCCTTTGTAGTGATTGGGATTCTCAATAATCTCTAGCACGGATCCGGCTGATCGCTCGATGTAGCGATGATTCCACGCAGTACGATTCACCGTCCGGCCACCCTCTGCCGCTTCTGAATTCACTTATGCACCCATCTTGGGATGAACTCTGTTCGGAACTCGGTGTCCCCCACGGCGCCGCCGAACACGCATGGGGGCAACTCGCCGCCGCTTACGCCACCCCCGGCCGTGCATACCACAACCTCTCGCACGTCGAACAGACCTTGTTCGCATTGGACCAGCTTGGGCTCACGGGCGACGCCCGCTGGGCCGCAGAACTCGCCCTCTGGTTCCACGACGCGGTCTACGAGGCTGGGCGTAATGACAATGAGGATCGCAGTGCCGCGCTCTTTGAAGCGATAACCAGTGAATGGCCTATCCCTGCAGACATGCGACGCCACGTCGTGCAGGCGATTTTGGCGACCCGGCATACGCAGCCGCAGACCGATGACATAGCTGCGCTTGTCGCCGATGCCGACCTGTCCATCCTCGCTGCACCGATCGAGGAGTACGACCGGTACTCCTTGGCGATCCGCGCCGAGTATGCCCAAGTGCCCGAAGACGCGTTCAACGCGAGAAGGAAGGCATTCCTGCTGAAGATGGCGGGCAACCCATTCGTCTACTCGTCCAGCCGTGGCCGCGAACTGTGGGAGCACCGCGCACAAGCGAACCTGCGACGCGAACTTGCACAACTCGGAGCGTCGACCGCTCCCGGCACTCCCGCGCACAGCCCACCCCACCCCATCAGGCGCCGGCGCGTGATTGTCTACACCACGGTGGTGGTTGTGGTCGCGGTGCTCCTTGTCATACTCATCCCCTTCTGCGCCGGCCCCCCATCCTACTACTCCGCGAAGTACGGCCGTTCCGATGTGCCGATGCACCCGTCAAAGAAGCCGACAGCGTTCGTGCCGGTGAAGCAGACTGAGCCCCACACCTGCGGACTCAGCAGTGTGTCTTGCATTTACAACGCATATGGCCTTGATCCCGCAGCCGCGCGCCTGAGGTTCCGCCTAGGGACAGACAAGGAGTTGTACCGTCTGCTGCCCGAGTCCGTAGGCACCATCCCACCCGACGTGTTCCGGGTGCTGGAGCAGGACGGCTTCGACACGGAGATGGTCTCGTCATCCAATAAGCGGATGGCCCAACGCGCAATCTCGCACCTTCACACTGGTCATCCCGCCTTGGCGATGATCCGTGTGAACGAAACATGGCACTGGATTGTGCTCTCGTCAGAGAGTGACGACATGCTCACGATCTGCGATCCGGTCTACGACGAGGCATACAGAAAGCCGACGAGCAAGTACTTTCAAGACCGCGTGTACTGCGTCTGGCTCATCAAGCCCGCCGAGTAACCGCTCACCTCATCGCTTCCTTCAACGTCCTCTTCTCCACCGGCGTCATCCCCTCCACCGGCACGCCCGCCAGCAGGTCCGCGACGACGTGGTCCGTCGTCACCTGGTCCGCCTCGGCGTTGAAGTTCAGCATCATGCGGTGCCGCAGCACCGGCGTCGCGACGGCCTTCACATGTTCGGGTGTCACGTGCGTGCTGCCCGTGAGCAGCGCCTGCGCCTTGGCCGCGAGCACGAGGTACTCGCTCGCGCGGGGCCCAGCGCCCCACGCCAGGTAGTCCTTCACCTTCTCGGGCCTCGTCAGCCCAAGGTCCATCGGCTCCTTCACGCGCGTCGCCCGCACCAGGCGCAAGGCGTACGAAATCACGTGGTCGGGCACCGGCATCTGCCGCACCACTTCCTGCACCCGCAGGATCGCCTTCTCGTCCATCACCGGCTGCACCGACGCGTTCGCACGCGTGCTCTGCCGTCGCACGATCTCCATCTCCTCCTGCATCGATGGGTAGGTGATGTGGATCTGGAACATGAAGCGGTCGAGCTGCGCCTCGGGCAGCGGGTACGTGCCCTCTTGTTCAATGGGGTTCTGCGTCGCGAGCACAAAGAACGGGCTCGGCAGCCCGTGCCGCTGCCCGCCCACCGTCACCTGCCGCTCCTGCATCGCTTCGAGCAACGCCGCCTGCGTCTTGGGCGGCGTGCGGTTGATCTCGTCCGCCAGGATGATGTTCGCGAAGATTGGGCCGGGCACAAACCGCAGGCCGCGGTGGCCCGTCGCCTTGTCTTCCTGGATCACCTCCGTGCCCGTGATGTCCGCCGGCATGAGGTCTGGTGTGAACTGCACGCGGGAGAACTGAAGGTTCAGCGCCCGCGCGATCGTGCTGATGAGCAGCGTTTTCGCCAGCCCCGGCACACCGACCACCACCGCGTGCCCGCGGCAGAAAATCGCCATGAGCATCTGCGTGACCACCTCGTCCTGACCCACGATCACCTTATGGATCTCGTCCCGCAATTGCGCATACGCGGCCTGCACGTCCCGCACGGCTTCGGGCGTTGCGCCGCTCGGGGCAGGGGCAACGGCCTCGGGAGAACGGAGCGGATGGTTGGTCATAGGTGATGGTACGGGTTGGGGTCCGAACGGTTCGCACCGTCTTATCGGCGATTCCAGAAGCCAACCGCAGCGAATGAGCCCCGAGATCGAGGGCCAAAGCAGAGAATAAAGCCCACGCGTTTCCTCTCCGCGTCCCTCCGCCCCTCTCCAAACCTCCGCGATCCAAAACCCAAACAGGCCTCGGGAACACCCCAAGGCCTGCCTGGTGCGGATGAGTGTTTTGGTCACACGGGCCCGAGCGCCCGTGATTGGGTCTTAGCGGTCGTCCTTCTTGTTCTGCTGCAACTGCTCACGAAGCTCTTGCATCTGCTTGCGGAGCTCCTCCATCTGCTTGCGGAGGTCGTCGCTGCCCCGCTCCATGTCGCGCCGCGACCTCGCGCGCTCTTCTTCTTGCATCCGGGGGATCACGAACTGCTGGGCGTCCCCGTTCTGGCCGGGCACGACCAGCCGCATGCGGTGCCCTTCGCCCGCGGTGGCCTCGGCCTCTTCAAGAGACTTGATCGCCGACTCCAGGCCATCCTTCGCCGCCTTGCGCATCGCCTCGATGTCGTCCTTGGCGCCGTCCACCTGCTCCAGCGCGGCCTGCAAGGCTTCGCGCACGCTGCGGAGCGTCTCCGCCCGGTCTTCACCCATGTTGAGCGTGAAGTTCCGCAGCCAGTTGTTCATGTCGCCCTCGAAGCCCGGTACGCCCGGTGCGGCGGGCGCACCCGGCACCGTCCAAACCTGCGGGGCTTCGTGGACGCCCAGCTTCTTATCGTCCCACGCCTCGAGTGTCACGCCGATCGTCTTCTTGTCGCCGTCGCGCAGCACGATAACGTCGACCTTCTCGTCCGCCTTGTGGTTCTTGAGCGCGGCACGCACGTCCGCCTGGTCCGAGACGTCCTCGTCGCCGATCTTGATGATGACGTCGCCCTCGCGCAGGCCGGCCTTCTCGGCGGGCAGCCCCTCACGGACCGAATCGATCCTCGCACCGTCGTCGTCGTTGCTCATCGTGATGCCCAGCATCACCGGCGGGGGGTTCTCGACCTGGGCGAGCGCGCGGGGCGCGATCGGGGCCACCGGCGTGCGCGGCGCACGCGGCGCGACACGCCACATGTTCTGCCCGCCATTGCCCACGGAGGGGAGCGTCATCGTGTGCTCAACCTCGCCGTCCTTGTCGAGGAACTCAACGCGGTTGCCCTCGATGCGGTAGCGGTCCTTGGAAACCTTCTTGCCGTCGCGCTCGACGGTCGTCTTCCCGCCCTGCATCCGCACGGAGTACGACGTGCCGTCGATCGACTCGGTCATGGAGACCGTCGTGTTGGACTGCACCTCCGCCTTCGCATCGTCGTCCAGGCGCTGATCAAAGTCGCCGCGGATCTCGCGCTCCCGCACCTGCTCCTTCGAGTTGTCCTGCGCGGTGGCTTCCTTCAGTGTGCTGAGCGTACCGGCGATGAACGCCAGCGTCGCGGCCACCTTCACCCACCGATCCGTCGTTTCATTCAAGCACATGACTGCGTCTCCTTGTCGTCTGCGCCGCGGCACTCCCGCCCGCCGCGGATGGTTCGATGAATCAAAGAATCACTTCAGTACACCGTTGGCAACTGCTGCGACTGTGCCCGCACTCGCACGGGCGTCACGCGCCCCGCCTCATCACGAGAGAACCGGTACAGGTCCTGCACGCGGGCCCGCTCCACCACCTGGCGGACGTACACCACGTCAAAGCCTTCGCCGTTCGGCGCCGGGCGCGAGTCCACCAGCACCTGGTCCGGCACCTCGCCCAGCACGCGCCCTTCTTCCTTGCCCTTGTTGAGATACGTGTTGAACGCATCGGCCGCAGTCGCGAGCCCAGCGGGCCCGGCCATGTTCGTGCCCGTGCCGCCCACGCCCCCGTCCGGAGATTGCACCGCGCCGATGCGGTTGGTCTGCACCACCACGGCGAACATCAAGACCGCCGCGGCCGCCCACCCGCCCCAGGAACGAACGCTGCGGAAGACGGAATGATCCGCCGCACGCCGCTCGGCCTCCAGTTGTGTGGGCAGCTCCACCGAATCTGAAAGCTCCACCGCGCGGGCAACGCCCTTGACGAGCAGCGCCTGGTCCCGGTGCGCCTGCGCCAGCCGGCGCCACACACCAGGGTCCTCCGCCGCGGCCAACTCCAGCAGCACCCACTCGGCCTGGCTCGTTCGCCCGTCCACCGCGCGGGAAATCAGGAGGTCCGCGTCATCCCGCCCCATCGGCTCGTCGTTCACGCTCGGGTTGTTCAGGTTGATGTTCATGGGTCCTATTCACCAAGATGCGCGCCCGGCACGCCCCCGGCAGAAAACACTCGCCACAGAGTCAACGCGGGACCAAAGAAGACAAAAGAAGCTGAAAAAACCGCAGAATCCCGCTACACCGGCGCCGGGGTGCCCTTGCCGGCTTCCGCGAGTTCTCGGAGCATCTTCCGCCCACGCGCAATCCGCGTCTCCACCGTCGTCTCGGGCAGGTTCAGCACCTCCCCAATCTCGCGGTAGCTCATCCCCTGCACCGCTTTCATAAGCAGCGGTTCGCGGTACCCGTCCGGCAACTGCCTGGCGAGCTCCATCAGGCGGGCCGCCTCATCGCGGATGCGAACGACCTCAGACCCGCTCGCGGGCACACCGGGCTCGCCAATTCGGCCTGCGATACCGGCTTCGCCGACCGCATCCAGCGACGCCGCACGCTTCTTCCCGCCACGTGCCGCGGCATTCGCCGCGTTGATCGCCACCGCCCGCAGCCAGGGTTTCAGAGCATTCGCGTCGCGCAGGTCGCCCACCTTGCGAACGACCGCAACCGCGACGTCCTGCAGCAGGTCGTCCACGTCCGCCCATGCCGGCTTGTGCGCAATCAGAATCGCGGCCACCCAGCGCCGGTGCTCCTGCCACAGCGCGCGCAGGGCGTCCTGGTCCAGCCCATGGCCGGCAGGTTCGTGATCACCCGCTGATCGCTGCTGCTCCACTCACGCCGCTCCCGTGCGACCGCCCCGCCCGGACTGCCCGCCCGTCCTCGTTCTTCGCCCAACTCAGATGCGCGCCCACACAACTTCCGTCATCCGTTTCCCCCATCCTGTTGGGGGCTCACGCCCCGCGATTGCACGCCATGCTGGTGCTGAGACCCACCGCAAGCCGTTCGGAACCTGGAAGGGCGTACGCTCAGCCCGCCTTCCTTGACGCCCCCTCCGCGAGCCCCCCATGCGCAGTTCCACCGACACCGCCGCGTTGCACATGACCCTGGGTGAGCACCTCGACGAGCTGCGCCGCCGGCTGGTCTTCGCGCTCCTGGGCCTCGCGCCCATCGTCGTCGCCGCGTTCTACTTTGGTGATTGGCTGCTCGACCTCGTGCTCCAGCCCGCCCGCGATGCGCTCCAGCGGGGCGAACAGACGGACATCACCGCCTTCAGCCCGCTCGAGACGTTCAGCGCGTACATGCGCGTCAGCATCATCGCGGCGGTGGTGGTGGGGAGCCCGTGGATCTTCTTCCAAGTCTGGAAGTTCGTGTCCCCGGGCCTGCACAAGCACGAGAAGCGGTTCGTCTACTTCTTGGTACCCCTCTCCGGCATCCTGACCGCCACCGGTGTTTTCTTCCTCTTCAAGGTCGTCCTCCCCCTCATCTTGACGTTCCTCATCACCTTCGGCACATCACTGGGCACCAAGCCCGTGCCCACCGCGCCGCTGCCCCCGGGCATCACGCTCTCCACCATCCCAATGGTGGAAGTTGATCCTGATGCCCCCAAGCCCGGCGAGATGTGGGTCAACACCTCCCTCCACAAGCTCCGCATCTGCGTCACCCCGGCCGACCCAACGAAGAAGACCACCGCGGGCGTCCTCTCCATCGACATGTACCGCGAGGCCAACATCCGCCAGCAGTACCGCGTGAGCGATCTGCTCAGCATGATGCTGACGCTCATCATGGCCTTCGCCGGCGCCTTCCAGACGCCCCTCATCGTCCTCCTCCTGGGCTGGGCCGGCATCGTCGACCGGGCATTCCTCAGCAAGTACCGCCGCCACGCCATCCTCATCTGCGCCGTCATCGCCGCGGCCGTCATGCCCGGCGACCCCGCCAGCATGATGGCGATGATGATCCCGCTCTACGCGCTCTACGAACTCGGCGGTGTCCTCCTCTGGATCTTCCCCGCGCACCGTGTCGCCGGGAAGCCCAAGCCCGTCCCGGAACTGCCTGAAAAGACGGGCGAAACCACCGAGGACGATGACGACCGCCCGTGACTACGGTCGTCCATGGCCCCCGGCGTCTTCTGGCTCACCTTCGTCCGCGCGGCACGACCGCGCGGCGGTGACGTTGATCCCGCGTCCGCTGCAACGCCCACCGACCTGCGCATGATGGCCCGGGCCATCAAGGCCGCCCAGCGCGCTGCGCAGCAGGGCGAAGTACCAGTCGGCGCGGTTGTGTACCGCACGCAGACGGGCGAACTGCTCGCCGAGTCCGCCAACACGCGCGAGGCCCTCCGCACACCCGCGGGCCACGCCGAGTTCACCGCCATCCTGGACGCCGCCCGCGCGCGCAACGACTGGCGCCTCGATGACTGCACCCTCGTCGTCACCCTGGAACCCTGCGCCATGTGCGCCGGACTCATCGTGAACGCGCGCCTGGGCCGCGTCGTCTACGGCGCACGCGACCCCAAGGCTGGCTTTGTGGGTTCCCTCGGCAACCTGCTGGCCGACAAACGGCTCAACCACCGCGTCCGCGCCATCGCGGGCGTCCGCGCGGAAGAGTGCGGCCGCCTCCTCACCGAGTTTTTCGAGCACCGCCGCGCCGCCAAGAAGGCGGCACGTCCGCGGAAGACACCGCCCCATGCCTGAGCTGCCCGAAGTTGAATGCCTCCGCCAAACGCTGCTGCCACACCTCGTTGGCCAGCGGGTGATCACGGTGCAGGTCCACCGCGCGGACATCTGCGAGTGCTTCAACGCTGCCGGCAGAATTGTGCCCGCTCGCCCGGCCCACCTGCTCAAGGGCGATGCCATCCACGCCATCACCCGCAAAGGAAAACAGCTCGCCATCTCCGGTGTGTCCGGCGGCACGATCTGCGTCCACCTCGGCATGACCGGCTCGCTGCTCGTGCTTCCCAGCCGCCCCACCCCACGCGCCCCACACACGCACATCACGTGGACACTCGCCAACGGGTCGATCCTCGAGTTCCGCGACCCCCGCCGCTTCGGCGGTCTGTGGACCTTCCCCGCCCACGCCCTGCTTCACACGCTCCGCTGGAACAACCTTGGCCCCGACGGCCTGGAAGTCACCGGCGACCGCCTCCATGCCGCGCTCCGGGCATCCACCCGCATGGTCAAGGCCGCACTGCTCGACCAGTCCATCGTCGCCGGCGTCGGCAACATCTACGCCGATGAGGCTCTGTTCCTTTCCAAGATCGACCCCCGCACCCGCTGCACCCAGCTTGGTGGGCACCACTGGAAGTCGCTTGCCCGGGCCGTCCGCGACATACTCGCAGCCGCCATCACCGCAGGTGGATCCACCATCCGCGACTACCGCAACGCCGACGGCGCCCAAGGGGCCGCCCAGACCTCCCACCGCGTCTATGGTCGGGCCGGCCAGCCCTGCCTCCAGTGCGGCCAAGCCCTGCAGAGCGGGACAATCGCCCAGCGGACGACCGTCTGGTGCGGCTCGTGCCAGCCAGCACCGTGACCGCAGATTCCCCCCAACTGCTCACAATCCGGCCGGTGTGGGTTGCCCTTCATAGGTGGCGTCTCGCGTGCGGTGGCTTTGCTGCCTTCCTTACCTCACCAAGAGAGATTTATCTTCTTCGTGTTTTGTCAGTCCTGTTGTGCTGTGGAGAACAACCCACAAGACGATCTAAGCACTTAAAAACAAAGTACTTTCACACCAATGCCGTTCTGAAGTCCCTGTCACTGTCCTGTTGCTGGCGCTCGGGGGCGCTCGGCCCCGGACGGCCCACCAGCCGCAGGGAACTACAGCCACCCGAATGCACCGCGCGCGGCCGCGCGCCCTGGTCAGTTCTTCCACAGACTTCCCACATCAGATTGTCGATTGCGCGGCGGGAATTCGATCCCGTGATCACGTGGTCTGCTGCGGGCCCTTCTTGGCACGTTCTTCGAGCAGGCGCAGGACCGACGCAAACTCCTGATCCGTCACGATCCGGGCCTCAACGGTCTTGATCGCGTGCATCACCGTCGTGTGGTCGCGACCCCCAAACGTACCGCCCACCTCCTCAAGGGAGTGGCGGGTGCACCGCCGTGCGAGGTACATACACACGTGCCGGGGGAGCGCGATCGAGCGCTGCCGGTGCTTGCTCTGCAGGTCGCTCAGGCGGATGTTGTAGAAGTCCGTCACGACCGTGATGATGTCGTGCAGCGTGGGGATGTACTCGGCCGTCGGGCGGACGAGTTCGCCCAGGGCGCGCTTGGCCAGCTCCAGCGAGATCGGCGCGTGGTCCACGCTCGACTGCACCTGGAGCTTGACGATCGCGCCCTCCAGCTCGCGGATGTTTCGATCGATGTTGGTCGCGATGAACTCGGCGGCGTCCGTGGGCATTTCCACGCCCCGTAGTCGCGCCTTGGTCTTCACAATCTGAATGCGCGTCTCGTAGTCCGGTGCCTCGATCTTGGCGACCAGGCCCCACTTGAACCTGCTGACCAGCCGCTCCTCGAGCGAGGGGATCTCCTCGGGCGCTGCGTCGCTGCTCAGGATGATCTGCTTGTTCGCCTGGTACAGGCTGTTGAAGGTGTGGAAGAACTCCTCCTGGGAGCGGTCGCGGCGCGTCAGGCAGTGGATGTCGTCGATGATCAGGACGTCCGCGTCCCTGAACCGGTGGCGGAACTGCGCCATCTCGCCCGTCTGCACGCTCTCAAAGAACTGGTTGATGAAGTTGTCGCACGAGGTGTAATAGATGACCGCGCCCGGGTTGGCTTCCTTGATCCGCAGGAAAATCGCCTGCAGGAGGTGCGTCTTGCCCAGCCCGACGCCGCCGTGCACAAAGAACGGGTTGTAGTTGCGACCCGGGTTCACCGCCACGCCCACCGCCGCGGCGTGCGCCAGCCGGTTGTTGGGGCCCACCACAAAGTTCTCGAACGAGAAGTCGGGGTTGACCACCAGCGTGTCGTACCCGGCGGGTGCCGGGGCTGAATCGTGGAACCGCACGGCGGACTTGCGGGGTTGCTGCGTCGCGGGCGGCTCCAGTGGGCCGCTCGGCTCCAGCACCGGGGCCATCTCCGGCGGCTCAACGACCACGGGGCGGGCGAGCTTCTCCAGCGTGGCCACGCCACCGCCGGCGGACGCGGCATCGGTGGGTCCGAGGAACCGGACGGAGATCAGGTGGCCCGATGCGGTACGGGCCGCGTCGTTGAAGGCGTCGGCGCAGTGCTTCTTGAGGTAGTCGCGGTGCACATCGGTGCTGGTGCGCACTTCCAGCGCCCCACCCTCGATGCCCAGCGGCGAGAGTTCATCAAACCACGCGCGGCAAATGCTGGTGTACTGCGTCCGCAGGTGGGCCATCATGCCCTTCCACACCTGCCGGAAGGGGTCCGTGTCCGAGCGGCCGCCGGCCACAACGCTGCCGACGCCGGGCCGTCCGCCGGCCCGTTGCGTGCTCCCGCGGAACATGTCCTGGTCTCGCCCGTTCACGATTCCACCCTTGACGGTGGTGAAGCCGGGCCCGGCGCGTCCTCCGCGTCGGCCCACCCACCACACTGGCCGCGTCGCCGGTTCACCCAACCTGCGTCGCAGGGCGCAACGTACAGAGGGTGGAGCAACCTGTCAATAGCCACAAGAGGAAAACCTGTGGAGAACGGTGGTAGGAACGGACTTGTGGTGCGCAGGGCACCAACTTCACCCGAATCTGCGCAAGGCCCGGGCCACTTGCTGTATCAGTTCTCTTCAGATTCGCTTGACACGCTCTGGCGGGGAGTCCTGGTGGGCACCGGCTCACCCGCGGCGATGAGCTGCGACTCGTACCGCGCGCGGTTGGTGCGGTAGTCCATCAGGAAGAGGACACGCTCCACGTGCTTGGGCCCGGCGACCTCGGCGATGCGCTTCCGGGCGTAGTTCATGTCGGTGCGGCGGGAGACGTGGATGAGGACGATGTACTGGCACTCCAGGATGCGCAGCCACTCGGCGACGTCGTCCAGGTGCATGTGCATGCCCACCTTGGCGCGTTCCTTGTGCTCGGGCTCGAAGAACGTGCACTCGCTGATGACGAGCTGCGCCTTGCGCACGTCCTCGCGGATGAGGTGGGGGCCCGGGCTCGTGTCGCCGGTGTAGGCGATGAGCGGCACCTCGAAGGAACGGGTGATTTCCGTGCCGCGTTCCTTGAGTTCCCGCAGCTTGTCCTGCGGCAGTTCGAGGAACTCGGGCTTGAGCTTGGTGCGTTTCTCCGAGACCGTGTACCCGAAGGAGGGGCAGGTGTGCTCGGTCTCGAATCCGCGGAGGAGGATGTTGTTCTTGATCTCCAGCGGCTGGTCCGGGAGGAGCGGGATGAGCTCGTAGGGGGTGCGCTGGCGCTCGAGGTCGACGTAGCCGTCCATCATGCGCTTGATGGCGCTGGCGATGCGGGCGTCGCAGACAATCTTCGCGGTGCCCATGCCCTGGAAGCGGCGCTGGGAGCAGAAGTAGGCGAGGCTGCCGATGTGGTCCATGTGGCCGTGGCTGATGGCCAGGTGCTTGCTGGAGAGCACAGCGCGCGGGCAGGAGCCGATGTCAAAGCCCAGGTCCAGCTCGGGGATCTGCAGGCACGTCGCTTCGCCGGCGATCGACTCGCCGAAGATGCGGAACGGGGGGCAGTAGAGGAAGCCTGGGGACGCCTCGCGGGGCGGCGGCTTGGGAAGCATGGATCAATCTCCGATCGCGGGCTTTCACCCGAGGTGGAATGGCGCTTGACGAACAACTCCGGTGCGTTTCGGGACGGATGAGTCTAGGCTTCGCGGCCCGCGCGCGGGCGGGAGCAGCGCATGGAAGACGTGAAGACCGAGAACACCCCTGGCACGCCAGCACCACAGTCCTGGTGGGACTATGCCGTGAGGCTGGGGCCGGCGTCGTTGCTTGCGGTCGGCGCGACATTCCTGCCGATTGCCGGGTCAGTCCTGCTGCTGGCAAACATCAATATTGTCGGCGAGTGGCTGCGCTCGCACGGTTCGCAGGGCGTGGCGATGTACATCGCCGGCTTCGCCTTCTTCGCCGGTGTCGCCCTCCTGCCCACATATTCCAGCGCCATCCTGGGTGGCTGGGCGTTCGGCTTCGCGGTCGGTCTGCCCGCGGCCCTCGCGGGGTTCCTTGGTGGCTCGCTCATCGGGTACGCCGTGGCCAGGCCCGCAAGTGCTGAACGTGTCAACAGGCTGATCGACGAAAAGCCGCAGTGGAAGGCCGTGCGCGACGCCCTGATGGGCGGCAGCAAGGGCAAGACGCTGCTCATTGTGACACTCCTGCGCCTGCCGCCGAACTCACCGTTCGCGCTCACCAACCTCGTCCTCGCCAGCGTCCGCACGCCGCTCTGGATCTACGTCGTCGGCACACTGATCGGCATGACGCCCCGCACCGCGCTGGTGCTCTACATCGCCAGCCAGGTGCAGGGCAAGATGGCCGACGAAGCCGCGAAGGGCAAGCCCTGGTGGTGGATCGCGGCGGGCATCGGCGCAACCGTCGTGGTCCTGGGCATCATCGGCCTCATCGCCAAGAAGGCCCTGGCCAAAGTCACCGCGACCTCTCCTGCACCCGCGACTCAACCACCGGCGCACTGACGCCGCACTCCGGGCACGTGCGCCGCCCATCCACGGCCCGCACTGTTCCAGTCGAGTACGAGCAGCCCGGACACACGCCGCGCCGCCAGCGCCGCTGGCCGCGCCACGCCCGGTGGGTCACCACGCCGCGCACGATAAGCACCACCAGCACGATCGATGTGAGGTTGATGAGGATGCGCTGAGGCACAATGCGGTGGCCGGTCGCTCCGCCGGCAGCGACCGCTTGCCGCACCCTTGGCCCTCCGGGCACGCGCTCCGCCGCGCCCTCGGTGGCCAGTTGCATCACCCCGTCCGTTGGTGGCGTTGCGCTCCGCAGAATGAGTTCGGTCTTGACCGTGACCTGCCACCGCTCCAACCACGGGTACCACACCCCCTTGCGGTGCACTTCGTGGACGTAGCCAACCTTGAAGAAGTGCGCATTGGGATACTTATCGAGCAGTTGCCGCTGCTGCTCATAGCTGACATCCTCCAGCGGAAGGTCAAACACGCGGCCACCTTCAACGCGGAGGTACACCCACGCAAAGTCCCGACGTGGCCCGATGTTCACCGGGGGCTTGGGCCGCGCGCTGTTCCAGTGGGCCTCCACCCACCGGTACCCGCGGGTCGTCCAGCGGATGGTGAGCGAGTCATCGGGCGGGCTCTTGGGAAGCTGCCACGCGATGAACGCGAACGCGGCGAGAAAGAGCAGCGCCGCCAGCGGGTTGCGGGAGTGGTGGGTGAGCCAGCCGCGCACGGTGGGGGGCTCGGGCGACCACACCCGCGACGCTGCGGGCGCCGGGTCTGCAACCGGGTTGTGGGCGGGCGCGGTCACTCCGCATTGTGGGCGCTGAGCGCAGCACACGCCGTGGGCTTCTATCTTTATGTGTGAGCACGCCCCACGCACACCCCTTGCTGAGCGCCGAAGAGGTCCGGCGCATCGCGCGCCTTGCGCGCCTGGAAGTTTCCGACGCCGAGGCAGAGGAGTACCGCGCTTCCCTCTCCGCAGTAGTGGGGTACATGAGCCGCCTGCGCGATGTGGACCTCTCCGGCGTGGAACCGCTCGCCCACATCGGCGATACGCACACCCGCATGGACGAAGATGTGCCCGGATCGTCCCTGTCCAACGACGCGCTCATGAAGCTCGCGCCCGATCGGTGGGAGGGGTTTGTCAAAGTGCCCAAAGTGCTGGACGATGGGGGTGGGGCATGACGGGCATGATGACGGCGGCGGAGACCACGTCCGCCGTGCGGGCGCGGCGCGTGAGCGCGGTCGAAGTCACTCGCGCTGCCATTGCCCGGTTGAACGCCGTGGAGCCGGCGGTCCACGCGTTTGTGCAGACCTTCCCCGAGAAGGCGCTCGCGCACGCTCAGCGCATCGATGCCGCGGTTGCCGCGGGGGAAGGCGCCTCGCTCCCGCTCGCCGGTGTGCCGGTCGCAATCAAGGACAACATCTGCCTGGGCCCGGACCTCCACCGGTCCGGTGACGGCCTCGGCATCGGCGGCCGCACGACCTGCGCCAGCAGAATCCTGGAGCACTACGAGTCGCCCTTCACGGCCACCGCTGCGCAGAAGCTCATCAACGCCGGCGCGGTTGTGATCGGCAAGACCAACCTTGACGAGTTCGCCATGGGCTCATCGACGGAGCACTCGGCGTTTGGCCCAACGCGCAACCCGTGGGACACCACGCGTGTCCCGGGCGGGAGTTCCGGCGGCAGCGCGGCCGCGGTCGCAACGCGCGTCACCCCTCTCGCGCTGGGCAGTGATACCGGCGGTTCCGTCCGCCAGCCCGCCGCGATGTGCGGTGTCGTAGGCGTCAAGCCCACGTACGGGCGAATCTCTCGCTTTGGCCTCGTGGCGTACGCCAGCAGCCTGGACCAGATCGGCCCAATCACGACGAACGTGACGGACGCAGCAGCGGTGCTGGAAGTCATCTGCGGGCCCGACCCGCTCGATTCCACCAGCGCATCGCCCGAGCACCACGCGATGCACGGTGACCTCTCCGCAAGGCTGGAAGAGCCCATCGCCGGGCTCTGCCTGGGTGTGCCCAGGCAGGCGTTGAGCAGCGCGAACCACCCGGGCGTCGCGAAGGCCTTCGCGGACGCCATCAAGACGTACCAGTCTTTAGGCGCGGAGATTGTCGACATCGACCTGCCGATGACCGACGCGGGCATCGCCGCGTACTACATCGTCGCGCTCGCCGAGGCCTCCAGCAACCTCGCCCGCTACGACGGCGTGCGTTACGGTCGGCGCGCACAGATCAAGCCCGGCGAAGGCCTGGTGGAGCTCTACAGCAGGAGCCGCGGCGAGGGATTCGGCAACGAGGTCAAGCGCCGCATCATGCTCGGCACGCACGTGCTGAGCAGCGGCTACTACGACGCGTACTACGCCACCGCGCTCAAGGCACGCCGCCGCATCCTGCAGGACTTCCAGTCCGCGTTCATGGGCGAGAAGACCGGACGCGGCTGCGACGCCGTGCTCATGCCCACGGCCCCCAACCCCGCGTTCCGCATCGGCGAGAAGACCAGCGATGCGCTCGCCATGTACCTTGAGGACGTCTACACAGTGGGCGTGAATCTCGCCGGGCTGCCGGCGATGAGCGTTCCTGCTGGCTTCGTGGCCGAGGGAGGCCGGGACTTGCCCGTTGGCCTGCAATTGGTCGCACCGGCGTTCCAGGAAGCGCGGATGCTGCGGGTCGCGAGGATGTTCGAGCGGGAGACAACCTTTCACACGCGAGAACCTGTGATCCAGTAACGACGACGGCATGGGCAGCCCATGAGACCCAGTCTCATGTTGCTGTTCGCGGGCGGAAGTGGTCGCCGCGACGCCGCAGCGGCATCGAAGAATGCTGCACACCCATGCTGGGCAAACTCTTCCAACCCAAGGGCGAACTGATCGGCTCCATTATCGCGGGCGTGTTTCTGCTCGCGGGGGTTGTTCTGCACACGGGCTTTAAGGTGGAGTGGGGCGTCGCCGGGTTCTGGGTGAGCCTGGGCGTGGGCCTGGTCTTTGGTTGCAAGGCCGCGTGGGACGCGCTCCGCAAGCTCACGTTCGATATCGACGTGCTCATGGTCGTTGGCGCTGTGCTCGCGGCTTCGATCGGCCACCCCGGCGAGGGCGCGCTGCTCCTCTTCCTGTTCACCCTCTCTGGTGCGCTCGAGGGGCTCGCGATGGAGCGCACGGAGCGCGAGGTCAAGGCGCTCCACTCCCTCATGCCGGTTGAGGCGCTCGTGCAGCGCGATGGGCGCTGGGTACCCGCGCCCGCCGAGAGCCTTGTGGCGGGCGAAGTCCTGAAGATCCGCCCGGGCGAGCGCGTGCCGGTGGACTGCGAACTCACCGTCGGCGCATCGTCCATCGATCAGTCGGCGATCACGGGTGAGAGCATCCCGCGCGAGGTGAAGGTGGGCGACGAACTCTTCGCCGGCACGATCAACACCGATGACCCGATCGAGGCCCGCGTGCTGCGCCCCGCCAGCGAGAGCAGCCTCCAGAAGATCCTGAACCTTGTCACCCAGGCCCGCGAGGAGCGTGAGCCCATCCACCGCCTGATCGACAAGCTGAGCCAACCCTACAGCATCGGCGTCATCGTGCTCGCCGTTACCGTGCTCCTTGTGTGGCACTTCGTCCTCAAGCAGCCGTGGGTGGGCGAGGATGGGCATTCCGGCGCGCTCATCACGGCCATCACACTCCTCATCGTCGCGTCGCCCTGCGCGCTGGTCATCGCGACGCCCACCGCCACACTCGCAGCCATCGCCCGCGGCGCCCGCGCGGGCGTGCTCTTCAAGGGTGGCAGCGCACTCGACCGCCTCGCCCGCATCAACAGCATCGCGCTCGATAAGACTGGCACCCTCACCTTCGGCAAGCCGCGCCTCTACGAGATGCACCCGGTCGCATGGTCCGACGGTCAGCGCCTGCTCGCCATTGCCGCCGGGCTGGAGGCCGACTCCACGCACCCGATCGCAACCGCAGTGCGCGAGGCGGCCAAAGCCCGCGGCATCACGCCCACGCCCATCGAGAATCTCAATCACACGACCGCACAGGGGCTCTCCGGAATGGTGGACGGTGCGGTCGTCCGCCTCGGGCGATGGACATTCGTCGAGCCGCTCGTGCCGGTGTGCCTCCGGGCCCGCGTGATCGAGGTGCTCGGGAAAATCCAGGATCGCGGCCACATCGGCGTGGTCATCGCGCGGCAGAACGCCGCCGATCCTGAGGCCGGGGAGGCCGCCGTGCTCATCATGGCGGATTCCGTTCGCCCCGGCGCGCAGTCACTCGTGCCCGAACTCCACGCGCTGGGCGTCAAGCCCGTCCGCATGCTCACCGGCGACAACCGAGTGACCGCGGAGCGCGTTGGTGCCGCGCTCAAGCTTGACAAGGTCGACGCCGAACTCCTTCCCGAGGACAAACTCAACATCATCACTCAAATGCACTCGGACAAAGCCCGCGACCACGGCCATGGGGGGGTCGCCTTCATTGGGGATGGTGTCAACGACGCGCCCGCGCTCGCGCGGGCCGACGTCAGCATGGCGATCGGCACCATCGGGACCGCCGCGGCGCTTGAGTCGGCGGACATCGTGCTGTTGTCCGACAGCCTGCAGCCGGTCGCGTGGTCCATCCGCCTGGCCAGGGCATGCCGCCGAACCGTGCGCGTGAACCTGACGGTGGCCATCGGCGTGATCGTTTTGATGGGGATCGCGACGCTGGTGGGGTCGCTGATTCAGCGGGATGTCCCCCTGTCTGTGGGGGTAATCGCGCACGAGGGCGGCACCGTGCTCGTCGTGCTGAACTCCTTGCGGCTGCTGGGCATAGCGAAGTGGAGCGGCCAAACAACTACCCATTAACGGGATATTATTGGCTATCCTTCGTATTTTCCAGATTTCCATCGCGGTGCCGTCACCGATAGTGGACTTGTAGATATTGTATGGGCGATCGGAGTTTTCCCGTATGTTCTCACAGACGACTGAGTACGCCCTCCGCGCGATGTCCTGCCTGGCACTGGCACCCGACCAGTTGGTCCCTACGACCACGCTGGCGTCGGTGACGCACGTGCCCCCGAATTACCTGGCGAAGGTGCTGCAGCAGCTCGCGGCGTCGCGCCTCATCACCGGCCGGCGCGGGGTGGGCGGCGGGTACCGCCTGGCGCGCCCGGCGGACCAGATCAACCTGCTCGACGTCATCCGCAGCGTGGGGCACCTGGAGCGCATCTCCACCTGCCCCTTGGGGCTGGCCAACCACGGCTCCAACCTGTGCCCGCTGCACCGCCAGCTCGATTCAGCGGCGGCGACCATGATCAAGATGTTCGACGGCGTCACGCTCAAGCAGATCATCGATACCCCCGGGTCGGTGAACAAGCCGCTGTGCGACGCGAACCGCACGAACGAGGTCACGGTCGGCGGCTCGATCAAGGTTCGCCCCACCAAATAACCATCGACCACCGTTCCGCGCATACAACCTTCGCGGCGGGGCGTCCGCGCGCCCAAGCCGCCGTTCCTGCTTGTGGACCACCCCATGCAACCCAACCCCGCCAATCCCCCTGCCCCCGCGCCTGCCCCCACACCTCACGAGCAGGAGGTGCAACGCCGCGCGAACCGGGAGAAGGTGCGCGAGGCGGGCTTCCAGCCGTACGGCGTCCGGCAGGAAGGATTGATGAACGTTTCGCAGGTGCGCGCGGCGTACAGCGAGGCGGCGAATGAGGAGTTCAACGCCAAGAGCAAGGAGCCCGGCTTCGCGGACCCGCGGCCGCGGGTGCGCCTCGCGGGTCGCGTCATGCTGCACCGCGACAACGGCAAGCTCATCTGGATGCAGGTGCGCGACCACACGGGGGACGTGCAGGTGGCGGTGAGCCAGCGCGATGTGCCGGCGAACGAGTTCGCGCTCGCGAAGGGCACGGACCTGGGCGACATCATCGTGGCCGAGGGGCGCGTGATGAAGACCAAGACGGGGGAGATCACGGTGTGGGCGGGCGGGCTCTCGCCCGGCGCCAAGTGCCTTGTGCCGCCGCCGGACAAGCACGCGGGCCTCTCCGACATTGAGCTGCGGTACCGCCAGCGGTACGTGGACATGTGGGTGAACCCGGAGACGCGCCACGTGCTGGAGATGCGCAGCGCGATCGTGCGCGAGGTGCGGCGCTTCATGGACGGTCGCGGCTACCTGGAGGTCGAGACCCCGATGCTCCAGACGCTCGCGGGCGGCGCGGCGGCGCGCCCGTTTGTGACGAAGATGAACGCGCTGGACATCAACCTGTTCATGCGCATCGCGCCGGAGTTGTACCTCAAGCGCCTGCTGGTGGGCGGCATGCCGAAGGTGTACGAGATCAACCGCAACTTCAGGAACGAGGGGCTGGACAAGCAGCACAACCCCGAGTTCACGATGCTGGAGGCGTACCACGCCTTCGGCGACGTGGAGACGGTGATGGAGATGACGGAGAGCCTGATCCGCGCGTGCGCAACGATGGTGTCCTCCCTCCCCCTCGGGGGGAGGGCCGGGGAGGGGTTGGCGGACGCGCAGTGCGGCTCCGATGTCGTCCTGCCCTTCGGCGACCTGCAGATCAACTACTCCAGGCCGTTCGCGCGCGTGTCGTACGCGTCGCTCTTTGAGAAGGCGTATGGCTTCCCCATGACCGATACCACGAAGGTCAAGGCGCTCCTCAAGAGCCGGCGCGCCGCCGCGCTGCACGCCGCGATCGACGCGATGGACGCGATGGACCCGGTGCTCGCCGTCAACGAGCTCTTCGAGGACAAGCAGCACGGCGGCGAGGCGCAGCTCGACCACGCGACGCCCACGTTCATCACCGACTACCCCGCGGCCATCAGCCCGCTCACGCGCCCCAAGCGCGACAACCCGGTGCTCTCCGACCGCGCGGACCTGTTCATCGCCGGGATGGAGATCGCCCCGCACTACACCGAGCTCAACGACCCCGACATCCAGGAGCAGAAGTTCCGCGAGCAGCTCAAGGGCCTGGACGCGGAGAAGACGGCGGAGGAGAACACCTTCCGCACGATGGACCACGACTTCCTGCGCGCCCTCAAGGTGGGCATGCCCCCGGCCGGCGGCATGGGCCTGGGTATCGACCGCCTCGTGATGATCCTGACGAACCAGCGGACGATCCGCGATGTCGTGCTCTTCCCGATGATGAAGCCGGAGTGACTTTCAGGCCACGCCTGCCGAAGCCGTGCCACCTGCCGGTACTACCGGCGCACGTTTGATCCTGCATGACGCCAAAGAAAAAACGCCCGCTTGCCGGCGGGCGTTCTTCGTTGGATTGGATTTGTGCAGGTCCGAGGTTGTCCCCGCCGCCAATCACTTCTCGTGCGCAGCACGCCAGATCGTTCCGGCCTGCTTGAACATCTCTTTACGCTGCTCGACGGTCAGCACGTCGCGCAGGCTCTTCATGGCCGCGGCCTTGTCCTCGTAGGATGCGCCCTTCTTGAGGCGCGTCATGACGTCGCGCACCTTGCTGGCGGTGGCGTCGTCGGCGTTCAGCAGGGGCAGGATGTCCCGCATGTTGTCGGCCGCGGTCTCGTTGAGGTCGCGGTGGATGTGGACGAACTCGTCGAAGGGGATCTTGTAGAGCTGGATGAGGACGCGGAAGGACTCGTTGCCGCGTTCTTCCTTGGGCTTGTCGGTGGCGGGGACTGGGTTCTTGGCGAGGACGTAGTTGCGGACGAGGGTCTCGGTGATGCGGTACTGCACCTCGTCGAGCAGGCCCTTGGCCTTGAGCTCCTTGGAGAGGACGTCGGGCGCGGCGGGCTTGAGGAGCGGGCGGGCGGTGTTGAGGAGCTTGTCCACCTGCGTCTTGTCGAAGCCGGTGCTCTCGAAGATGCCGTCCTCGACCTTGTCCATCAGGTCGAGGTTGTTGATCATGACGAACTCCATCGTCTGGCGGCGCTCGGCGAGGTAGGGCTTGGCCTTGTCCCAGAAGTCCGAGGGGAGCTTGGTGTTGGCCTTGAGCGCCTCGACGTACAGCGGGCCGGGGAGCGGGAGGACCTTGCCCTCGCCGTCCTTCTTGATCAGCGCGTTGTAGTCCACGTCCTTGGGCAGCTCGATCTGCGCGGGCTGGGCCTGCGCGGGGCGGGCGGGCGGCGCCTGCACGAGGTTGCGGGGCTGGGGCTTGGGGATGTTCTGGTCCACCGTGGGCGTGGTCGCCGGTGGGGGGGTGACGACCTGGGCGAGCGCCGGCAGGGCGAGGGCGAGGCCGGCGATGACGGGGAGGAGGCTGCGGGTCTTCATGGAAGGTTCCTGGCGCGGAGGTGGTCGAACGTACCAAGGCCGGGGCGCACCTCGGGCTTGGGGCGGACATTGTTCACCGCTCGGGCGGGGGCGCTCACAACTTCCAGGACACCCCCAACAAGGTGGGTTATTTACAGGCACGGGCCGCCGCTGAAGACGCTCAGCAGGCTGTCGATGTCCAGTGTGTCCGGGAAGAGGCCGTCGTTGTTGAAGTCGATGTCGCCACATGTACCGCTGCTGCAGGGGCCGCCGGAGAAGACGCTGAGGAAGTCAACAACATCCAATGGACCAGGGAACAGACCATCACGATTGAAGTCAGCGTGATCACAGCATGGAGTCGGCGATCCCCATCGCGCGAAGAAGGGCGAGACCACTCCGCCAGCTACTAGAAACTCGCCTCCTACGGCAAGCGTGCCGTCCAACAGGAGGGCGAGGGCGCGAACGTTTCCGTCAAGGCCCGAACCCATCGCCGTCCATGCGGAGCCATCCCACCGCGCGATCCGACTCATCGGATCGGTGTTGCCTGGAAGGTTCCAGCCCCCAGCAACAACATAGCCAGTCGGCAAGACCGCCAACGCGTGCACGTCCATGTCCAGGCCGGGGCCCAACGGCGTCCACATCGCCCCGTTCCAACGGGCAACGCGGTATCCCAGCGTGCCGAAGTAACCCCCGGCAACAATCTCTCCGTTGGGTTGTAGCGCGAGTGCGCGGACGGTGCTGTTGGAAGCAGTGCCCAGCCCTGCTCCAAGTGGCACCCACACGGAACCGTCCCATTTCGCGACCCGATTCGCTGGCGTGCCACCGGCAACTGAGAAGTTTCCACCCGCGACAATGTCCCCGTTCGGGAGGGGCAAAAGAGTCTCCACTTCTCCGTTTACACCCGTTCCCATTCCGGACCACGATCCTCCGCCGAGGTCTGTCCACCGCGCGATTCTGTTCACCGGGACTTGGCCCGCCTGAGTGATGTTGGCGCCACCCGCGACAATGTCTCCATTGGTCAGCGTGGCCAGGCACCGCGCGGAGCCATTGAGGCCGGTTCCAAGGGGAGCCCACGCAACACCATTCCATCGTGCGGCTCGGTACATGTAGACTCCGCCACTTCCCCAGTAGATACCTCCTGCTACAACCCCATCACCACTCGAGGTGACCGACCGGACATCACCATCCAAACCGCCGCCAAGCCCACGCCATCCACGTGGACTCCACGTAGCCACTTTCTGAATGGTTTCCGCGGGCCCGACATGTGTAAACCGACCTCCCACGGCGAGTTCACCGCTCGGCAATCTTGACAATGCAAAGACGAAGTTGCTCAATCCGTTACCCAACGGCGACCATGCGCCGACACTCCAGCGAGCAATTCGGTTGACTCCGATGCCGCCAGCGCTCTCAAAGTACCCGCCTGCAATCAAGTCCCCGTTTGGTAAAGGAGTGATCGCAGTGACGGTACGATCGACGCCTGTGTCGAAGCTGTGCCATTGAGCACCGTCCCATCTCGCGATGTGCTGTGCCGGAGATCCCCCTGCCGACGTGAAAGCGCCGCCGGCAACCACGTCTCCACTTGGGAGAACGGCAAGCGACGACACATACACATTGGTGCCACCACTCATGGCCGACCACGATGCACCGTCCCATCGCGCGATGTTGGACGCCGCCACTCCACCAGCTGTAGTGAAGGTGCCGCCCGCAATAACGTCACCGTTCTGCCTGCACACAACCGCATATACCGGCAAGTCCATACCCGTTCCAAGGGGTATCCACGACACACCATTCCAGCGTGCAATTCCGCCCGGGAAGTCGCCGCCCGCGTACACGGCACCATCAGGAGCGACCGCGAGTGTGCGAACGATGCCGCCAAGGGAACCAAAGTACACCCACGATGAACCATTCCACCGTGCCACTCGTGGCGCGGTTGCAGTCCCGACGGCGGTGAACGATCCGCCGGCTACAAGATCGCCACTGGGCAGCATGACAAGCGATGCCACCCACGGGTTGGTGCCAGCGAATGCAGCTCCGAGCTGAGTCCAGGCAGTGCCGTCCCAGCGGGCAACCACAGAATTCGCCGATCCCAAGAATGTCCCGCTTGCAACGAGCGAGTTATCCAACATTGTTGAGAGCGACGATACTGCGCTAAACGTTCCAGACTCCAACGACGACCATTGCTGCGAGACCGGATCAAACACCGCAATATTGTCCGCGTGGACTCCTCCCGCCACACTGAACGAGCCCGCTACCACAAGCCGCAGAGGCGTCGGCCCACCTCCGTCCGAGTCCCAAGCCAGAACTTTGTTGACAAATCCGTCAATCGTTGAGCCGCTCGGCCCAGTTCGCTCGACTCCGAGCAATCCCTCCCCGGGAAGCCATCGCGGGTCGCACTGAGCCCATCCGGCGTTTATGTGTAGCACCGTGATAAAGACACTAAACAACACGGCGAACGGGCGGGCGTTCATGACACGTCTCCTGCTGTACGCGACGAGCTAGGCAAGATATGGCAAACAGAAGTCGTCACAAGCAGTCCCCCCCACTGAAGACACTCAGCAGGCTGTCGATGTCCAGCGTGTCTGGGAAGAGGCCGTCGTTGTTGAAGTCGATGTCGCCGCAGCTACCTGTGCTGCAGGGGCCGCCGGAGAAGACGCTCAAGAAGTCGTCGATGTCGGCGGTGTCGGGGAAGAGGCCATCCCGGTTGAAGTCGATCGGGTCGCAGCCGCCGCCGAGGCCGGCGAATGCGCCGTTGGCGAGTTCGGTCGGCGTGAGCACGCGGTTGCAGAGGCGCACATCAGCAAGGCGGCCGGTGAAGGGGCTCGATCCGTCGTCGTCGCTGCCGATCTGGGCCGAGGTGCCGGTGAAGAGCGGCGCGTGGGGGCTCGCCGCGGCGTTGGCCAGCACACCATCGACATAGAACTCGTGCATGGAGCCGTCCCACGTCCAGGCGATGTGGTGCCAGGAGTTCATGGTGAGGCCGGGCATGTCCACGGGCGCTGCGCCGCCGCTGTTGATCCACAACATGGAGCGAAGTGGGTCCCCCGGGGTGAGCGGGGGCAGGATGCTGGCCTGGAGGTCTGTGTGTGCGCTGGGTGCGCCGTAGTTGAAGATCACGCCGCCGGCGAGCGCAGGGTCGGGCCCTTCGAGCATGACCCAGGCCTCGAGCGTGCCGGTGGGGAGTGGGTTGGTGCTGAGTTGCGCGGGGATGTTGACGCGCGCGGGTGCGCCCGCGAGACGCAGCGCAAAGCTGGAGAGGCTGCCGAGGCGTGGCGCGGACTGGAGGACCACCGCGCCGCCCGCGGCCGTGCCATCGAGCGCGGCCCGCCCGCAGGTTTCGCTCATGCCCTGGTCAAACGCCCAGAACGTAACTGTGTCGTCGCGGCAGGTGGTGACGGCGATGGAATCAACGAGGATGTGGCCAGTCCCTGCGCCGGCGGTGTGCTGCACACGCAGCGTGCAGGCGCGGCCACGGAACTGCTCAGGAATCGGAAGGAATGGCTGCATCGCGGGCGAAACAGGGAGCGTGTTGGCATCGATTGCCGGAAAGGTGTGCGTGGGGATACCGGCGCTGCTGAGCGAAACAATCAGCGTGTTCCCTGCCGCGGCGGGCCGAGCGGCCTGGAACTGCACGACGCTGGGCACGAGCGGCGCGACGAACGCGTTGTGGGTCCGTTCCGATCCAGGGTTGAGCCGCAGGGCGTGCCCGGACCCCTGTGTGACGGCCGTAGCGCCACCGCCACCACCGTGGTAGTGCCAGCCCGCCATGCTGCCCTGGTCAAAGCCGCCGTTGAAGACGACCGAGGGGAACAACGGCGCGACGCGGGGCGACACGCCCGCGGATGTTCGGAGCGATTGGCCGCCCGCCAGCGCGCTGTAGCGGTACCCCTCCGCGCTGCGACCCAGCGGGTACCACGTTGGCATGTTGGTAGCAGAGATGCACGCGCTGGAGTCGCACACGATGGGCGAGGTGGGGTTGACAGTGCCGTGGTACCACAGGTGCACATCCAGGTGCGCGTACGTGTTTGCGCCCGGGAACATCGCATCGGTGAGCATGGGCGTGGGCAGGTGCGTGCCGGGCACGGGCATGCCGTTGAAGTCGAAGGGGTCGCTGTCGGTGCGGTAGTAGTTGTCTGCCCATGTCACGCCCGCCCACACCTGCGGGTTGGGGTCAAACCAGTTGATGGTGAAGGGCTCGGCAAAGGTGCCGTTCACGGGGTGGGGGTCCAGGTGCGTGACCTGGTCCACCGGGATGTCGCGGGCGGCGAAGCGTTCGGCGAGCTCGCTGTTCACCACTGCGCCGCGGCTGTGGCCGATAAGGTGGATCGCGCGGTCGGTGAGCGTGACGCCGGCGAGGTCGCCGCGTGGGTCGGCGAACGCGGCGTAGAGCGCATCGGCCGCGCCCTCGGCGTAGCCGCGTTGCGGGTTGTCCGCACCGCCGCACTCGGCGATCCAGTCGGCCACGAGGACGATGTGCGTCGGGGAGCCGGCGCCGGTCGTGCTGAGGAGCAGCCAGTCGTTGGTGGCGGGGCGGTAGCGGTAGACGCGGGCGTCGCCTGCGCGCAGGGCGACCTCGCCCGCGAGGTCGATGGTCCACTCAGGGAACTGCGAGGCGTTGAACTGCCAGCCGTGGGTGATGAGGGTGGCGGTCTGGGCGTGCGACTGGAATGCGCTTGTGGTCAACCCCGCGGCAGCGCAGATGCACGCGGCGAGCATGGCGAGAGGGGGAAGGGACTCGGGCATGCAGGCAAGCTACCCGACAGCGTGGAAAACGGCAAGCACGAAGCGGCGAAGTGGCGCCCAATGCCCGTGTTTCCGCCCCCTACCTTCCCCGCAATGGCATCCCCGGCTTCCAAGTCCTTCCAGGCTCCCACCGGCACACGCGACCTCTACCCCATGGACGCCGCCCGCCGCCGCTTCATCATGGAGGCGTGGCGCCGAGCATCCGTCCTCCACGGCTTCGATGAAGTGGACGGGCCCACCTTCGAGCACCTGGACCTTTACACCGTCAAGAGCGGCGAGGGGATCGTGAGCGAGTTGTTCTCCTTCACGCGCGCAGGCGGCGAGAAGGACTACGCCCTGCGCCCGGAGTTCACGCCCACGCTGGCGCGGCTGTATGCGGCGAAGGCCAACGCGCTCCCCAAGCCCACCAAGTGGTTCATGGCCGGGCCGTTCTTCCGCGCGGAGCGCCCGCAGCGCGGCCGCCTGCGCGAGTTTTTGCAATGGAACGTGGACATGCTCGGGGACCCATCCCCGCAGGCCGACGCTGAGGTGATCGCGACCTGCGTGTCGTTCCTGGCCGGTCTGGGCCTCACGCCCGCCGACGTGCGCGTGAAGGTGAACCACAGGCAGGCGCTGGCGCAGTGGCTCACGTCGCGCGGCATCCCGGCGGATCGGCAGGGCGACCTCCTCAAGCTGCTCGACGGCAAGGGCAAGATGCCCGCGCCGCAGTTCGCGCAGGCCCTGTCGGCGTTCGGTTTCAATGAGGACCAGGCGGAGATTTTCCAGAAGGGCATCGTGCGCATCAGCGTGGACGAGGCGACACCCACCGGCGTGCCGACGAATCACGTCATAGACCTGACGTACTTCTCCGAGGCGGTGACACCCCTCGCGAAGGAACTGGTCGCGGCGGGCATCATCGATTGGATCGACTTTGACCTCTCCATCGTCCGCGGCCTCGCGTATTACACGGGCATGGTCTTTGAAGTACACGAGGCCAGCGGCGGCGAGCGCGCAATCGCGGGCGGCGGCCGCTACGACAACCTCGTCGAGCTCTTTGGTGGTCCGCCCACGCCCGCCGTGGGCTTTGGCATGGGCGATGTCGTCGTGTCGCTCGTGCTGCAGGACCGCAAGAAGTTCCCGAGCGACGAGCAGCTCGCGGCCATCGCGGGGCTGCGCCCGGACGTGTTCGTCATCGGCAACGGCACGCCTGAGGCCGAGGCGCAGGTGAAGCCGCTGGTGGCCGGGCTGCGGGCCGTGGGCGTGCACGCGCGCCACACCTACAAGCAGACACGGAACGTGGGCAAGCTGCTGCAGGAGGCGGGGTCGCTCAAGGCCCGCTTCGCCGTGATCGTCGAGAGCGCGACGCACGCCACGATCAAGGACATGGCGACGGGGCAGCAGACAGCGCAGCCCATCCCGCTCCAGCAGGTCGCCGCGGCCGTGGGCGTGCGGGCGTAACAGTGGACCCAACGCGTACCCTGCGTGTTCATGGCGACTGTTTTCCTCAACGGCAGGTTCCTTTCGCGCGACGAGGCCTTTGTCTCGGCCTTTGACGCTGGGTTCCAGCATGGCGTCGGGCTTTTTGAGACGATGACGGCGGTGGTGGGGCAGGTGGCCACCTCGCCCGGGGGCCAGGCGGCAAAGACCGACGCGGAGGTTGAAGCACTCCAGCGCGTGCGCGTCATGCACCTGCCCGAGCACATGCGGCGTCTCGCCGAGTCCGCGCGAGTGCTGGGCCTGTCCGATGCGCTCCGCACCGCGGCACTGGAAGAAGCGGTCTCCCGCACCGCAGCACGGGCCAGCATGGAAATGCCCGACCAGGCGCACTTCCGCGTGCGGCTCACGATTACAGGCGGCGACCTCAACATGCTCGGACGGGGTGGGGGCGGCGGTGGCGGCGGGGCGGCGCAACAGCCCACCGTGCTCATCGTCGCGCAGCCGGCGACGCAGTACCCGCGCGAAATGTTCGAGCGTGGCGTCGCGGTCTCCATCGCGGACCTCAAGGCCAACCCGCTGAACCCCTTCGAGGGACACAAGACCTTGTCGTACTGGCCGCGGCTGCGGGAACTCCAGCTCGCCGCGACGCGCGGCGCGGCGGAGGCCTTGGTCTTCCAGGTGAGCAACCACCTCGCGGGCGGCTGCGTGAGCAATGCCTTCCTCGTGAAGAAGGGCGTGCTCATCACGCCGCTCGTCCGGGGCGAGGAACCGGGCAGCGACGCGGCCCAGCGCGAGCAGGACGAGGCGATCAACTTTGGCTCCGGCGAAGCCTCTCCACAGTCTCCGGCCGGTTCAGACCCGCGCAGGGCCCTCCCCAGCCCCGTGCTGCCCGGAATCACCCGCAAGTGGGTGATGGACTGGGCGGACAGCGAACTGATCGACGTCGAGAGGCGCATGGTGACGATCGGCGATGTGCTGGACGCCGACGAGGTGCTGCTCACCAACAGCAGTTGGGGCGTGCTGCCGGTCGTGCGCGTGGAGCGCGAGGCTATCGGCGACGCGGTGGTGGGGGATATTGGGCGCAGGCTGGTGCAGGCGTGGGCGGAACTGGTGGCGACCTGAGGCCGGCAGCGCACGCCGTCCCAGGCACGGCCGGGCGGGGAGACACGAAGAATGCACATCGCGGAGGTGCAGAGGGGAAGCGGAGGAACGTGGAGAAGTGTCGGAATGGTGAGCACTCCATTCCCTCGGCGTCGGTCCGCTCCTTCTCCAAAACTCCGCGGTCAGACTGGAGCATCGCAATGCGAAGCGTGATGAAGAACCTTGTGGCCGTGTGCGTGCTCTTGGGCGCATCATCGCCTGTGGTCGCCGACCTCACGCTCCGCGCGGACGCGAAGTCGCTCGCCCTCTCCGACGGGCTCGCGATCGACAGCGTCAGCCAGTGGGCGCGCCGGCCGATCAACATCGACGGCGTCGTTGCCGCGATGGTGGACGGTGTGCTTGGTGACCCCACGAAGAACCCCAGGGCCGGCGACACGCTGCCAATCCCCGCCGCGCTGCTCAAGGAAGGCGGCCCGACCACCGCGGCATGGAAAGAAGCCAAGGGCGAGGTGAAGGGCGAAGGCATGCAGGCCTCCGGCACCTTCGGCGAGATGGGACGCGGCACGTACGTGCTGTTCGCGGTCCACAGCGAGCGTGAGCGCGTCATGATGCTGGAGGCCAGCGGGCACGGCGTGGCGTACGTGAACGGCGAGCCGCGCGTGGGGGATCCGTACTCATTCGGGTATGTCCGGCTGCCGATCCTGTTGCACGAGGGCGCGAACCAGATCATCCTGCAGCACGCGAACCGCGGCGAACTGAGGGCGAGGATTGAGGAGCCACAGGGGGAGGTGGAATTCAATGAGCGGGACCTCACACTCCCGGACATCATCGGGAGCGGCAGGTATCACTTCGCTGTTCCGGTGATCAACGCGACGACAAACACCGTTCCCCTCACCATCAGCGTCACAGTACCGGCGTCGGGTGAAGCAGCGACGGCGCTGGACCCGATGGGCACGGTGTCGCTCGTCACGCTGCAGCCACTTTCCGTGACCAAACTGCCCCTCGAGGCGGTGTGCGGGGGCGAGGGTCAGACTTCGAGCGCCGTGCGGGTGCGGGGCACCGTGCGCGTCATCGAGGGCGGAACCCGCGTCGTGCTCGATCGCGCGATTCAGATTCCCCACGCCAAGCCGGCAGAGCGGCACAAGCGCACGTACACCAGCGACATCGACGGCAGCGTTCAGTACGTCAGTGTTGTCCCGCCGCTGCCCGATGATGCCCACACCGCACCGGGCCTCGTCCTCTCCGTGCACGGCGCGTCCGTCGAGGCAACGAGTCAGGCCGCGTCGTACGCGGCGAAGCAGGGCCTGGTCATCGCGTGCCCGACGAATCGCCGCCCCTTCGGCTTTGACTGGGAGGACTGGGGGCGCATCGACGCGCTGGAGGCGATGGACTTTGTGACCAAGGAGTTCAAGACCGACCCGCGCCGCCAGTATCTCACGGGGCACAGCATGGGCGGGCACGGGACGTGGCAACTGGGGTGCCTGTATCCTGAGCGGTTCGCGGCGATTGCGCCGAGCGCGGGGTGGCTCTCTTTCAGCACGTACATGAGCGCGGTGGGCCAGAAGTTTGGGCCGGTGGGTGATGACCCGGTGATGCAGAAGTTCCGGGAAGTGATCTCGCTCAGCGACACGATCTCACTGCTGCCGCGGTTGCGGGGGGAGGAAAGCAGGCCCAAGGGCATTTACATCCTCCACGGCGACGCCGACGACAACGTGCCCGTGAGTGAGGCCCGGCGGGCGCGGGAGGAACTGACGAAACTGAGCATCCCGTTCGAGTTCCACGAGCAGCCCGGTGCGGGGCATTGGTGGGATGATGACGCGGTCAAGAAAGCCAATGTCGGCCCGGAGGGCCAGACGAAGTGGGGCGCCGTGTGCGTGGACTGGCCGCCGATGTTCGAGATGTTCGCGAAGCACTTGTTGCCAGAGAAGCCAGACGCCGCGGCGCAGCCCGCCTCACCCCTCGGGCCGGACCACTTCCACCCCGGCTCGTTCAAGCGGGTGTTTAACAACCGCTTCGTGCTGGTCTACGGCACACGGGGGACCGAGGAAGAGGTCCGCTGGGCCTACGCGAAGGCACGGTTTGACGCAGAACAGTGGTGGTACCGCGGCAACGGCACCGCGCGTGTTGCGAGGGATGACGAGTTTCTCGAAGACTGGAAGCAGCGGCGGGCCGCGCCGTACAACCTGATCCTGTACGGCAACGGGTCGCTCAACGCGGCGTGGGGATACCTCGATCTTCCGACTCCGGAACCGGTGTCGCCCGCGGCGATCGCCCGCGGCCGGGGCGCAGGCGCGCCGCACCGTGCCTGGGTCATGACGCGTGTGGACCCAGACCACGCATCGGTCCTGGTCGGCACCGTCGGAGGCAACAGCCTGAAGGCCATGCGTGCCACCGACCGCCTGTCCTACTTCTCCGCGGGTGTCGACTACCCGAGCGTCACGGTCCTGTCGCCGGACATCTGGACGGTCGGGGAGGCCGGGGTGATCGGGGCGGGGTTTGTGAGGGAAGGGGATCAGGTGAATGAGGACGCCGTCGAGTGGCGGCCTGATTGACCATCACAGACATGCGGGTTCGCCGACCCCAGCCGGGGTCGAGATGTGAAGGTGATCGCTTTCCAGAAGTTCCGTCCGCCGCAGCGGCGGCCTGCACCTCTGGTAACAGTCGGGCGCTGCTCCGCAGCGAAGGCGGACGTTGTTGCTCTAAACTGTCCCCATGAATCTCCGCCCCTGTGTGCCCGCCGCCGTTGTGATGGTTGCGTGCGTTGCGTTCCCTTCATGTGCCATGCAGCCGACACCCAAGCCGCCAGAGCATGAACGCTCCGCTGATGTCAAGGTCCCCGCGTGGGCCAAGGGGGCGGTGTGGTATCAGGTGTTCCCGGAGCGCTTCCGCAACGGCAACCCCGCCAACGACCCCCGCGGCCCTGGCGTCTTCCTCGCCGGCTGGAGCAGCGACTGGTACAAGGTCCAGCCCGGCGAACTCGACGCCATGTTCGCCCGCCGCGGCATCGAAGGGAACAAGTACAGGCCCCACCGCGCGGGCTCCCTCTACGACGTCATCTACGACCGCCGCTACGGCGGCGACCTCCAGGGCCTGACGCAGAAACTCGATGATCTCAAAGACCTGGGCATCACCGCGATCTACCTGAACCCCATCTTCCAGGCCAAGAGCCTGCACAAGTACGACGCGACCGACTACCGCCACATCGACGAAGCCCTCGGCGCGAACGGACCCAGCCAGCCGATCGACAGCGGCTACTACCGGGCACCACTGAACGCCGACGGCACGCCCGAGACTGACGACCCCGCGACGTGGGTGTGGACGGAAGCGGACGAGTACTTTGTCAAGACGTTCCTCCCCGCCTGCAAGGCGCGCGGCATCCGCGTCATCATCGACGGCTGCTTCAACCACACGGGGATCGAGTTCTGGGCCTTCCAGGACATCCGGAAGAACGGCAGGAAGAGCCCGTACGCGTCGTGGTACCAGTGCGAGTTTGACAGCGCGGGCAACCTCACAAGCTGGGTCGGCTGGCCCGGCAACAAGAACGGCTACCTGCCCGAGTTCCGCCAGGTGAAGGGCATCAAGGGCGGGCGGGATTGGGACGCCACGGTGGAGAAGGGCGACCTCAACGCCGGCGTCAAGAAGCACATCTTCGACATCACCAAACGCTGGATGGACCCCAACGGCGACGGCGATCCCAGCGACGGCATCGACGGCTGGCGCCTCGACGTCGCGGGCGAAGTGGGCCCGGAGTTCTGGAGCGACTGGCGCGCGCTCGTGAAAGGGTTGAACCCCGAGGCCATCATCATCGCCGAAATCTGGAGCAAGGTTGAAGACCTCGGCGGCGCCAGCGGCTTCGACACGCAGATGAACTACCCCTTCGCGTACCCGGTCCTCGACTGGCTCCGCAACATGGACCAGGGCGGCGAGCCCGTCCCCGCGGCCAAACTCGGCGAACGCCTCGAGGCCGCGTTCGCGGGCGATGCGCCGTCCACACAACTCATCCACCAGAACCTCTTCGCGAGCCACGACACCGACCGCTACGTCAACATGCTCTGGAACCCCGGCCGCGGCTACGACCGCGACTGCGCGGAGCAGAACCTGGACGACAAGCCGCGCCCCACGCGAAGACCCAGGAACCAGGAAGCCGCGGGCAAGCCAGAAGGCACCAGCGGCGCAGCGGCCACGCCGCCGGAGCGCGACTACGTCCCGTACAAGCCCGGCAAGCCCCCCGAGGACATCT
>DATAKA010000113.1:0-4604 GCA_036261855.1 Phycisphaerales bacterium | reverse complement strand
TGTGGACAGTCCGGCCCAGTGCAAGGGACATGTCTGCCAGCGTGTCGAGTTCAAAGTTGTTTGACCCGTCGAGTGCTTGGCAGATACGTGAGCGAGAGACACCAAGCCGCTTGGCTAGCCAAGCCTGCCGGTGTTTACTGTTGCGCATGAGCGTGAAAAGACCTTCAGAAACCTCTTCGCGGAATCTCGCGCGGTTCCTGATTTTCACCCTCTCTGGAATCGTGCCATTCGATGCCATGTAGTCAGCCTCCCGGGTAATACTCATCCCTCATCTTGATTGCGTGCGTCCCCGCGTTCAATACGTCGCGATTGGTAGGATGCTGGCCTTCAGTAAACGATGTCATGCACCAGTCTTTCCCTCGCTTAAACCCAAAGCCACGCGCCAAGGGGGCGGAGTACTTGAGTTCCAGCGATCCCTTTGCTTTCTTCCCCTTTATCCAATGCAATTTGCTCTTGTCCCGGGGTTGCGAAGACAAGTTCGCCATTCTTGCTCGCTGCATGAGGCCTTCCTGTGCGGCGATCGTCAATCCATCCCATTCTTTCTTTGCCCGTTCTCCAACCAAAATGAACCGCCCGAACGCTTGGTCCGCCCAGTCGTCAACTTGCAGCACTTGCTTCTTGACACTCGGCGGATTCGCCATTACTGTTTACCCTAAGGTTAACACACAAGTTGCCGCTGTTCAAGGTTCTCCGGTAAATCTATCCTCAAACACTACCTTTGGTGGGACTTGTGCCATGCGCACGTAGGTTTTTTTTGAGTTTTGGACTTGATTATTCTAGATCGGTCAAGCATAATGTTCAGTATGAAACGCCTGTCCACCCAAGAGCGTGTGCGGATCGTGGCAGCCCTTGTCGAGGGAAACAGCCTCCGCGCGATCTCCCGCATGGCGGGCTGCTCCATCAACACGGTCACGAAGTTCTTGGAGGACATCGGCCCCGTGTGCGAGGAGTACCACGACACCCACGTGCGCAACCTCCGGTGCGAGCGCATCCAGGCGGACGAAATTTGGGCGTTCTGCTACTGCAAGGACAAGAACGTGCCCGCGTCGATGCGCGGCGAGCCGGGCGTGGGCAGCGTGTGGACGTGGACGGCCATTGACTCCGATTCCAAACTCATGGTGTCGTGGTACGTCGGGGATCGTGATGCCGAGTGTGCCACCCGCTTCATGTGCGACCTCGCGCAGCGGTTGGGCAACCGCGTGCAACTCACGACCGATGGTCACGGCGTCTACGAGCGGGCGGTCAAGACTGCTTTCGGCTGGGACGTGGACTACGCCCAACTGGTGAAGATTTACGGCGCGCCCCGCGAAGGCGAACAGCGGTACAGCCCGTGCGAGTGCTTGGGCACCAAGAAAGACGCCGTGATCGGTCGCCCGGTCATGGAGGACATTTCTACGTCCCACGTCGAACGCCAGAACCTCACGATGCGGATGGGGATGCGCCGGTTTACCCGCCTCACCAACGGCTTCTCCAAGAAACTGGCGAACCACCGCGCGGCGGTGGCCTTGCACTTCATGCACTACAACTTCTGCCGAGTCCACAAGACGCTCCGCGTCACCCCGGCGATGGAAGCCGGGATCGCTACCCACGTTTGGGAGTTGGAAGAGTTGGTGGGGCTGCTGGAGAAGGCCGAGAACGCCGCCGTGGGCACCGAACAGAACAAGCGCGGTCCCTACCGTCCCCGGACCAAGGTTTCAGACTGAGACACTACCAGGAATGCCGCAGCAAGGACTCCAAGGAAAAGACCGACCATCACCAGGACAATGCACAGGCGAACCGAAACACACGTTGGGTTTACAGCTCGGCCGTGCCCGCATTCTGAGCAGATGACTAATTGACCGACGGGGTGCTGACAGGCGATGCACAAGCCTTTCTCCCGACGCCATTGGAAGACAGAGGACTCGTACCCTTGAAGCACAACGACGAGCACCGTCACGAAAACACCAACCCCCACTAGAAGCCACCACGCACGGTAGAGAGTGCTGATTGCGGGCGCCAAGAACCGGCCGTGTTCAAACTGGTACTCCCGCGCAAACGCAAAATAGAAGAATGAGAACGCGATCGACGCGAACAGTGCAATCCAGGCACGCTGGCGGGCCGCCCATGCTGCGACATTGGTGAGAAACACGGGCATTGAGCCCTCCTGAATCCGGTCTTGTTGTGCCTCGCTACTGCTGGGACTGGTCGTCTTTCATCGCGCTCTCGAGGACGTGCTCGGCGACGAAGATGGGGACGCCCTCGGCGATGCCCAGGGCGATGGCGTCGCTGGGGCGGCAATCCACGTGGATGAGATCGCCGTTTTCCTTGCGGACGTCGAGGGTGGCGAAGAAGGTGTGCTCGGAGAGGTCGGTGATGGAGATGGACTGGAGGCGGCTGCCGGTCTCGCGGATGACGTTGGCGAGGAGGTCGTGCGTCTGGGGGCGCTTGATCGTGATGCCCTTGAGGCGGCGCTCGATGGCCTGGGCCTCGGGCAGGCCGATCACGATGGGGAAGGAGCGGCCACCCTCGGCCTGCACGGGTGTGCCGGACTCGTCGGCGACGACCTCCCGCAGCTCGATGATCTGGTAGTCATTGAGCTCGCGGATGAGGATGCGGGAGAGTTCCATGCGGACGGGCATTGGTGCTCCACTCGTTCCCGGCGGGCACACTCCGGGAGAAAATGCTATGACGTGTGGGCGCGGGCTGCGGGAGTGGCCGCGGAAGGGTTATCGCTGCCAGGGCGGCGCGGTGCGGGGCGTGCCGATGTGGCGGAGGAGTTCCTGCGGGATGCCGATGTCGCCGACGATGACCTCGCCCGCGAAGGGCTGGGCGGCGAGGGCGAGGAGTGCGGGCTTGAGGCCGGCGAAAGTAACGGTGGCATCGGCGCGGATGATGGGTGAGGCGCCGACGGTGTCGCCGGTGTCGGCGTCCATGCCGGTGGGGAGATCGACGGCGAGCATGAGCGGGCCGGTGGCGGCGAGGGCGTTGGCCGCGTGGATGAGGGCGGCGGTGGTTGCGTCCAGCGGGCGCGAAAGGCCGGTGCCGAAGAGGCCATCGATGATGAGGGCGGGCGGCGTGGTGGCGAGAGGATGGGCGGGGTTCCAGGTGCGCACCGGGATGCCCATGCGCTGCACGGTGTGGAGGTGCAGGGCGCAGTCGCCCTTGCAGGCGGTGGGCGGGTATGCGAGGACGACATCGACGGCGGCACCGGCGTTGTGGAGGTGGCGCGCGGCGGCGAGGGCGTCGCCGCCGTTGTTGCCGGGGCCGGCGAGGATGAGGACGGCGGGGTGGTCGGAATCTTCGAGCGCGTCGAGCGCGACATCGGCGACGGCGCGGGCGGCGTTTTCCATCAGGACCAGCGTGGGCAGGCCGAACTCGGCGAGGGCGAGGCGGTCCACTTCGCGCGACAGCGCGGCGGTGAGGATGAAGAGTTCGCGCGTGCTGGCGAAGGTGGAGGCTTCGAGGTTGGGCCAGGCGCGGGGCATGGATTGGCTGCTGCTTCCTTTACCTGGGCGTTACTTGGGCTGCGGCTCTTGCGGCGCGGGCGGGGGGATGAGCGCGCTGGGGTGGGTGCTGCGGTACGTCGCGAGGTCGGCCTGGAGCTGGCTGCGGGTGGGCTCGGTGGCCATGGGGATGAGTGCTTCGAGGCGGGCGATCGCGGCGTACAACGCGGCGGGGCCGATGGGGGCGTCCGCGGGTTGTTGCGGCTTGCCCTCGGCCAGGTCCATCATTTCGTTGGCGAGGGGGACGCTGCGCTCGGGAGCGCCGTCGGCGAGGAGGATCGCACCGGCGATGCCGATGGGGACGGTGGGTGAGCGCGGGTAGTCCTTCACGGCCTGGCGGGCGTACTCGCCAGCGCGGGTGGGGTCTTTGACGCCGGTGAGGAGGACGCGGAACTTGGCGATGGCGGTGGGCGCGAACATGGCGCGCTCGGGGTCCAGTGCGAGGATCTCGTCGCACATCGACACGGCCTCGTCGAACTTGCCTTCGTGGACGCGCTGCTGGAGTTGGGACGCGAGCTTCATGCCCTGGAGGCGGCGCTGCTCGCGGCTCCTGATGACCTGCTCTTCGCCCGCGGGGTCAAAGGTGCCAGCGACCATGGAGGCGAGGACGCGCTCGAGGTCGAAGGATGGGTGGCCGATCCATGCAATCTTCCCGTCGCGCCCGACGATGAAGACGCTGGGGATGCTCACGCGGTTTGCGGCCCGCATGTACGCCGCGGCCATGGCGGCGTTGTCGCCCTCGTAGGCGACATCGAAGCGCATGGTGTCCTTGTGCTTCTCGGCGAAGGCCTTCACGCGCTGCACGTAAGAGTCGTTGTTGCCGAGGGGGCGGGTGGTTTCCCAGAGGCTGATGGCGATGAAGCGGACCCTGTCCTTGGCGAAGCGGTCCTGGAGGTCGCTGCTGTGGGGGAAGAGTTCGATGCAGGGGCCGCACCAGGTGGCCCAGAAGTCCAGGACGTAGATGGTGCCGGGCTCGAAGGAAGTGACGGGGTCGTGCGGGATGCCGGGCTGTGGACCGGGGCGGATCCATGTGACGCCGGCGATGGAGGGAGCGGGGTCGCCCACGGAGAGGAGGCGCGACGCGGGCGGCGGTGGGTCGGCGGGGGCGGGGGCGGGGGCGGT
>DATAKA010000104.1:0-8631 GCA_036261855.1 Phycisphaerales bacterium | reverse complement strand
TCGACCGGCGCCAGGGGTGTCCATGTGACGCCGTTGTCGGTGCTGGTGGTGTACACCACCTGCCCGCTCGTGCGGATGCCCGCGACGTGGAACACGCCGGTGGAACTCACGGCGAAGTCCGACCGCCCGTTGAACGTGCTGTCGATGACGTTGAACGCGCCGGGCGTGGCGGCGGCACAATGGCGCAGAAAGTCACCCGCGCTGCACTGCGAGCCGCTGTAGACGATGTGGGACGCGCCGGCCGAAGTGACGCCCAGCGACGACGACACCGGATGCACGTAGGGCCCCACATCCGTGCGGAACGCGAACCCTCCGCCGACCACGACGCCGTATCCCACCGCCACGCCCCCGGTGCAGTCGCAGCGGCTGACGAGCATTGCTGCGGGGCTCTCGGTGCCGGGCGCGATCGCGACATCGCCGATCGGGTTTGAGACCGTGCATGACGCCGTGGTACCGATGTAACCAGCAGGGATACCCGGGCCGCTGGGCTGCGCAAGGAGGTCGACGAGGATAATGGCGACCGTCGGGGACCCAAACGCCTCCCACGCGGGCCAGCCGCTGTAGTAGGCCATGAACGGTGTCCCGCTGGTGCTGATGGTGAGGGCAACGTTGCCGCGCAGCAGGCTGGGCCAGGCGGTGCTGTTGTCGAAGACGCGGGTGCTGGACCACGCGCCGCCCGCGCTGCGCCGGCCCCAGTAGGGGCGGATCGCATCGCCCGCGCACGCCGGGTTCTCCTGCCAGGCGACCACGGGCAGGTTGGCGAGATCAAAGACCATGCCGCCCACGAAGTTGGTGTTGCACGAGGTGTTGATCACCTCCGCCGTGCGGACAAGCTCGGTGGGCCAGTCCGCCAGCGCAGTTCCGCCAAACACGCCAAGCGCGATCACGCTGCTTGTGCCTGCAACATGGCCCCACCACCGATGCTGGTTCTGGATCATGACGCCTCCTTGTCACCACATGCTACCACAAATACACCAGAATGCACCTGAACTTGTGCCGAACCCGCCGGTCCGCCACCCCGGAGGTACCCCGCCCGGCGCAATGAAAAGCCCCGGCCATCCGGCCGGGGCTTGCGAATCACGTCAGCGTCTTAGACAGCAATCAGATTCTTAGACAGCAATCAGAAGCAGGGACCGCCGCTGAAAACGCTCAGCAGGCTGTCGATGTCGGTCGTGTCGGGGAAGAGACCGTCGTTGTTGAAGTCGGTGTCGCCGCAGGTGCCCGTGCTGCACGGCCCGCCCGAGAAGACGCTCAGGAAGTCGTCGATGTCGGCGGTGTCGGGGAAGAGGCCGTCCCCGTTGAAGTCGGTGCTGTCGCACACGGGCCCTGTGGGCGTGTTGGTGATGTTGAGGCGGAAGGGGCCGACCGCACTGGTGAAGTACTTGCTCACGCGGATCAGGACGACCTCACCGGGGGCAAGCGCCCAGCCCACGGACGAATCGCGGAAGATGCTGGTGTCGAGCGAGCCGCAACTGAAGTTGTCGTCGTTGCACGTGAGATCGCCAACGCCGCAGGCGGAGCGGAGGCTGAGCACGGTATCGATGCCCAGGTCCACGCCCGGCCCGTCGTGCGTGCCGCACGTGGTGGCGGTGAAGGTGGACGGCGCACCGCCGTTGGCAAAGATGTACCAGGTCTCCGGGTTGCCGGCCGAACCGCCGCAGCTGGGCACCGCGTCGTCGCTGGTCGCGAGGTTGAGTGTCCCGTAGAACGTGCCGCCCGCCGAGACATCAATCGGTGCCGAGCACGCGTCATTGGAAGGCGCAACGTTTGTGCCCGTGATGTTGAGACGGAACTGCCCCACCGCACCGGTGGAGAACTTCGAGACGCGGATGTAGACCGTTTCACCCGGCGCGATCGTCCGGCTCACGGCGGAGTCACGCAGCGTGCTCGTGTCCAGCCCGCCGCAGGTGTTGGTGTCGTCGTTGCACACCGAGTCCGCCCCGCCGCACGCGGAGTGCATGGAGAGCACCGTGTCGATGCCCGTGTTGATGCCGTTCGCATCGTGCGTCCCGCAGGTCGTCGCCAGCACGCTCTGGAAGTGGCTGTAGCCGTTCGTGTAGGAATACCACACGTCGGGGTTCGACGCCGAACTGCCGCACGACGCCGTGCCGTTGTTGGTCGCGCCGATCAGCGAGCCGTAGTACGTCCCGCCGGCCGACACGTCGATCGGGCTGCACCCGTCGTTGGGCGGTGCCGTGGGCGTCGAAGTGACATTCAGGATGAACGGCCCGGTCGGGAACGTGCCGTACTTCGAGACGCGGATGTAGACGGTCTCGTTGGGTGCCATCGAACGGGTGAGCTGAGAATCACGCAGCGCGCCGGCCGCGCCCGCGCACCCGAAGAAGTCGTCGCTGCAGCCCAACTCAGCGCCGCCGCACGCGGAATGGAGCGTGAGCACGGTGTCGATGCCCGCGTCGACCGAGGGCGTGTCGTTCGTGCCGCACGTGTTCACGGTCAGCGTCGTGTACGCGTTGGCGGTGAACCGGTACCAGACGTCGGGGTTGGCCGTGGCGAGCCCGCAAGCGCCCGCGGCCGCGTCGTTGGTCGCGCCCAGGAGCGTGCCGTTGAACGTGCCGCCCGCCGACACGTTGATGGCCGCGCCGCAGGTGTCGTTCCCGGGCACCGGGTTCTGCAGGGCGTTGCGGGCATTGACAAAGCCATGCCCGTACTCGGTGTCGTACCCGGCCGGGCCGCGGTCCACCGCCGTGGTCTGCATCCGGGCCTCCACCTGCGCCGCCGTCATGCCCGGGCTCTGCGACAGGATCAACGCCGCAACACCGGCGGCGTACGGCGTCGCGAACGACGTGCCGTTGATGCCGCCCACATAGTCACCGTTCACATACCCGGCAGTGCCGGTCCGGTCGCACGCGTCGATGGCGACGCCCGGGGCCGTGAAGTCCGTGCCCGTGCCGAACTGGCTGAAGCCCGCCCGGTTGCCGTTGCGGTCCACCGCGCCCACGCCGTTCACGTTCGGCGCGCTGGCGGGGTAGGCGATGCTGCCGGCGCCGCTGTTGCCCGTGGCGGCAAAGTGCACAACGCCCGCGGCGTACTGGTTGGCGTACGCCGTGTCGATCGTCGCGCTCATGCCGCCCAGGGACAGGCTGGCGACCGTCACGCGCCCGCCGTTGGTCCCCGCGTAGTTCACACCCGTCGCATACTGCGCGAAGTTCACCGAGCCCGAGCCGTCGCACGCCAGGCTCGAGACAAACACACGCACGGACGCCACGCGGCACGTGGGAGCAATGCCCACCACGCCCAGGTTGTTGTTGATGAAGGCCGACACGCACGACGACACCGCCGTCCCGTGGTTGTCGCACACATTGCCCGGCCCGCCGTTGGTCCCGGCCCCCGTCGGGTCAAGGCCCGGCGCCAGGTTCAGGTCCGGGTGGTTCAGTTGCGTGCCCGTGTCCAGCACGTTCACAATGATCGAGTTGGACCCCGTCGTGATGTCCCACGCCTCGGGCCCGTCCATGTCCTGGTCCGCCGTCCCGCCGGACTGGCCCGTGTTGTGGATGCCCCACAGGTTCCCAAAGAACGTGTCGTTGGGGATGATCTCGTTCCTCGCCGACACGATCATGTCCGCCTCCGCGAACGCAACGCCCGGCACAACCGCCAGGGCGTTGGCCGCCGCGAGCACGCGGAAACCGTTCTTCTCCCCGTTGTGACGGTCCACCGCGGGCATGAAGTCCCGCTGCGCAAGGAGCGGCATCCCCGCCGCACGCACCACCGCGTCACGGGCCACACCATCCGGCACGCCCTGCGCCGTGTTGTACCCGACCACAAGGTCACCGGCCAGCCACTGCGGCCCGTACTCGTTCACGAACACCGGCGAAGCAAAGTCGATGCCCGGCTGCGCAGCGAGCTTCCCGACCATCGCCTCCATCCCCGCCGCGGTCTGGTTCTGCACGGTCACGATCTGCCATTCCGCCCGCTCGTGCTGCTGCACCCTCGCGGCCGCAACTCCAGCGCCCCGCAGCGCCGTGGCCAACGCATCAGCCGTCCGCGCACGGACGGCAATCCGCGTCGCGTCCAACTGCATCGCCACCGGCTGCTTGAAGTAGTAGCGGTGATACCCGCCCTCACCTCCAACGCCCACCGCCCCGGCGACCTGCGCCTGGCCACATGCCAGAATCACCAGACCAGCCACGATACTCCGTGCACAACCACCCATGAGCTGCTCTCCTCGCGTGCCCCCGCTGCGGACGGCGCACCAGCGCTCGCCACGCGAGCCGGGGATCGATCAAGATACCCGAATAAGGGGCCCGGCACAAGGACTTCCGCTCTGGAAATCTTCATCCATGCGGACAATCGGCCCGCGCCAAGACCCCGCCAAGGCCCACCTTCAATGGATCGGTGGAGGATCATCGACACACCACAGGCCGCCCCCACGCTCAGAAGCACGCCCCGCCGCTGAACACGCTCAGCAGGCTGTCGATGTCGGTCGTGTCCGGGTAGAGGCCGTCGTTGTTGAAGTCGATGTCGCCGCACGTGCCGGTGCTGCAGGGGCCACCGGAGAACACGCTCAGGAAGTCGTCGATGTCGGCCGTGTCAGGGAAGAGACCATCGCCATTGAAGTCAATGGCGTCGCACAGCGGCACTGTCAGGACCTGCAGGTCATCGATGTGATTCCACCCATCGCCGAGCGTGCCCTCAACCCGCACCCGCGCGATCGGTGTCACGGACAGGAACGCCGCGAACGAGTTGCCCGACCCGTTGTTGATGAGCCCGGTGATGGAGCCCACGAGCGCGCCGGCACCGTCGTACGCGTACAACGTCTGGTTCCCCTGCGGGTCGCACTGCCAGAACCCCAGAGCCCGGATGGCGAGGCCCGGCGCAGGCTCGATGAAGTAGTCCGACGAGTTGCCCAGCCCCGCGCCGAAGTTCGCGAGCTGGTCTACCCCGGAATGCGCCCACTGCGCATCGGCGTACACGCCCGGATAGACGTTGGGGATGTCCGAGCGGAGCACGATGCCAAGCGCGGGGAGCGCCGGCACAGGATCGCTCGGGCCGGCAAAGGGCGAAGGGGTGCCGTTGAACCCCTCGAAGGTCTCCATCGGAACGGGCCGGTCCACCGCGGCCAGCCACGCCGCGTGCGATGATGCCCCTCCCTGAAACGTCTGGAACTGCCCACGCGCGGGAACAGCAAGCCCCGCGAGCGCAATGCACGCGATCAGTCGAGCGGTGTTCATGGAGCCTCCGGAACTCGGGCGCATCCGTGCGGTGGTGCGGGCGCCGCCAGCGTCGTGGCGTGCCTCCATACTACCAGACTTTCAGGGTGTCCCACAAGCCAGAACTGACAGAGCCGGGACCAATGCCCCACGCCCGCGCAGGACGCGTTCACAGGCACGGCCCCCCGCTGAAGACGCTGAGCAACGCGTCAATATCCGCCGTGTCCGGAAAGAGCCCGTCGTTGTTGAAGTCCGTGTCCCCGCACGTCCCCGTGCTGCACGGGCCCCCGCTGAAAACACTGAGAAAGTCATCAATATCCGCCGTGTCCGGGAACAGCCCGTCCCCGTTGAAGTCCGTCGGATCACACACCAGCCCCGTCCCCAGGAACACATTGTCCGCGATCAGCCCCTGGGCGCTGCTGGCGACAATCCCCGCCGGCGTCGTGAACACCGCGTCGCCCGGCGCCAGGAAGATCTCCGCCGTCGCGTCCACGCCGGGGTCCATCGCCGTCGCCGGTGGGTAGCAGATGCCCGCGCTCACCTCCGACGCGGCCGCCATCACCAGCGTCACCGGCGTCCCCAGCGTCACGGTGTACGGCCCGGTCGTGACGCCGTACGGCGTGCCATCCACCTGCACGCCCGGCGGCAACCCGTTCGAAACGCTGAGGTCGTCGATCGTGTACGCGCCCCCGCCCGTGCTGCCGATCCCCAGCGAATAGCCCAACCGCGCACTGCGCGTATTGAGCCCGCACCCCTCCGCCCCGGTCATCACCACCTCTCCCCGGAACTTCGCGTGCACCCACACCTGCACCGTCGCGGTCGATGCGGGGTTTGCCGTGTCCGCGAACACCACGTCCGACACCGAGTACCGCGCATACTCCGGATGCCACGGCTCCCAGTCCGAGGAGATGTACGGCGACGGGGCGCCGATGCCGTTCGCCGGACGGACCACCGTCACCCACGAACGCGCCACCACCGACCCCACGTCGATCGAGGTCGTCGTCGCCCCGTCCGCCGTGGCCGTCACCCCGCCCGACAACCGTTCAGCGTGCAGCGTGAACGTCCGGACCATCGGCACCGGCGCTGTTTCCACGTGCCATTCGAACGCCGACATGTGCAAGGGAATGTAAAAGTAGTGACGGATGAAGCCCGTCTGCCCCGCCGCCGCGCCGCACACGCCAACCGCCACCAACACGCTCACTGTCCGCTTCATGATGAACCTCCGCAGCCGCCCCCGCGCACGGACTAGCACCCAAACGCCCGCGCCTGGACACCCGCACACCGAAAACCCTGAAATCACCCTCAATCCACGCCCAAACCACCGCCAAACCCACCCTACAGGAAAGTGCCCCGCGCCCCACCGTACCCTTGTCCCCCGGTGGCCCGCCCATCCCCGTTCGCTTGTGTTCAGGGAGGGGCATCAACGGCGTGCCGGGTTTGGAGCTTCTCAAACCATGGCAACCTCCGCGCTCGACCGCCTTGACCTCTCCGCACACCGCACCCTCCGCAACCTCTCCTCCGCCGAGCTCGTCGAGCGGGCCATCGCCGCGGGCGAGGGCACCCTCGCCGCCAACGGCGCACTCGTCTGCCTCACCGGCGACCGCACCGGCCGCAGCCCCAAGGACAAGCACCTCGAGGACACCGCCAAGATCCACGACAAGATCTGGTGGGGCAAGGTCAACACGCCCATCACGCCCGAGCAGTTCGACCAGGCGCTCGAGATCGCCGTCACCTACCTCAACCAGCGCCCCAAGCTCTACGTCTTCGAGGGCTACGCCGGCGCCGACCAGAAGTACCGCCTGGGCGTCCAGGTCATCACCGAGCAGGCCTGGCACTCCCTCTTCGCCAGCACACTGTTTATCAAACAAGGCAGCAAGGCCGCCGGCACGCCCGTCCCCTTCAAGAAGGACTGGACCATCATCAACGCCGGCCGCATGCGCCTCTCGCCGGAGCAGCAGGCCAAGCTCAACTACAAAGCGCCGGTGCTCATCGCCCAGAGCCTCGAGAAGAAGACCGTCGTCATCATCGGCACCGAGTACGCCGGTGAAATGAAGAAGAGCATCTTCTACGCCATGAACTACGACATGCCGGAAGCAGGCGTCTTCCCCATGCACTGCTCCTGCAACGTCGACCGCAAGAACCACGACAACCCCGCCCTCTTCTTCGGCCTCTCCGGCACCGGCAAGACCACCCTCTCCGCCGACCCCAACCGCGCCCTGATCGGCGACGACGAGCACGGCTGGTCCGACAACGGTGTCTTCAACTTCGAGGGCGGCTGCTACGCCAAGTGCATCAAGCTCTCGAAGGAAGGTGAGCCCGAAATCTGGAACGCCATCCGCTTCGGCAGCGTCCTCGAGAACACCCCCATTGATCCCGCCACGCGCATCCCCGACTACGACACCACCAAGTACACCGAGAACACCCGCGTCACCTACCCCGTCGACTTCATCGAGGGCGCCGTCATCCCCAGCGTCTGCGGCCACCCCAAGAACGTCGTCTTCTTGACCGCCGATGCCTTCGGCGTCATGCCGCCGGTCTCCAAACTCACCGCCGAGCAGGCGATGTACTACTTCATGAACGGCTACACCGCCAAGCTCGCCGGCACCGAGGCCGGCGTCACCGAGCCCCAGCCCAACTTCTCGCCCTGCTTCGGCGGCGTGTTCCTGCCGCGCCCCCCGATCACCTACGCCCAGCAGCTGGCCGCGAAGATCAAGCAGTACGGCGCCAACGTCTGGCTCCTCAACACCGGCTGGACCGGCGGCCCCTACGGCACCGGCAAACGCTTCAGCCTCAAGTACACACGCGCCTTCGTCACGGCCATCCTGGACGGCTCCCTCGCCAAAGCCGAGTACCACCAGGACCCCGTCTTCGGCCTCCACATTCCCAAAGCAGTCCCTGGCGTCCCCAGCGAAGTCCTCATGCCCCGCAACACCTGGGCCGACGGCAACGCCTACGACACCCAGGCCAAGAAACTCGCGAAGAGCTTCCGGGAGAACGACAAGACGTTCGACATGCCCGAGGCAGTGCGCGCGGCGGGGCCGAGGGTGTGACGTACAAGATTGTGAAGCGAGATGGGTTCGATGCCATCGATCCGCCCGTGTCGGTTGAGCGCTTCAAGCTGCTGATTCGATCCCTGAAGAAGGAGGACGAATTCAGTGCGCTGCATCACGGTCTTGTTCACGCGCGCAGAAAGGCCCTGCGGAAGCGGACGGGCTCTCGAAGCAAACGCGCGCGTGAAGCCCATGCGTTCCGGAGCATGATGCTCGAGTTCGTCGCGAAACCGCGCGTTGAAGTAATGCTTGCTCTCATGGGCCGTGAAGTCGCCTGGTCGCAGCAGGGGGTGTGGCGAGCGCTTCTTGACACATGGAACACCGATTGCGAGCGCGTGCTCAGGCGTTGGGCGGCTTCGCGTGATGCCGTCGTGTTGCGAGAGGTAGGCGTGATTGCCGCTCAGTCTGGCAGC
>DATAKA010000098.1:0-8437 GCA_036261855.1 Phycisphaerales bacterium | reverse complement strand
CGATTCAGGCAGGATGTGCGCAGGCCGCGCAAGTCTAGTCGATGGGGGCCGCGCAGGTGAAGCGCAGGCAACCCCGCCCCGCAGGAAACCGCTCAACGTGAAGAACCTGTCGGGCGGCGCCTGCCCGCTCGCCCAGTCGATCACTTATCGCCCTTTGACCGTGCGGCCTTGGGTCGCTACGTTCCCTGCCCAGCGCGCCGATCCGACCGCGACGCCCGCCCCACAGCCACCCGGCCAACGCCCAAACGCGTTGCCAGATGGGCGGAACTGCACGCGGTCCAGCACGAAAAGGACAGCACGACAGGGGTGGAGCAGCCGCGCCGTCCACATGACGCACCCGCCGCACAGCACAGAGCCGACCGCCCACGCCGCCCTCCGCGCGGTGATCGTGGCTGCGCTCGCCGGCGCGGCCGCGTCCATGCCGCTGGGGTGCGCGTCCAACTCGCCCCTCGCGCGGGAATCGGAGCGTCAGCTCCGCCAGAGCGTGGTCGAGGCCGCCACCCGCGAACTGGAAGACGCCCAGACGCAGCCCCGGGCCGTCGTCACGACGCGCACGCAGGGCGTCGAGAGCCTCCAGCTCCGCGAGGACATCAAACGCGAGCTGGAAGACATGGCCGGCCCGCAGTCCTATGTCGCAGCGCCGGAACTCGGGCCCGACCTCCTGGGCATGCCCGCGCGCACCGCCGTCGTGAGCCTGGAGCGCGCCGTCAAGGCGTGCCTGGAGCACAACAACGCCGTGCAGTTCGGGCGCATCAGCCCGTCGATCCAGGAGCAACAGGTGCTCGCCGCCGAGGCCGCGTTCGACTGGACGCTCTTCTCCAGCCTCACCTGGAACAACTCCGATTCGCCCCGCGTCAGCATCGGCGGCCAGCCCAGCGCAGACCTCAGCCAGTCCCTCTCCAACACGCTGGGCGTGCGGCGGACGCTCATCGGCGGCGGCCGCTTCACCCTGCAGCAGGACCTGTCGTACACCGACCAGGCAACGCCGGGCCAGACCTACAACCCCAACCCCGCCAACCAGGTCGCCTGGACCTTCCAGTGGGACCAGCCCCTGCTCAAGAACGCCGGCAGCGAGGTGAGCCAGGCCCAGATCCGCGTCAACCGAAATTCCGCGCGCAACGCCGTGCAGACGCTCAAGCGCGACATGATCAAGACCGCCAACGACACCGAGCGCACCTACTGGCAGCTCGTGCGGGCGTACGCGGACCTGCGGATCAAGCAGCGCCTCTACGAACGCGGCACGCGCACCCGTGACCAGGTGCAGCAGCGCGCGGTCATCGACGCCAACAACGCCCAGATCGCCGACGCCACCGCCCGCGTCGAGAGCCGCCGCGCCGAGGTCCTGCGGGCCCAGGCCAACCTCCAGCTCCTCAGCAACCAGCTCAAGGGCCTGATGAACGACCCCGCCCTGCCCGTGGGGTCGGAGGTCATCCTGGTCCCCGCCGACAGCCCCGCCGATGAGCCCGTGCAGTTCAGCCTGCTCGAGTGCCTCCGCACGGGCGTGCAGCACCGGCCCGAGATCGTGAACGCCATGCTCGCGATCGACGACGCGTCGATCCGCCAGCTCGTGGCGGACAACCAGCGCCTGCCCGAGCTCTCCTTCCGCCTGCAGACCAAGCTGGACGCGATCGAGGACGAGCCCCTCAAGGCCTACGACGACCTGGGCGAGAAGTTCATCGACTACCTCGCCGGCCTCAACTTCGAGATGGCCATCGGCAACCGCGCCGCCGAGGCCGGGTACCGCCAGCGCCGCCTGGAGCGCATGCAGTCGGTCATCGCCTACCGCAACACCGTGCAGCAGGTCGTCGGCGACACCAAGAACGCCCTCTACCGCATCGCCTTCAACTACGCCATCATCGAGCAGACCCGCGCCAGCCGCTACGCCGCGGCCAACGTCCTCCGCGTCGCCGACATCGAGAAGCAGCAGGGCCTGGGCTTCACGCCCGAGCGCCTCAACATCGAGCTCAACAACCAGGAGAGCCTTGCCGCCGCCGAGCAGAGCGAGGTCGAGGCCCTCACCGAGTACAACGTCGCCATCGCCGACCTCTTCGCCGCGATGGGCACCACGCTCGAGCGCAACAACGTCGAGTTCGTCGTGCCGGGGGAATAAGACCTTCACCACGAAGGCACGAAGAACACAAAGAAGTACATGGAAGGGCAGGATTGCGATCCGCGGTCCTCAATGCAACGCGCAGTTCATCCCGCGCAGGACACAGCCACCCAACCGTACTGCTGCACCGCCTCACTCAGCTTCAATCCTTCGCATTCTTGCTCTAGCCTTCTCTCTCTTCCTTTCTTTGTGCTCTTTGTGCCTTTGTGGTTCAAAGTGCCACCCACCGCCCCGCCATAACCTCACGTGTGCCCGCCGACGCCGCCATCTCCGCAGCCGTCGCAGCAATGAAGGACGGCCGGCTCGTCGCCTTCCCGACCGAGACGGTCTACGGCCTGGGGGCCGACGCTCTGGACGCCTCCGCCGTCGCCCGCGTATTCGCCCTCAAGGGCCGGCCCGCGAACAACCCGCTCATCGTCCACGTCTGCGACGAGGCGATGGCCCGCTCCCTTGTGAAGGAGTGGCCCGCCGCCGCCGCGGCACTCGCCAAGTCCTTCTGGCCGGGCCCGCTCTCCATCGTGCTGCCCCGCGCGGCGAGCGTGCCCGGCATCGTCACAGCCGGCTCGCCGAACGTCGCCGTGCGCTGCCCGCGCCACCCGCTCACGCTCGCGCTCATCCGCGCGCTGGGGCGACCGCTCGTGGGGCCCAGCGCCAATGCATCGGGCCACGTCTCCCCCACCACCGCCGCGCACGCCCGCGCGGAGTTTGATGCACGCGACGTCCACGTGCTGGACGGCGGCCCGTGCGAGGGCGGCATCGAGAGCACGGTTGTCACGCTGGCCGAATCCCCGCCGCGCGTGCTGCGCCCGGGCCTCATCAGCGCCGAAGAGATCGCCCGCGTGCTCGGGACGCCCGTCACCGCCCCGCGCGAGGGCGCCGCGGCCCACGCGTCCGTGCCCGGCACGCCGCTCGAGAGCCCGGGGCTCCTGGAAAAGCACTACGCGCCGCGCACGCGCGCCGTGATGATCCCGGGGAAAGACGCGCCAGCGTTCCTGCGGCGCGCCGTGGGTAAGGTCGTGCTCCTCACGCACCACGCGTGCGACCCCGCCCCGCCGCCGCACGAGGTTGTCGCGCTCCCGGCCGATGCCCACGCGTACGCCGCGGCGGTCTACGCCGCGCTGCGGGACGCGGACTCCAGGGGCGCGGGCGTCATCGCCGTCGTCAAGCCCGAGGACGATGGGGCGGTGTGGGACGCTGTGCGCGACCGCCTGCGCCGCGCTACGGCGGAGTGACCAGCATCACCGGACATCAAGGAAAATGAACTGGTAGTCGCCGTTGATGAACGAGTTGTCGTTGTCCGGCGTGAGCTGCCCGCCCGTGCGCAGGCGGGTGTAGGCCACGTGCCCGTCCATGTAGCCCATGACGGACTTGTTGAAGTCCTTGTACCCGTTGCGGATCTGCGCGTTGGCGTTCGTGTTGTAGACGGTGATATCCGCGTACTCGTCGTGGATCCACGCGAATCGCGAGGGCGTGAACGCATCGGCCGCGCGGAGACGCCGCAGGCCAAGATACCACAGCCGCATCGCCTCCTGCGTACCCAGGCGCTGTTGCGGCGTCTGCGGCAGGCACAACTGGTCGAACCACTTCACGTTGAAGTGGTAACTCGTCCCCACGTCGTCGTAGCTCGACGCGATGCTCTCTTCGCCGGGCGCGGCGACGTTGGCGTTGGGCCAGTTGCGCTGGTGGCCCCGCTTGTCGCTGGGGTCCTGGAAGACCGGCATCTGGAGCGTCTTGCGGTCCTCGGAGGCCGCGGGCAGGGCCTGCGGCGCGGGCGGCGCAAAGATCGGCGCATCCTGCACATACCCGTTGAGCGGCCGGTCCGCCGCCTCGATATCGAAGACCGTCTGGTTGTTGGCCCAGTACGGGCGGCAGTTCTTCCCGCCGAACGTCCACGTGCAGTACGCCGAAAGAGGGATGCGCGACGTCGTGCTGCCCACGAAGTACTCGGGCGTCATGCCGCGGTCGGGGTTGGGCGGCAGGCACGGGAGGTACCCCTTGTACGCGTCCTGGTAGACAAAGCCCGCCGTGACGATGCTGCGCAGGTTCGCCATCGACTTCGTGCGCCACCCCACCAGCCTCATGCTGCCCACGGCGGGCAGCAGGATCGCGATGAGCACCGCGATGATGGCGATGACGACGAGGAGTTCGATGAGCGTGAACGCGCGGCCACGTCGGACGCGCAGGGCGCGTCCGACGTGGACAACAGATCGGGATTCAGCGATAGCCATCGAAGATGAACGTGTACTTGTCGTTGGAGTACGACTGACCGATGCCGCCGTTGGGGTTCTGGTGACGGCCGGGGTATGTCTCAAGGTAGTTCACGTGTCCGTCCATGAAGCCCATGATGGAACGGTTGAAGTCGCCGTATCCGTTCTTGAGCTTGTAGTTGGGGTCCGTGCTGTACACCACGATGTCGGCGTACTCGTCGTGGATCCACGCGAATCGCGAGGGGCTGAACGTGTCACCGGCGCGGATCATCCGGCAGCCGGTCCAGAATGCGCGGTTAAAGTTGAGAGGCGCGCGCCCGGGCGGGGGTGCCATGAGGAATTCGTGCCACTTGAGGTTGTACTGGTACGACGTGCCCACGCTCTCATACGCCGACGGGAAGCGGCCCAGAGTCGGGTCCACCTGCGTATCAGCAGCGGGCCAGTTCTCCTGATGGCCGCGCTTATCGCTTGGGTCGCGGAAAATCGGCAACTTGTCAGCGAGTCGCTCGGGGTTGTTGGCGGCCCACGCCTGACCCGGGGGCGGCCCGGAAATGGCAGCGTCCGTGATGTACGGATTCAGCGGCCGGTCCACCGCTTCAATGTCGATGATGCCGCCGCCTGTGCCCGTCAGCCAGTAGCTTCGGCAGTCCTTCCCGCCGAAGGTCCACGTGCACAGCCACGAGAGCTGGGTCTCGGTGCGCGTACCGTTGGGCCAGTAGGTGTACTCCGTGGCCATGCCGCGCGGACCGGTGGGGTGCGGCGCGGTGATCGGATAGAACCCCTTCTGGTCGTTGGCGTACGACGCGCCTGCAATGCAGATGTTCCGCAGATTGGACCGCGAAATCGTCATCCAGCCCACCTTGCGCATCTTGCCGATGGCGGGCAGGAGGATCGAGATGAGCAGCGCGATGATCGCGATGACGACGAGCAGCTCGATCAGCGTGAAGGCGCGAGCCTGCCTGACCGGATTCCGCCGCTGGACGCTCGTTGGGGTGGAGTGCATGTGTGCCATGGAATTGGTCCGATCTGAAACAAAGTGGGCAGACAACCGACGCTAAACAGTCGTCAGTTGGTGTTCGCATAGAAAATGAACTGGTAGTCAGAGTTGATGAAAGAGTTGTCGTTTGAGGGCGTCACGGTATTCCCGGGCCGGAGCCGGATGTACCCGGCGTGCCCGTCCATGAACCCCATGATGGAGCGGTTGAAGTCGCCATAGCCATTGCGCACCTGGGCCGTCGCGCTGGCGCTGTAGACCGTGATATCGGCGTACTGGTCGTGCATCCACGCGAACCGCGACGGGCTGTACGCCTCGCCCGCGCGCAGCCGCCGCAGGCCGCGGTACCAGATCGCCGTCGCGTTCTGCGAGCCCAGTTGAGCCGTGAAGTTGAGGCCCGGCGAGAGGAAGTCGGCCCACTTGACGTTGTAGTGGTAGCTTGTGCCGACATCGTCGTAGCTGCCGATGACGCCCTCGGTCGCGTTCGGGGTCATCGGATTCGGCCAGCTGCGCTGATGGGTCACCTTGTCCGTCGGATCGCGGAAGACAGGCAACTGGTACATCAGCCGCTCCCCGGCCGTCGCCGCCATCGTCTGCGGGCGGTCGGGCGCTGGGGGCGTGTAGTCCGTCAGGAACGGGTTCAGCGGCCGGTCGGCCGCTTCAATGTCGAAGACGCCGCCTGCGTAGGTCGTCCAGAACCCGCGCGGGTTCTTGCCGCCGTGCGTCCACGTGCAGAACGAGCTCATGGTGTTGAGCTGCCCGGCGGCGTTCCGCTCGGCCAGCATGCCGCGTCCGGGCGCGGCGGGCAGCAGCGGGAGAATGCCCTTGTACTGCTCCTGATAGCTGAGGCCCGCGATGCAGATGTTCCGCATGTTGGCGAGCGACACGACCTGCCATCCTGCCAGGCGCGCCTTCTTGATGCTCGGCAGCAAAAGAGAAATCAAGACCGCGATCACGCCGATCACGACGAGCAGTTCGATCAAGGTGAATGCGTGGCGAGGACGAGGCTTCATGGTGTGGCGGCCTCCGAAACCTGCCCGGGTACGACACCGGGTGCGTCAACGGTCAACCTGACCAAGCGTCCGCCCAGAACGGGCAACGCCAAACGACCCCACGCCCCCACACTCCACGAATCAACCCAGCAATCCATGCGCCCGAGAACACAGGGCGGATGCACCCGGGGCTTCGCGATTTCTGAACACCAGTAGAACGCATGTTGCGCCCGCTGTCAAGGCAGGAAAGGCCCCACAAGGGCCAATCCGCCGCGATGTGGACGTTGGGCGCAAGGATCCCCTGTTCTAGGGAATCGGAACCACGGCCGCCCATGCCCCGTACAGACGAGCATCTTGCACCCTCGCGGGCATCCCGTCTTCTGCGGGCAACCTGTTTCTGGAGGCGTTTGGGGTAGAATGGCTGCCGCGAATCAACCACTCCGCAAGTCGGACCCCGGGTACGTCGAAACCGAGGGTGGCAGGAGCGTGGGGCAGGCTGGGCCGGGGTCGGTTGGGCACGTCATGGACGAACAGCGTGGACAGACCGGGGCGGGGGGCAGCGGGCAGGGGAAGGACTTCCTCGCGGAGACGTCGCGCCTCTCGGGTTCGCAGCCCGGGAACGGGACCCGCTCCAACGCGGCGAGCGGGCCCGCCATGGGCTCCACGGGCCCCACGGTGCCGACCACCGAAGAGGTGCTGAGCGAGGTCGCCAAGAGCGCGAGCAACATCGACAGCGTCGTGGGCCGCCTGGTGCTGGACCAGGGCTTCGCGACCTTGGAAGAAGTACAGCACTGCCTGACGCGGGCGCGCACCGAGCAGGTGGACCTGAACCAGAAGTCGCTGGCCGAGCTGCTGGTGGACAACGAGTTCATCACGCGCCGCCAGATGGAGCGCCTGCGGGAGCAGGCCCTGGCCGAGAAGGCCGGGCAGAAAATCCCCGGGTTCAAGATCATCAGCAAGCTCGGCGCGGGCGCGATGGCGACGGTCTACAAGGCCAAGCAGATCAGCCTGGACCGCATGGTCGCCATCAAGGTGCTGCCCAAGAAGTTCACGAGCAACAAGCAGTTCATCGAGCGGTTCTACGCCGAGGGCCGCGCCGCCGCGCAGCTCAACCACCCCAACATCGTGCAGGCGTACGACGTGGGCAAGGCGGGCGAGTACCACTTCTTCGTCATGGAGTTCGTGGACGGCACGACCGTGTACGACGAGATCGTGAAGCGCAAGCGCATCCCCGAGCTTGAGGCCGTCGAGCTCGCCATCCAGACGACCGAGGCGCTGCTGCACGCGCACGAGCGCGGGCTGATCCACCGCGACGTCAAGCCCAAGAACATCATGATCACGACGGGCGGCGTCGCGAAACTCGCCGACATGGGCCTGGCCCGCGCGATCAGCGACAAGGAAGCCGCGGAGGCCGAGCAGGGCAAGGCCTTCGGCACGCCGTACTACATCAGCCCCGAGCAGATCCGGGGCGAGCTGCACATCGGCCCGCCCGCCGACGTGTATTCGCTCGGCGCCACGCTCTACCACATGGTGACCGGCCAGGTGCCCTTTGACGGCAAGAACCCCAGCGCGGTGATGCACAAGCACCTGAAGGCCGAGCTTGTGCCGCCGGACCACGTCTACCCCAAGCTCAGCGCCGGGCTCTCCGAGGTCATCGAGATGATGATGGCCAAGGCCCCGGGCGACCGCTACCAGAACTGCAAGGACCTGCTGGGCGACCTCCGCGCGGTGAAGGAGCAGAAGTCCCCCCCGATCGCCCACCGCGACTTCGGCCACGCCGACCTCTCGGCCCTCGCCGCGGCCGAGGCCAAGGCCGCCGCCACCGCCCCCACCGCCGCGGCGATCAGCGCCGACGCCGGCGAGGCCAAGCGCTACCAGCTCTACATGTTCATCATGGCGGGGCTGCTGGTGCTGAGCGTGATCTTCAACCTCGTGCAGCTTGCGGGCTGATCGTCATTCGCAGACGCCGCTGACAAACGACCGCAGCGCCGCGCCGATGTCCTCGATGTCGGCCAGTGTCGGCTGGGCCGAGCCGTCCTGCCGCGCGTACGTGCCCAGGAACTTCTCCGCGTTCGCACCGTTGCTCACGCACGGCTGCACGACCAAGCGATTCGCAAGTGGCAGCAGGTCCACC
>DATAKA010000096.1:0-2274 GCA_036261855.1 Phycisphaerales bacterium | reverse complement strand
CCACCCACACCCGCACCGACCCATCGGGCGTGCTGCGCGTGGGACCACCCGCGCGCTCGCGGGGCGCGGCCTTGGGAGTCTTGGCCTTGGCGGAAGTCGTGGCGGGTGTCATGTTTCGCTCAGAATAGCGTCGCCCTACCCCCCGCGCCACCCCACGCCCGTCTCCACGCCCTCCAAACCCCCTCCGAAAGCCCATTCCGCCAGCCTTCCTACACTCCCGCGCTCTTGTCGAGCCCGTTTCCCCGTGGTGCCCGCGATGTCTGGCGATCACGCGGCGATTGGCCCGATCTAAGAACAACACGAGCACGCTCCCTGTGCCGGCACACCCCCGCGGCGTTGTGCAACTTCAGTCGCTGCAATCACTTTGGACCACAATGACCCACGCCACCATGGACCCCCACCCCTTCCACGAATCCAATCAGACTCCAAACAGCTCTGAACACATCGAGCCCAAGCCGCAGCCACCGCACGGCGTCATCGACGATGGCCCCACCGGCGAGCCCGCCGCGGCCATCCCCACCGAAGCCGAGGCGCAGGACGAGCGCAACCGCGAGGTCTTCGCGCAGGGCACCTTCGCCGACCTTGGCTTGCGCAATAGCGTGATGAAGGGCATCGAGGCCTGCGGCTTCGTTCACCCCACGCTCACCCAGGCGCAGTTCATCCCGCCGATCATGGCGGGCAAGGACGTGCTGGGCCAGGCCAAGACCGGCTCGGGCAAGACCGCCGCCTTCGGCCTCCCGCTGCTCAACTCTCTGGCCCGCGACATCCCCTTCCAGGCCCTCATCCTCGCCCCCACGCGTGAGCTCGCCATCCAGATCACCGGCGAGCTCGACGACCTGGGCCGCTTCACCCCCATCAGGAGCGCCACCGTCTACGGCGGTCAGGCCATCCAGAGCCAGGCCGACAAGCTCGCCAAGAACCCGCCCATCATCGTCGGCACGCCCGGCCGGATCATGGACATGCTGGAGCGCGGCCACATCCACTTCGACAACATCACCCACGTGGTGCTCGACGAGGTGGACCGCATGCTCGACATCGGCTTCCGCGACGACATCCGCAAAATCCTGTCGCAGGTCCCCAACAAGAACCGCCAGACCATCTTCGTCTCCGCCACCATCTCGCCGGAGATCGAGTCGCTCGGCCGCCGCTACATGCGCGAAGGCCAGGTCGAGAAGATCGTCGTCGCCAGCGGCTCCCTCACCGTCAGCGCTGTCCAGCAGTTCTACCTCACCGTCAACCCCTGGGACAAGAAGCGCCTCCTCCTCCACCTCCTCCGGCACGAGGAGCCCGCGCTCACCATCGTCTTCTGCCGCCTCAAGCGCCACGTCGATGAAATCGCCCGCGGCCTCACCCAGCGCGGCATCGACGCGCACGCCATCCACGGCGACATGCCCCAGGGCAAGCGCAACCGCACCATGGACAAGCTCCGCGACGGCAGCCTCTCCGTGCTCGTCGCCAGCGACCTGGCCAGCCGCGGCATCGACGTCGACGGCATCACCCACGTCATCAACTTTGACCTCCCCGAAGACCCCGAGGTCTACGTCCACCGCATCGGCCGCACCGCCCGCGCGGGCCGCGGCGGTGTCGCCTGGTCCTTCGTCACGCAGGACCAGGGTGAACTCCTCACCAACATCGAGGTCCTCATCAACCGCGAGGTCCCCCGCCTCGACTACCCGGACTTCACCCCGAACGACACACCGCCCGAGGGCTACCGCGCCCCGCTCGCCGGCGGCCGACGCGAAGGCGGCCTCACCATCGTGAGTTCCCCGGGAGCGCCCGGCACACCCCCGCCCCCGCCGCCCCCCAAGCCGCAGAGCCGCGTCGAGGCCAGCAAGGTCGTCCTCCCCGCCAGCGACCCCGCCGCGGTGGACCCCAGCAAGTTCCCCGGCGGCATCGTCCCCACCAAACTCCCCCCGCGCCTGCTCAGCAAGGGCATCAAACGCGGCAAGCGCTGATCATCTCAACAACGCGCTTTCAAACGCCCCTGCAAGCAGGGGCGTTTTCGTTTTTCGCTCGCGCATGCAAGGCTCCATGCCGCCCGTGACATAGTTTCTACAGAACGCCGCATGAAGCCGCGTTCGTCATCTCAAGCCCCCACACCAGGCCCCTTCGCGTCGTAAGCGCGGGGGGTCTGTTTTTTGGGGTAGCTCACTTGGCCGCGTCGGGCGGGGGCCGTGGGGGGGTTGGCGGCGCGTTCGCGGACCTCACCCCAAGCAAATCCCTGGCGAATTCGCCCCACAAGCCCCGCCACACCCGCCCCACGCTGGACTCTCC
>DATAKA010000092.1:0-14654 GCA_036261855.1 Phycisphaerales bacterium | reverse complement strand
TCATGATCACGACCACGCGCACGACCACGATCACGCAGAGGCCGCCGGCGACCCGCACCTCTGGCTCGACCCCGTCCTCGTGAAGGACCTCATCCCCGCCCTCGCCCAGCAGGTCGAATCCGCCCTCAAAGCCAAGGGCGTCTGGAACGCCGACGAAGAAACACTCCTCGCCGCACGCACACAGAAACTCCTCACCGAAGTGGACGCCATCGACGCCCTGTACCGGGAACGCATGAAAGATGTCACCACCAAGTCCATCATCACGCACCACGACGCGTTTTCACGCACCGCCAAGCGCTACGGCCTCCACGTCGCCGCCGTCGTCCGCGTCGGCACCAGCGGCGAGAGTTCCCCCGGCGACCTCGCGAAGGTCATCCAGGCCGCGAAAGACTCCGGCGCGCACGCGATCTTCCGCGAGCCCCAGTACGACGCCAAGGCCGTGGAACGCCTCGCCGCCCGCGCCGGGCTCAAGGTCCTCGTGCTCGACCCACTGGGCGACGGCGACTGGTTCAAGATGATGCGGCAGAACTGCGACGCGTTGGTCGATGGACTGACCGCCCCCAAGCCTGACGTCAAACCACCGTCTGACGGCAAGTGAATCCACAAACCAACCGACCAACCAGCCCACCATGAACGCCGTCGAGTACAGCAACCTCACCTACCGCTACCGCAGCGCCGACGGCGCTGAGCGCGCTGCCATCGAGAAGATCACGCTCAACGTGGAAGAGGGCCAACGCCTCGGCATCCTGGGCCCCAACGGCGGCGGCAAGAGCACGCTGCTCAAAGTCACGCTCGGCCTGCTCACCGGCTACGAGGGTGCCGTCCGCGTCTTCGGCATGCCGCCCGAGGACGCCCGCCGCGAGCGCGTGATCGGCTACGTCCCGCAGCGCGTCGAGGCCGAACTCGCCTTCCCGCTCTCCGCGCGCCAGGTCGTCGAGATGGGCGTCACGATCGGCATGCCGCCGTGGAAAAGCCCAAGCGCCGAGCAGAAGCGCGCCATCGACGACGCCATGGCCCTGGTCGGCGCGGACAAAGTCGCGGACAAGCCCATCGGCCAGATGTCCGGCGGCCAGTTGCAGCGCGTCATGATCGCCCGCGCCCTTGCCGCCAAGCCCCGGCTGCTCCTGCTCGACGAGCCCACCGTCGGCATCGACCCCGCCGGCCAGCAGCAGTTCGGTGAGTTCCTGGGCTCCCTCGTCAAGCAGCTCGGCCTCACCCTCATCGTCGTGAGCCACGACATCCGCACCATCGCCGCCGGCTGCGACCGCATCGCCTGCCTCTCCCGCACGCTCCACAGCCACGTCGCGCCCGAGGGCCTGACGCCCAAAGTCCTCGCCGAAGTCTTCCGCCACGATGTCGCCGCGATCTTCGGCGACGTCCACGTCGACGCCCACGCCGCATCCTCCTGCAGCGACCCCTCGCACAAGCACTGACTTTCCTGATCGAAGCATGAAAACGCTGCACTACCTGACCGACCCCGACCTCGCGCCGATCTTCTGGCCGCCGGTCGTCACCGCGCTCGCCGTCGCGGCCATGTGCTCGCTCGTCAGCGTGCTCGTCGTCCTCAAACGCCTGGCGTTCATCGGCCAGGGCATCAGCCACGCCGCGCTGGGCGGCGTCGGTGTCGCGGTCGCGCTCGGCTTCGTCGGCGCGGGGCTGGGCCACGCCACCGGTCAGTTCGTCGTCGTGCTCGCGTTCTGCCTCGGCTCTGCCCTCCTCATCGGCGCGATGAGCGAGAAGGGCAAGACCGAGGGCGACACCGCCATCGGCGTCGTGCTCGTCGGCACGATGAGCCTGGGCGCGCTCCTGCTCCACAAGTTCAGCACGACGACGGTCTCGTGGGAGAGTTTCCTCTTCGGCTCGATCAACGATGTGGGCTGGCGCGATGCATGCATCGCCCTCGCCGCCGCCGCCGCGACGCTCGCCACGCTCTGGCTCGTGCGCCGGCCCCTGGTCTTCTGGGCCTTTGACCAGCAGGTAGCGCAGGCCGTGGGCGTGCGGGGCGGCGCGATGAAGTTCCTGCTCATGACCGTGCTCGCCCTCGCGACCGTCGTCACCATGAAACTCGCGGGCGTCGTCCTCGCGACGGCCATGCTCGTGCTCCCCGGCGCGGCGGCCCTCCGCGTCTCCGCCCGCTGGTCGCGCGTGCTCACGCTCGCGATGTTCTTCGGCGTCGTCGGCATCGTCGGCGGGCTGGTCCTGAGCTTTGAGTTTGATTGGCTCCCGGGCGCGAGCATCGTCCTCGCGCTCACGGCCGTCTACGGCATGAGCATGCTGGCCCGCCGCGCGTGAAGCCCGATCTTTGACAATCGAGGTAACTCAGAACAGGCCGCGGAGCAGGGCCTCGCCCATCATCACCGTGAGCAGCACGGGCAGGTGGATGATGCTGCCGAAGAAGAGCTGCCGCGCGCGGTCGCGTGTCTTGTCCAGCAGCAGCCGCACGGCGAGCACGCCGAAGAGCGCGCCGGTCAAGAGCGCCGTCACGACGTACGGCGCGCCCAGCAGGTCGGGCAGCAGCACCGCGGGCAGGATGGTGGCGGGCAGCAGCGCCGCCGTCCACAGCGCCATCGTCCACGCCGTGCCCGCGCCGGTCGTGTCCACGACCGGCAGCACGGCGTAGCCGCCGTTGGCGTAGTCGTCGCGGTACATCCACGCGATGGCGAGGAAGTGGGGGATCTGCCACACGAACATGAGCGTGAAGAGCGCGTAGCCCGCGGGCTCGCGGAGCACGTCCCAGCCGATGGCGGTGGACGCCGCGGCCGACCCGATCATGGGCGGCAGCGCACCGGGCAGGGCGCCCACGAACGTCGCGAGCGGCGACGCGGGCTTCATGGGCGTGTAGATGGCGAGGTACGACACGATGCACGCGAGCGAGACGAGCATCGGGACAAAGCCGCAGAGCGGCCACAGCACCGCGAGCCCGGCGACGCACAGCGCCGTGCCGAACCACAGCACCTGCGACTGCTTCACACGCTGCGTGGGCAACGGCCGGCCCTGCGTGCGGGCCATCCGCGCATCGCGGGCCTGCTCCATCCACTGGTTGAGCGTGTTCGCGCCCGCCGCGGAGAGCGCCGTGCCCACCGCGCACGCGAGCAGCGTCACGATGAGGTCGGAGAGCGCCCACGTGCGCGTGAGCGCGGCGAGCACGAAGCCCGCGAGGCTGGTCATCGTGACCAGTCGCGTGATGCCGGGCTTGGTGGTTTCGATCAGCGCGGGCAGGCCGGTCGCGGTCGAAACGCGGTGCCGGCGCGTGGCGGGCGCGGCGATGGCGTCCAGGTCCGGGGCGAGTGAGGTTGTCGAGGCGGTCTGGCTCAAGGACAGGCTGTTCCCGTGCGGTGTGGCAGTAGTTTGTCCTGTGGGGCCGGAAGTCTAGGTGCGATTTTTAGGTTTGGTCGCCCGCGTTCGGAGTTCACAGCACGTCCCGAACTCCTTGCAAATAGGGTGGTTAGCGCAGGCGTTTCCCCTGGCTTTGCAGGCCCGGCGGCCGTGCCAGATGATCATGTGCGATGCCTCGCACCATGCGTCCTGGGGGAAGAGGCTCATGAGGTGCTGCTCCACCTTGGCGACGGTCGCGCCGCGCGGCGCGAGGCACAGCCGCTCGGCGAGGCGGTGGATGTGGGTGTCCACGACGAAGCCGGCGTTGATGCCGAAGGCGTTGCCGAGGACGACGTTCGCAGTCTTGCGCGCGACGCCGCGGAGCGTGAGCAATTCCTCCATCGTGCGGGGGACCTTCCCGCCGAACCGCTCGTGCACGACGGTCATCGCCGCGTGGATGGACTTGGCCTTGTTGCGGAAGAGGCCGATGCTCTTGATGAACGGCTCGATCTCGGCGGGCGTGGACTTGGCGTAGTCGGCGGGCGTGGGAAAGCGTGCAAAGAGCGCGGGCGTGGCTTTGTTGACACCGACGTCGGTCGCTTGCGCGGAGAGGATGGTGGCGACGAGCAGTTCGTGCGGGTTGGTGTAGGTGAGTTCGCAGTGCGCGGTCGGGTAGTGCTCGCGGAGCGCGGCGAGCAGTCGCACGGCGCGGGCTTTCTGGGCCTTGGTGGTCACGCGGCGTCCTGACGCGTGGGGGGACGTGCGGCTGGGCGTGGTGTCGGCACGCCTGCGCCGAGCACGAGCGCGATGAGCGTGCAGAGTGCGGTGCCGCCGAGCACGCGGCTGGACGTTGGATGGTCGGCCTTGAACGCGGCCTCGTGGACGCGGGCCTCGGCAAGTTGACCGGACTGCGAGAGCCGCCAGTGCGCTTCGATGTTGGTTTGCATGCGCGGGGCGAGCACCGCGAGGTAGAACGCGAGCATGAGCCACGCGGCAACCAGCGCCACCGCACGGACGCGGGCAGGGATCGTGCGACCGATGCCGTGAGCGCGGGCGAGGAGGACGGCGGTGGCGAGCGTGGTGACGCCGCAGGCGAGTTGGACGGAGTCGGAAACTCGAAAAATGCGGGCGGCGACCTGACCGGCGGCGAGGAGCCAGTGCTCATCGGGCGGCACGGCGGCGTAGCCGGGCAGCGTCGGCGCGAGGACTTTGACGGTGGGGAAGATGATGGCGGCCGCGGCGGCGGTCATGGCGATGCCGCCGGTCCAGATGCCCAGCGCGGCGACGTGCAGGGCGTGGGCGGCGCGGGTGAGCGTGCCATTGTGGGGCATGGTGAATGGTACGGGGAGGCGTCGCGATACGCTTGCGTCATGCAGGGCGCGGCGGGCATTTCGTTGAGCGGGCTGGCGCTGGGGGCCGGCGCGTGGGGCGCGACCGCGCGGTCCGCGTTGGAGTGGGTGTGCGGGCTCGGGTACGCGTGGGTGCAGATCGACGCAGCGATGCCGGGGCTGCGGCCGCGGGAGCTGGACCGTTCGGCACGGCGCGAGGTGCTGAGCATGCTCACGCGGCGCGGGGCGGGCGTGTCGGGGCTTGATCTGTTCGTGCCCGCGGCGCACTTCGTGGACGCCGCGCACGTGGACCGCGCGGCGGGCGCGGTGCGGGAGGCGCTGACGCTCGCGGGGGAGTGGGGCGTCGCGATGAGCGTGACAGTGGCGCTGCCGGAGAAGGTGCCGGCACCGGTCGTCGCGGAACTGGTGTCGCACGCGGAGCGGGTGGGCGCGGTGCTCGCGGACGCCTCGTGGCCGGCCAACGCCGGGTCGGACGTCAGGCTGGGGGTCGCGCTCGATCCCGCGGCGGTGTTCGCCGCGGGCGGGGAAGTCATGAAGGCGGCATCGACCGCACCGGCATCGGCGCGGCTGAGCGATATGGGAAGCGTGGGGCGGGTTGAAGCGGGGCGTGGGCGGCTGGACGTGCTGGCGTACCGCGTGGCGTTGTCGGTCGCGGGCTACGCTCGCCCTCTTGTCGTGGACCTGCGGGGCCTGCGTGATCAGGCGGGCGCGGCGGTTCGGTCGCGGGGCCTTGTCGAAGGGACTTTGTCATGAACCCACAGCAGTTGCAGCAGTTCGTCCGTGACGTTCAGAACGCGTTCAACCAGGTCGGGCAGCAGATGTCGTTCAACGCGCAGGCGAACAACCGCCAGCTCGTGGGCATGCGGCGCCGGCTGTACGGTCTGGACGCGCGGGGCATGATGAGCGACAAGGGGCTCACGCCGCGGTACCCGATCGAGTTCCGCGCGCAGTTCAACGAGGACTGCATGGTGTACGACCTGTTCAACAGGGCGACGGACGGGTACTTCATCGAGGTCGGCGCGTTCGACGGGTACGACTTCTCGGTGTCGTACGTGCTGGAATGCCTGGGGTGGACGGGGCTGCTGATCGAAGGGATCCCGGAGCGAGCGGAGGCGTGCCGTGCGAGGCGGAAGCACGCGCGGACGGTGCACTCGGCGCTGGGGCGGCGGGGCGCACCGGCGACGACGGAGTTCACGGTGGTCGCGGACCAGTACGGCGGGATGCTGTCGTTCAACACGACCGACGAGGTGACGAAGCAGAACATGGCGAAGAGCCAGACCGCGTCGCGGAAGGTGACGGTTCCGCAGACAACGATGGACGCGCTGCTGGAGGCGGACGCCGAACTCGCGAAGCGCGGCGGCGAGGTGGACCTTGCGTCGATCGACGTGGAGGGCGGGGAACTGGACCTTTTGGACGGCTTTGACCTGAAGAAGTGGCGCCCCAAGGTGCTGATGCTGGAAGAGAACCACAACCACACCGACGCATCGCCCCTGGCGCAGTACATGAAGGGCCAGGACTACGCGTTCGTCGGGTGGCTGGAGGTCAACCGGGTGTATGTGCGGAACGACCTGGCATCGTGGCGCGAGCGGATGAAGCACTCGTGGTGATGGCTTGCGCGTGGGGCGGCTGATCAGCTCGCGTTGGTGTAGACCTTCTGGACGTCGTCCAGTTCTTCCAGGGCTTCGACGAGTTCGTCGACGGCTGCGGTCTGTTCGTCGGTGAGCGCGACCGTGTCCTGCGGGATCATGGCGAGGCTGGCTTCCTCGATGGGGAGCCTGGCCTTCTCGAGCGCGGCCTTGACGCGGGTGAAGGATGGGATGTCGGTGAGGACGGTCCAGCCGCCTTCTTCGTCCTCGTCGGGCAGGGGGTCGGGGCTGATGACGTCCTCGGCGCCGGCTTCGAGCGCGGCCTCGATGACGTGGTCGTCGGAGAGGTTTTTGCCGACGATGACAATCTGCCCCTTGTACGAGAACATGTGGGCGACGCAGCCGGACGCGCCGACGCGGCCTTCGTAGGACTCGAAGGTTTCGCGGACGAGCGCGATGGTGCGGGTGCGGTTGTCGGTCAGGGCATCGACGATGACGGCGATGCCGCCGGGCGCGTAGCCCTCGTAGCGGGTGTTCTCGAAGTTGCTGGTGTCGCCGAGCCCAGCGCCCTTCTGGATGGCGCGTTCGACGGTGTCGCGCGGCATGTTGGCGTAGCGGGCCTCGTCCATCGCGTAGCGGAGGGAGAGGTTGGAGTCGGGGTCGGGGCCGCCGATCTTGGCGGCGACCATGAGGGCCTTGCTGATCTTGGTCCAGACGCGGCCGCGGCGTTTATCCACGACGGCCTTGCGGTGCTTGACCTTGCTCCACTTGTTGTGCTTGGCCATGGTGTTGGTTCCTGTTGAAGGATGGAAGTTCAGGGGATGGCGGGGTTCAGGGGGTCGGCCGGCTGTTCCTCCGCGAGGGGCGGGATGGGGCGGGGGGTGAAGGTGGCGGGGATGCCGATCTCGGCGATGGACGGCTCTTTGCCCGTCGCGGCGTCGGTGAGTTTCTGCTGGAGACGGGCGATGACGGCCTGGTCTTCCAGCACGCGCGGGTCTTTGGCGCCGCGCCCCAATGTCTGGCGCTGGCGGAGTTCCAATTGCTGCATGGTGAGGGCGCGGGACCAGGTGCGTTCGGCGTCTTTGCGTGCGTTCTGCTTGTTCCAGCGCCAGAGGGCGTCGCCCAGGTGCTCAAGCACTTCGGGGTTGGTGCCGCCGTCGTCGAGTTGTGTGGCGCGGGAGAGGAGTGAGACCGCGCCCATGCCGCCGCCGACTTCACCCGCGCGGGCGGGCTCGTCGTCGATGCGGCCTTGCTTGTAGCGGAGCCAGCCGAGGCTGTCGGTGATGCTGGAGCGCTCCGGGACCTGCTCGTAGGCCTGCTCGATGAGGCGGGCGGCTTCGTTGATGTCGCCGCCGCGTTCCAGGATGGCGTAGCCGTAGTCGTTGCTGACCCAGGGGTGCTTGGGGATGAACTCGAGGGCGGTGCGGTGTGCATCGGCGGCGAGCTGGTCGCGGTAGTACTGCGTGGCGAGGCCGGCGAAGATGTGGGCAACTTCACCCTTGTGCTCGTCGAGCGTGTCGGGCGGCGTTGGGATCTCGATGTCCTGCTCTTCGATGGCGGTGAGGAAGCGCTGCGCGACCTCCAGCGAGTCGATGCGGCCGATCATCCAGCGGAGGTCTTCGGTGTCGCCGAGGAACACGGTGGAGATCATCCACTCGATGAACCGGGCGCGTTCGGCCTCGGGCGCGCGGAGGGCGAGGGCACCGACGAGGCGGAGGGCGTTGGACGGGTCCTTCTGGCCGGCGCGTTCGCCGAAGAGGGCCTTGCGGGCCTCCGACTCTGCGAGTTCGCCCAGGCTCGCGCGGCGCTCGGCGAGGAGCGTGATGGCGTCGGCGATGCGGTCGGTGGCGTCGGGCACGCCGGTGGCGAGCAGCTTGATGTGCGTGAGCGCGAGCGTGTTGGCGGGCTCCTGGGGGAGCAGGGGCTCGACGGTGGCGAAGCTTTTCAGCAACGCGTCCACGTCCGCGGCACGCGAGCCCTCAACGGCGGAGGGTGGGATGGTGTTCAGGAACTGGGCGACGCGGGTGAGGGCGTCCGGGCGCGGCGGGGTGCCGATGAGCGGGAGGGCGCGTTCGATGTCGGCCGCGGCGGAGGAGATGTTGCGCTGGGTGATGGCGGCGTTGGCGCGCTCCAGGAGCGTGTCGAGCGTTGCGGGCGCGGTGGCGAGGCGTTGCAGCGCGAGGGCGTCGGCTTCGGCGGCTTTGCCAAGGCCATCGCGCAGGACGAACTCGCGCTGGCGGAGCAGCGCGGCGGTGGGCCAGGTCTGGGCGCGCTCCGCGAGGAGGGTGTCGGCTTCCTGTGCCTTGCCGTTGGCGACCAGCACGCGTGAGAGGGCGAGGAGGAGCGTGGGCGACTGCGGGCGCTGGGCGAGGCGTGCGCGGAGCCACTGCTCGCCTTCGTCGGCGAGGGCTGGGTCGGTGCGGGCGGCGCGCTCCCACGCGTCCACGAGCGAGGCCAGTGCCGCGGGGGGCTGGCCGCGGGTATCGATGAGTGAGAGCAGTTGCGGCTGGGCCTGTCGGGAGAGGCCCTTCTGCACGAGGTCCATCGCGACGAGGCGGCGGACGAGGGAGGAGCCGGGCTGCGCCTGGCGGAGGGAGCGGAGAGTGTCGGTGAGTTTGGTGCTGTCGGAGGCCGCGCCGGAGGGGCTGTAGATGGCCAGAAGGAGTTCGTAGGTCGTTTCGTTGCGAGGGTCCAGTTGCTGGGCTTCGATCAGAAGTTCTTCGGCGAGTGTGCCGCGTTGCGTGGCGGCGGCGATCATGCCCGCGGCGCGGCGGGAGCCGACGGCGACGGCGTCGGGCGGTCCGGCAAGAGCACGGACGACGAGGGAGACGGCCTCGGGCTCGCGGAGGTCTTCGGGCGTGCGGACAGCGCGGGGCAGGGCGGATGCGCCGTTGGACTCTTGGGCGAGTGCAAAGGCTGCGTCGCCTGCTTCGTCGGCGCGGCCGAGGTCCGCGAGGATGAGGGCGCGGGCGGCGGACCATGCGCGGGCGGCGGCGGGCTCGCCGGGAGCGGTGCCGAGGTGATCGAGGGCGGCCTGTGGCTTGCCGGCGCGGCGGAGCATGCAGGCGGCGAGGAGGCGGTCCGGGAGCGCGCGGCTGCTTTGGAGGGCGCGGAGGTTTTCGTCGGTGTCGCGTCCGTGCTCGATGAGGGCTTCGGCGCACGCGTCGGCGTAGAGGGGGTCGTACTGGAGGACGGCGGCGATGGCTTCGCGGGCCGCGCGGGGTGCGTCGGTGAGGTCCAGGAGGTCGCCCAGCAGCCCGGCGTCGGCGCCGGTTTGCGGGACGGCGTTGATGAGCGTGCGTGATGCGCGAGCGCGTGCGGCGGGCTCGGGCGGAGAGCCCTGGCAGGCGGCGGCGAGGCGGGTCATCGCGAGGCGCGTGGAGGGCGTGGAGCCGGTGAGCGTGCCGGCCTGCTCGGTGATTGCACGCGCGAGGAGATCGGCGATGCCGGCCTCGGGCTGCGAGAGGTATCGGGCGAGGAGGGCGTGGCGTTCGTCGAGTGCGCCTTGGCGGGCTTCGATGTCCTTCAGGAGTTCGAGCGCGGCCTGGGCGGGGCGGCCGCTCTGGGCGAGGGCCTGGACGGTGCGGGCGAGTGCCGCGCCGGGATCGATGCTGCCGGACTGCGCGCTGGCGCGGTAGGCGGTGACAGCGCGGTCGGTGTTGCCGAGGAGCATCCACTGGTCGCCCTCCAGCGTGCGGAGGTCGCCCTTCCTGCGGAAGACTTCGGCGGTGTCGGGCGTGGAGGGCGTGCGGGGGAGGGATTCGGGGGTGAGGGCGAGGATGGTGGAGAAGAGCTCAGCGCTCGCGGACGCGTACCCGGCGTGGGCGAGCGCTTCGCCCAGGTCCGCGCCGACGATGAGGGCGAGCGGCGGGTCGGTGCGGAGGAGCGAGTCGCTCCATGCGCTGGCGAGGAGCGGGAGTGCTTCGTCGCGGCGCGAGGTGCGGAGGTTGTCGCGGGCGATGAGCCAGAGGGAGCGCGGGTCGCGTGAGCCTGCGTCGAACGCGCGGCGGAGGGTGGCGATGCCCGAGGCGCGGCGGCCGGTGCGGAGTTGCGCATCGGCGAGGGTCTCGAGGAGTTCGGGGCTCTCCGGGTTCAGTCGGAGCGCGGCCTCGAGGTCTCGGAGGCCCTGGGCGACGTCGCCGTTCAGGAGCGCGAGGCGCGAGGCGGCGTAGAGCTTCATGCTCTGCACGAGGGCGTCGGCGTCCGGCGGTTCTGGCGCTGCCTCGGGCGGCGGCGGCGCGAGTTGGCTCTGGAAGTGAGTAATGGCGAACGCGAGGGGCGTGGCGGCGGGAGTTCCTGCCGTGAGGTCCGCGGCGGGGAGGGGCGCGGGCGGGGCATCGGTGAGGGCGGTGATGGGGGCGAGGGAGCGGGCGGGGGCGTGGGGGGAGGATTGCTGTGATTCGGCGAGGCGTTGGAGCGCGGGGAGGGCGCGGTCGGCGGTGGACGCTTCGTTGGCCGTGTGCGAAGAAGTCTGTGCGCGGGGTGTTGCGGAGCCTGCGCAGGCTGCGAGCGCGGCGATGCCGGCGGTGAGGTGCGCGGCGAGCAGGGCGCGCGGGAGCGCGGTCACGGCTTGGTTCCTTTGGGCTTGCGGGCGGACGCGGTCTTTGTGGCTTTGCGTTTCTTGGGCGGTGCTGCGTCGTCCGCGGTTTCTGCGGCGGTCTTGGTGGGCTTGGAGCGTTTGGCGTCGGCGAGTTCGTCGGACCACTGCTGGAGGAGGAGGTAGGTGGTGAGCGCGTCCTCGGCGCGGGTGTTCTGGGTGATGAGGCGGGCGACTTCGGCGGCGGGCATGTCGTCCGGGACGATCTTGGCGTCGGCGAGGTGGTCGCGCATGCGGCTGTCGACGGGGCACGTGTGGATGCCGAGGCCGACGACGCAGACGCGCTGGGCGACGAAGAGGGGGAGGCCGTCGAGGGATTCGAGGAAGGCCGCGGCGTCCTTGCGGGGGAGTGTGCGGAGCGCGGCGAGGGAGAGGACGTGCTGGCGCGTGAATATATCGTGGAGCGCGTGACGGAGGCGGAGGGCGCGATCGCGCGCGAGGGGGTAGCGCTCGCCCAGGCACGCGACGGTGTCGTCGGGCATGCAGACGCGGAGCTCGTTGATATCGGCGAAGTGCTCGCGCAGGCGTTTGACGGCGGTGCGGGCCTGGGTGGTGGTGGCCTCCCAGAGCATGATGGAGAAGACGAGCTGGTGGAGGTGCTCGTCGAAGCCGTCGATGGCCTCGGTGGCGGCGTCCGGGGGCGTGGGCGGGGTATCGCCCGCGGCGGCGCGGAGTTTTTTCAGGAGGGTCGCGAGTTTCCGGGGGTCGCCTGCGGTCACGTGGGCCTCGCGATCATGGTCGCACATTGTGCGGGGCGCCGACGTGGCGCGGCCGCGGTCAATCTTTGGCGCACCGGGAGGGAGAGGGGAGGTGGGCGCATACCGTCGGGCGATGTTCCAGCACCTTGCCCAGCAGCTCGGTATTTCCGGTGATCCTCGTCTTTCTCCGCGGGCGGGCCAGCCGACGGCCCAGAGCGTGAGCCCCATCGACGGGAAGGCGATCACGGCGTACGGGCTTGACACGGCCGAGACGTACGAGAAGACGATCACGCAGAGCGTCGCGGCGTTCGAGAGGTGGCGCGCGGTGCCGGCGCCGGAGCGGGGGCTCGTGGTACGGGCCATCGGCGAAGAGGTACGGCGGCTGAAGGACCCCTTGGGTCGGCTCGTGAGCCTGGAGGTGGGGAAGATCCTGCAGGAAGGGCTCGGGGAGGTCCAGGAAACGATTGATATCGCGGACTTTGCCGTGGGTCTGTCGCGCCAGATGTACGGCCTGACGATGCCCAGCGAGCGAGCGAACCACCGCCTGATGGAGCAGTGGCACCCGCTTGGGCCGGTCGGCGTTATCAGCGCGTTCAACTTTCCGAACGCGGTGTGGGCGTGGAACGCGATGCTGGCGGCGACGTGCGGCGACACCATCGTGTGGAAGCCGAGCATGCTGGCGCCGTTGACGGCGATCGCGAGCAACGCGATCGCGGAGCGCGTGGCGAAGAGCATGGGGCACGAGGGCGTGTTCACGCTGCTGATCGGGCCGGATGATGTGATCGGCGAGCGGTTCATCGCGGACAAGCGGCTGCCGCTGATCTCGGCGACGGGCTCGTGCCGGATGGGCAAGCGCGTGGGGCAGGTGGTGGCGGGCCGGCTGGGGCGGTCGCTGCTGGAACTGGGCGGGAACAACGCGGCCATCGTGCACAAGGACGCGGACCTGAAGCTCGCGATCCCGTCGATCGTGTTCGCGGCGGTGGGGACGGCCGGGCAGCGGTGCACTACGACGCGGCGGCTGATTGCGCACGAGTCGGTGGTCGATCAGGTGGTGGAGCGGCTGACGGCGGCGTACCGGACGATCCGCATCGGGAACCCGCTGGCGGAGGGGACGCTGGTGGGGCCGCTGATCAACCAGCGCGCGGTCGATGGCTTCCTGCACGCCGTGGCGAAGGCCAAGGAGCAGGGGGGCACGGTGGTGACGGGCGGGGAGGTGGTGAAGGTGGCGGGGAGCGAGGGCGGGTTCTATGTGCAGCCCACGATCATCCGAGCGCCTGCGGGGAACCGGCTGGCGATCGCGTTGGAAGAGACGTTCGCGCCGATCCTGTACGTGTTTACGTACAAGGAAGTGGACGAGGCGCTGGCGATGAACAACATGGTGGACCAGGGGCTGTCCAGCGCGTGCTTCACGGACTCGATGCAGGTGGCGGAGAAGTTCCTGTCGTTCGCGGGGAGCGACTGCGGGATTGCCAACGTGAACGCCGGGACGAGCGGGGCGGAGATCGGCGGGGCGTTCGGCGGCGAGAAGGAGACGGGGGGCGGGCGCGAGTCGGGCAGTGACAGTTGGAAAGCGTACATGCGCCGGCAGACCAACGCGGTAAACTATGGGCGCGAGGTACGCCTTGCACAGGGGATTCGCTTTGATTGATCCCATTTCCCCCAAGCTGAAGACGGAAGCGCCGAAGGCGTACGCGTCCCGCGGCGCAACGGCGGACACGAGCGTGGACCCGGCGACGGATGCGCTTGCGCAGGCGGCCATCGAGCCCATCACGGGCGGGATGATCGTGGGGCTCGGGACCGGGCGCTACAGCACGCGCGCGGTGCGGGCGCTGTCCATCAAGTGCCAGCGGATGCGGATGCGCGTGCGGTGCGTGTGCACGAGCAGCGCGACCGAGGAGCTGGCGCGGGAACTGGGCATCGAGACGATCCCGTTCGCGGACGTGGAAGAGGTGGACTACCTCGTGGACGGCGCGGACGAGGTGGACCACCACCTGCGGATGATGAAGGGGCAGAGCGGCGCGATCACGCGGCAGCGGCTGGTGGCGCACGCGGCCAAGCGCTGCATCTACATGACGCACGAGGAGAAGTACGTCGAGAACCTCGGGACGCAATCGCTGCTGGCGGTGGTGATCATCCCGTTCGGCATCGCGAGCACGCGGGCGCGGCTGCGGAACCTGGGGCTCACGGGCGTCGTGCGGCGGAACCTCGAGGGCGAGGTCGTGGTGACCGACGGCGGCGGCGTGGTGCTGGACATGCACATCACGGGGCGCAACGTCGAGCAGTTGGCGCTGGACCTGGACCACGTGCCGGGCGTCGTGGACCACGGGCTGTTCCTGACCGAGGCAGATGAGGTGCTGGTGGAGGGGAAGAACGGCGAGGTCAAGAAGTTGACGGCGGGATGAGCGGGTGTTCAGGCCTTGACGAACGGGTTGGAGCGTTTTTCCTTCCCGATCGTGGTGGATGGGCCGTGGCCGGGGTGGACGGCGGTGTCGTCGGGCAGCGTGTAGAGCTTTGAACGGATGCTGGCGGCGAGTTGCTCGAAGGAGCAGCCGGGGAAGTCCGTGCGCCCGATGGAGCCGGCGAAGAGGGCGTCACCGCTGATGGCGATGTGCGGGGTGCCTTCGTGCACGAGTGCGCTGCTGCCGGGGGAGTGGCCCGGGACGTGGAGGACGCGCCAGCGGGTGCCGGCGAGGTTAAGGGTGTCGCTCTCCCGGAGTGTGCGATCGGGTTCGCGGAAGGACATGAGGAGGCCGTACCCGGCGGAGAGGTTCAGAGTGGGGTCGGTGAGCCACTGGCGCTCCGCCTCGTGGATCATGACGGGGGTCTTTGGGAAGGCGCGGAGCAGGTCATCCAGGCCTGCGATGTGATCGATGTGGGCGTGGGTGAGGATGATGGCGGTGGGCTTGAGCTTGTGGGCCTGGACGTGACGGATCAGCGGCTGGGGCTCGAACGAGGCGTCGATGATCCAGCAGTCGGTGGTGCCCGGGACGGCCACCACGTAGCAGTTGGTCATGAACGGGCCGAGCTCGAAGCGGGTGATGGTGGGGGCGGGGGTTGGGGTTGGGGTTGGGGTGGTCATTGTGGGCGGGTGATGGTACCAGTGGGGTGC
>DATAKA010000082.1:0-19825 GCA_036261855.1 Phycisphaerales bacterium | reverse complement strand
ATCGAGACAGGTCCGGCGGGCGTGGGACCGTCGGAGTATCAGCCCCTGCAGTCCGACGATCGCTGGCCTCCGATCAAGGTGACGGTCGAGTCCCAGGGGGAGGCGTTGGAGATAGTGCTGCAACAGGTGGCCAGTGACGCGGGCGTGTCGATCGTCATGCCCACCGGCTCGCTCGGTCCCTGCAACGTCACACTCCTCGATGTGCCGCTCCGTGACGCTGTTGTGGCTATGTCGCGTGGCAACGGCTTCTACGCCGCGTGCGATGGCCAATTGATCCGCATTTCTCGGCCCGAGGACACTGTGAGTGTGCCTGCGGTCATCCCTGCGGGCTTCGACTCGCCCGAGGACTTCGTTTCCGCTCTCACTACGGTCCTCGGCGCGGGTGCCAAGGTGCAGAAGGTGGGGGACCGCGTGGTTGTCCTCACGACGGCGGAGAATGTGCAGAACGTCAAGGCCCTCGTTCGTGATCTCTCGATCGGGCCGGATGGGTGGGTGCTTGATGTGCGCGTGGTCCAAGTCTCGGACGTCCTCCGCCAGGAACTGGGCATCGACTGGCGTGTCGGTGCTTCGTTCGGTGCTGCTGCGCAGGCTGGCGTGGGCATTGATGAGGACGTTGGGAATGTCGGGGCTCGCGTCGTCGCTGGTGCTGCAGTTGATGCGTTGTTCAAGGCTGCTCGCTCGTCTACTGAGGCGTCGTTCGTGACTGAGGCAACGGCGTACCTCGTCGAGGGCCGCGAGGTGAACATTCAACAGGGCGATGTGGTGCCTGTGCCGATGCGCACCGTGTCCGATCAGGGCACCGTCACAGTGACGGGTTTCCGCGATGTGGCCACCGGCTTTGAGATGAAGTGCAAGGGCCGTCGTGTGGATGCGGGGCTGCTGCTCGAAGTCGCCCCGAAGATAAGCAACGTTTCCGGCTTCGTCGAGGGTGCCCCCATCATCTCGCAGCGCAAGGTCGAGTCGATCGTCGTGCTGCAGTCGGGGCAATGGACGTTGGTGTCCGGGCTCGAACAGCGTGAGTGGAACCGGGATGCACGGGCACTCCCGAACATGGCATGGGCCGGCAAGTACAACAACACCAACGACGCCAGGCGGTCAACGGTCGTTCTAGTGCGTGCGGTGCGTGTTTTTGCTGCGGGTGTCAAGTAAGAGAAAGGTCTAGCGATGTTCGTCGAAAAGTGGACTTTTGTTGTGTGTCTTGTGTTGGCGGGGCTCAACCTCATTGCGGCGCTCTTTCGTCTGATTCGTCCCGCATGCGGCGTGGATGAATGGAAGCGTGTGCAAGAAGCCGCTCGTAGCGGTGATGCTGAGGGGGCCCGGTGTCTTTTGCGTTGGGGCAAAGCCCCGAGGGAGTAGTCATGTTGGACTACATTGATCTGTGCATCTCGTACGCATTCTTCGTGGGCGTTCTTGGGGCGGTGGCGGCTCAGTATGTCGCGCAGTGGTGCGGGGTCTTTGTCCTGCGGTGGCGTGCGAAGAGAGTCGGGGGGGTCGATGCGGCGTATCGCCGAATGCGTGATCTGCAGGAGGAGGCGGACCGAGCGCAGCACGATTGGGAGTCGCTCGTGTATGACGAGGCCCAGCGGGTTGTCGACGCAAGGGCAGAGGCTTCCGGTGATCATTTCCCGGTGCGGCGGGTGTCTGAGTAGAAAAGCCGGCGACGTATACGTGTGCACGTGGCCGGACCCCGGACGTATACGTAACCCCGCCGGCATGGAGGAAGTTATGGGTAGGCCGTGTAAACACCGCGCATGGCAACGTGTCGTGCTGTCGGTGCGTGTCGATCCTGGCATCGTCGATCGCATCAAACAGGAGAGGGCGAAACAGCCGTGGCGTACGGTGTCCGAGATAGTCAACAATGCTCTGCGTGACGCGTTCCCGGAAAAGCCGGCAACGTATACGAAACCCCGAGCTCCCCCTGCTGTGAAACGGCGGCGATGATCGTGTATCATGTCCGTCATGATCGGTTGGCTCATGGCACTCTCAATGTGGCTGCTCGGCTGTGCGATCGTTCTCTTCCTGCTCGGCCTCGCTTCCGCAGCCTTCATCGGGTTCATCATCCTCGTCCGGAAGCTGCTCAAGCAGCATCCGCCTGGGAAGAACTGATATCAGCGCGTGTGTCTCCCGCCTGAAAACCCGTGCAGGGCAAAGCGGAGAACAAAGCTTCAACATCACCGCCCGCTCGGGGGGCTCGGTCGCTGGGTCAAGTGCGGGGGGGGCTTTGACCCCCCGCATCGACCCAAAGCGACCGAAACAGGTTCGGAGGTCCGATGGGTCGTTCGAAGACTGCAACGCAAGCCAGGAGGCGTCTGAGCTTCTCTGCGTGGTTCCTGAGCGTTCATCGGGTCTACGGCCCGTGCGTCCCCTCCATCTGGCTCACCCGTTGCATGGGCGTCGGAAAAACCCGGATCAAGGCCCTCCGCGACGCTGGCCGTCTCCGCACGATCCGGCTCCCCCTTGCGTTTGGGGCATCCGCCGCGTATCTTGTCCCGCTGGAAGACATTCTGACGTGTGGCCTGATCGCTGATCGTGGCCAAGCGGGGCTATACGGTCCTTCCCGGGCCGCTCCAAAGGCTCTCGAATCCGCCGGTAGAAAATAATTTTCAGAGCCTATCCCATTGTCTCTCAGGCACTTGGCAGTTTTACATAACCTATCTTATAGGACGTTGTTTTGAGCTCAGAAATCCCCCTTCTGAAGCCAACCGGCCACGCCGCCAAGTACACTCGCCCCGATGCCCACTCCCGTCACCCTTACCGTTGGTCCGCTTTCCGTTGCAGATGTTGTTGCGGTTGCCCGTGATAACACGCGAGTCACAGTTTCACCCGCTGCTCGCGCGGCCATCGAAGCCTCTCGCACGCACGTTACCAATTGCCTGACCGACGGCGAGGCCCACTACGGCATCAACACGGGTTTCGGATCACTCTCTCGCAAGCGGATCGCCCCCGACCAACTCCAGCAGCTCCAGACAAACCTGATCCGTTCGCACGCCGCCGGCATCGGCACCCCGCTGCCTGTTGATACGACCCGGGGCATGATGCTCCTCCTCGCCGCCTCGCTCAGCAGGGGGCATTCCGGTGTACGCCCCCAAGTTGTCGAACTGCTCGTCGAAATGCTGAATAGGGGGGTGACACCGGTCGTTCCTTCCATCGGGTCAGTCGGTGCGTCTGGTGACCTGGCCCCCCTCGCCGCGATCGGCTTGGCGATGTTGGGTGAAGGCAAGGTGTGGGTCGCACCCGCCAAACTGCCCAGCCCCCCTACCCAATTCCCCGCAAACCATGCCCTCCAGCACGCCGGTCTTTCCCCCATCACGCTTGAGGCCAAAGAAGGCCTCGCGATCATCAACGGCACACACCTCATGGCCTCGATGGGCGCACTGCTGGTCCACGATGCCACCCGCCTGATGGATGCCGCGATCGCCGCGTGCGCGATGGCGATCGACGCATCGCGTGCGAGCCATTCGTTCCTCGACGCCCGGGTGCACGTGGCCCGCAACCAGGAAGGCCAGAAGTTCGTGGCCGAGCGTGTGCGCCGCCACCTCAGTTCGAGCCAGATCGTCGAGAGCCACAAGGACAACGACCCCCGGGTGCAGGACCCCTATTGCCTGCGGTGCGCACCCCAGGTGCTGGGTGCATCCTGGGACTGCCTGAGTTATGTAAAGCAGTCAATCGAACGCGAGCTCGGCGCCGTGACAGACAACCCGCTCGTGTTCAGCGACGTCATCCTCTCCGCAGGCAACTTCCACGGCATGCCGCTCGCGATCCCCCTCGACGCCGCGTGCACCGCTATTGCCCACATCGCAGGCATCAGCGAGCGCCGCACCTTTTGGATGCTCTCCGCCCACGACCCCGAAAGTCACCTACCCCCCTACCTCGCCAAGGGCGCGGGGCTCTCCAGCGGGCTCATGATCGCCCAGTACGTCGCCGCGGCGTGCTGCAACGAGATCATCACCCTCGCCACCCCCGCCAGCGTGAGCAACATCTCCACGAGCGCCGGCATCGAGGATTACAACAGCTTCGGCCCGCGCGCAGGCGCGAAAGCCACGCGCGCCCTCGAACTGGCCCGCAGCGTCGTCGCCATCGAGCTCATGTGCGCCGCGGAAGGTCTGGAGTACCACCGCCCGCTCAAGAGCGGCGCGGGTGTGGAGCGCGCGTACGAAGTAGTGAGGTCGCTCGTCCCCCGCCTTGAGCACGACCGGCCGCCAGGGCCGGATATCGAGGTGATCTCGGGCGCGATTGCCAGCGGTCGGTTCGCGGTGTGACCACGGGCTCGAAGCATGGAGAAGGGTGCAAGGTCAGAGCCTGCATGGGTCACCCGCTCACCTCTTCACCTCCGCACCTGTTCACATCTCCCCTCCCCCACTACGCTCCGTAATGCCCGAGTCCCTCACGCCGTACCTCCCCTGGCTCATCCCCTTCGCCGGGACCGCAACCGCCCTGTTGCTCCTTGCCGGCTGGCTCCATCTGAATCCCAAGCTCGGTGCGTTCGGCCGTGCGATTGCGTCGGCGTGCTGTAAAGCCCCGCTGCTCGATGTCATTGTGGCCGTGATGACCTGGGTTCCGTGGGTCACGTTCAGCATCCTGCACGGCTGGCGCGGCTTCCTCGCCTCGCTCGCGGGGCAGATGGTCGCCCTCGGCATCTGGTGCTTCCTGCACGAGCAGGCCCACCCCGTCGCACGCAAGGGCCCTCGCATCGTGAAGAGCCTCAACCGCATCGTCGGCCGCGGGCCTAACCACCTCGCGCTCTGGGCCACGCTCATCGCGGTGCCGGTGTTCTGGGCCATCCGCCTCGGCCAGATCACCTCCTACCCCCTGCTCATGCTCATCGTGAGTTTCCCGAAGTACAAGCACAGCGAATGGGTGAACGTGAGCCGACAGAAGTTCAGCGGCCTCGTCGGGCACGATCTCATCTGGTGCCTCTACTGCGACTGGATGACGGGCGTGTACTCGCTGGGCGCGGAGATGCTCCGCAACGTCGAGAGCTTCTGGTGCCCCATCCGCTTCTACGACGGCAAGAAGTGCGACAACTGCAAGACCGACTTCCCCGACATCGAGAAAGGCTGGGTGCCCGCGGATGGCACCATGGCCGACGTCGCGAAGGCCGTGGAAACACACTACGAGGGTGGCCGCCGCGAATGGTTCAACCACCCCGCGCGCCTCACGGTGAACGGAAAAGAGCCTCGGGCCTGAGGTCAGCCCGGGAACGGCGACCGCGGCCCAAACGTTGCGCCGCAGTACATGCAGTTGTCATGGTGCTCAGCGCTGCGTCGCTTGCAGGAGGGGCAGACCTGCATCGTGCGGCCAACCTTGCCGTCACGCACGCCGTGCGCCATGTCGATCTCTTCCATCTTGTCCATCAGGTCCTGGTCCGTCAGCGTCATGCGGTCCTTGAGCAGCGCCCACATCGCCGACTGTGCCAGCACAATGTTGTCAAGGCGCGCCATGACGCGTGCCTCGATCTGCCGCGATTCCCGGCGCGCGGCACCGATCGCATTGGCGGCCTCCGTCGCAGATGCCTCCGCGTCCCCGATGCGTGACTGCTGCCACATCTCCCAGAAGATGCTCATGAAGTCCCCTTTCACACGCCCCTACAGGCGCGCACCGCCTACGCCTTGACCACGACGGCCTTCACGCCGGCCACGCGTGCCATCGCATTCCGTGAATCGATCACGAGCTTGGCATGCGCCCCCACCGCCGCCCAGTCGATCGCCTTGTGGTCCGTCACCACCACCACAGCGTCGGCATTCCCGAGCCGTTGCGGCGTCAACGCCTCGCTCGAAAGGTCGATCGTGTGCTTCCGCATGCCTGCGAGCCGCGGCACGTGCGGATCGTGGTACGACACGCGGCAGCCGCGTTCCAGGAGCAGCTCCAGGATCTCCGCCGCCGGCGTCTCGCGCACGTCGTCAATATCCGGCTTGTACGCCACGCCCAGCACCAGCACGTCCGCGCCGTTCATGCTCTTGCCGAACCCGTTGAGTCCCTCCGCGACCTTCTCAACCACGTACAGCGGCATCGCGTGGTTGATCTGCCCGGCCAGCTCGATGAACCGTGTCGTGTGCCCAAACTCCCTCGCCCGCCACGTGAGGTAGAACGGGTCGATCGGGATGCAGTGCCCGCCGAGGCCCGGCCCCGGCGTGAACTTCTGAAACCCGAAGGGCTTGGTCGCCGCCGCGTCGATGACCTGCCAAATATCGATCCCCATGCTCCGCAGCACGGGCTTCAGTTCATTCACCAACGCGATATTGACCGCCCGGTAGATGTTCTCGAGCAGCTTCGCAGCCTCGGCCACCTCCGCGCTCGCAACCGTGTGCACATGCTCCACCGCCGCGCCGTACATCGCGGCTGCGACGCGTGTGCTCGCTTCGTCCACGCCTCCCACCAGCCGCGGGATGGACTTGGTCTCAACGCCCGCCCGCCCCGGATCCTCACGCTCAGGGCTGAACGCGACAAAGAGCCCGTCGCCCGGCACGGCTTCCCTCAGAATGGGCAGCACCACTTCCCGCGTCGTCCCGGGATAGGTCGTGCTCTCCAGCGACACCAGCAGGGGCTCCCGCCGTCCCTTGACGACTCCCGCCACCATCCGGGCCGACTTCTCGACATACGAAAGGTCCGGCTCCTGGTGCTTGCCCAGCGGCGTCGGCACGCAGAGGCACACAGCGTCGCATGTTGCCAGGTCCGCAGGCTCGCAGGTCGCCCGGAAGCGGGGTGACGCCGCGAGTGACTTCACCAGCCCGTCCCCCAGGTGCTTGAGGTACGCCTCGCCCCGCCGCAGCATGTCGATCTTGGCAGGGTCAATGTCAAACCCCACGACCGCGAACCCCGCCTCGTGCATCGCGCGCACCAGCGGCAGGCCGACATACCCAAGCCCCACCACCCCCACCGTGGCGCGGCGGCTCTCAAACTTCGCGATCAGTGCGGTGGCGTGTGGCGTCATGGCACGTTCAACTCACTGCGGGGGCGTGTAATGCAGGTCACCCCCGGGGCCCAACGGCGCTCCGGTCCAGTACCACAGCAGGAGCAGGCCGGTCCAGCACACGCCGAACGCCACAGAGTACGGCACCATCAGGGCCATCAGGCTCCCCATGCCCGCGTTCCGTTGGTACCGCTGGAGCACGAGCAGGATGATCGGCAGGTACGTGTTGAGCGGCGTGATCACGTTCACCACCGAATCGCCAATCCGGTACCCGCCGATCATGAGCGCCGGCCCCACCCCCACCATCATGAACATGGGGATCAGGATCGGTGCCAGAAGCGTGAACTTCGCCGTCATCGAGCTCATGGCAAAGTCCGCCACGATGATGAAGAGCACGAACAGCACGAGCAGCAGCGGCACCGGCAGGTCCGCCTTCACCAGCATGGCCCCGCCCGCGAACGCCAGCATCCGGTCCAGGTTGGTGAACGAGAAGTACGCCAGGAACTGCGCCGCGAAGAAGTTCATCGCTATGACCGGGGCCATGCTCTTCATGGCGGAATAGAACCCCGCCACCAGGTCGTTCTGATTCTTGATCGCCCCAGTCACAATGCCGTACGCGATGCCCGGCGCGAGGAACGCGAAGAACATCATCGGCACGATCACGTGCGACCACCGGGCACCCGGCCCCTCCACGAGCCGCCCCTTCGCGGGCTTCTCCACCACCGTCAGCGGCTCCCGGGCAAGCACGTCGTGGGCCGGCGCGGTTACCTCCGCCTTGGCCTCTTTCACATCCACCGCGTGCTGCACCGCCACCTGCCCGTTGGGCAGCGTGGGCAGGCCGTCGCCGTGCAGCGGCGCGGACTTGAAGAACACCATCGCGCCAAACACCGCGAGCACCGCCACGTTCGCCGTCAGGGCCCACAGCAGCCCACGCTTCTCCATCGGCGTGATCGCGAACTTGCCCGTCTGGATCGCCGCGGCCTCTTCGCTCGCCACGCTCCGCCAGTCCGTCCGAGACAGACGCGGCTCCACGATCTTGTCCGCGACAAACCACCCCACCAGCGCGATCAGCGGCGCGGACGCGATCTTGAACGTCCAGTTGACTGTCGGCAACACCTTCACCCCGCCGTCCAGCAGGTGGGCGCTCTGCTCGGCCACCCCGCACAGCACCGTGTCGGCCGCCGTGATGAACACGCCCGCGCCAAACCCGCCGGCCACCCCCGCAAACGCGGCCGACATGCCCGCCAGCGGGTGCCGCCCCATCACGGCATACAGCCCCGCGGCAAGCGGCGGCAGGATGATGTACCCCGCATCGCTGGCGATCGAAGCGTTCGCCCCGATCAGCACGATCATCGGCGTGAGCAGCTTCTTGGGCGTCACGCTCGCCAGCCACTTCATGAGCGTCGCAAAGAGCCCGACCTTTTCCGCCAGACCGATGCCCAGCATCCCGGTCAGCACCAGCCCCAGCGGCGGGAAGTTGACGAAGTTGCGGATCATGGACGACAGCGCCCAGTAGATCCCGTCACGGGTCATGAGGCTCTGCACCTTGAGCGGGTCGCCGTTGGCCTCGACCACCACTTCGGGCCGCCCCGTCGCCGGGTTCACCTTTGGCACCATCACGATGGCACCCGCCGCGTCCCGTTCCACAACTCCATCCGCCCCAACCTTTTCCACCATCACCACACGCGGCCGGACCGGCTGAACCGACCACCCCGCCCATGTGCCGACGCCGGACACAAGCACCGTGGCGATGGCGAGCATGGCAAAGAGCAGCACCGGTTCCGGGAGCTTGTTTCCTATGACCTCGACCCAGTCCAAGAAGGAGCGGCGAGGGGCCGAAGGCGTCAACGAAGGCGAAGGTGGTGTCGTCATGGCGTTGGTGCTGCAGGCTGGGCCGCCGCGATCGATGCCGCGGAAGCGGAATCCACCAGCATACCCGAACCCGCGGAACTGTGCCCCAAGCCCAAACACATCCCGACATTGGGCTGCCGTCGCGCTGGCAATGCCCGTCCATATCCGCTATCTTGCGAGTTCTGAACCACCCCCGGCCGATGGCAGGGGCGTTCCAACTCCGGAGTCCCACTCCCTATGGCCATACCGACCAACACCCCTTCCACCCACACCGTCCCGGACGCCGTGCTCAACGGCCCGCAGTTCCTGGGCCACCCACGCGGGCTCTTCCTGCTGTTCCTTGTGGAGATGTGGGAGCGGTTCTCGTACTACGGGATGCGCGGGCTGTTGGTGCTTTACCTCATCCGGGCCATCACAGGTGACGACAAGGGATTCAACCCCGGCCGCGGCTGGTCCCAGGCCGAAGCAAGCACGCTGTACGGCTGGTACACAGGTCTGGCCTACCTCTTCCCGATCCTCGGCGGAATCATCGCCGACAAACTCATCGGCACACACCGCTCCATGCTTGTGGGTGGAATCCTCATCGCCGTCGGCCACATCATTCTTGGGCTCTCGGGGATAGGTGATCTGGCGCACAACCAGATGGGCATGACCGTGTTCATCATGGGCCTCGCCGTGATCGTGCTTGGCACGGGTCACTTCAAGCCCTGCGTCAGTGTCATGGTCGGCCAGCTCTACGCGGAGGGCGACCCTCGCCGCGACGGTGCGTTCACGATCTTCTACATGGGCATCAACCTGGGCGCATTCATCTGCGCCTTTGTGTGCGGCACTCTGGGCGAAAAGGTGGGCTGGCACTGGGGGTTCGGGTCCGCCGCGGTTGGCATGATCGCGGGCCTCGTCCTGTACATGTTCGGCAAGCCCATCGTGCTCAGGGGCATCGGTGAGCCCCCGGCGGGCAAGGAGAGTTGGACTCTGTCGCTCGGTTTTCTTGTGGGCAGCCTTGTCCTCGCCGGACTGTTCGCAACCCTGTACCACGCGGGCGGACTCGCAAGCGTCAATAAGCTGATGAACCCGGCAATTCTCGGCACACTCGGCTTCATCGTGGTCGCGCTGGCTGTCTGGTTCGTTGCGTCGCAACCACGCGGAGACCGTGGACCGGTGGCGACAATCTTCATCTTCATGTTCTTCAACGCGTTCTTCTGGATCGCATTCGAACAGGCCGGCAGCAGCATCAACGTCTTCACCGAGCAGCGGACCGACCGCATGGTCGGGAACTTTGAGGTCCCGGCGACATGGTTCCAGTCCGTCAACGCGGGGCTCATCTTCATCCTCGCGCCGATCTTCGCAGGCATCTGGACCAAACTTGGCACACGAAAGATGAACCCCAGCCAGCCGGTCAAGATCGCGCTGGGCCTCATCTTCCTCGGGCTCGGGTACATCTTCATGGTGTGGGCCGGCAAGTCTGCCTTGGGTGGCGTGGCAAAGGCCGGAATGTGGCTGGTGTTCATGACCTACTTCTGGCACACCGTCGGCGAGCTGTGCCTGTCACCGACGGGGCTGTCGTACGTCACCAAGGCGGCCCCCGTCCGGTTCGTGAGCCTCCTCATGGGCATCTGGTTCGTCAGCAGCTTCATCGCGAACCTAGGTGGCGGCTTGGTCGCCGCGAGGGTCGAGGACATCGAGAAGGGCACCCTCAAACTGCCGTGGAGTTTCGGAGGGCAGGCTGACTTCTTCTTCCTCTTCGTCGTGACCAGCATCGGCGCAGGCATTGTCATCTTGGCGCTCACGCCCGTGCTCAAGCCACTGATGCGGCACAAGAACGATTGATCGGTTCCGTTGGTGACACGGCGAAGGGCCTACTTCTCCGCCATCCACCGCGCCACCGCCACCGGGATGTAGATCAGTACCGCCAGGACAAAGTGCGCGCTCGCCAGGCGCGCCGCCCGGGCCGCGGGCCACCCAAGCAGCACCATGAGCAGCCCGAAGTAGATCCCCGCGCCCAGCACCGCGCCGCCCGCGCGGCCGACCAACGGGAAGTCGATCGCCGCGACCGCGAGCCCGGCCGCAACACAAGTCAGCAGACGCGTGGCCAGCTCCCGCCAGGCGTTCTTTCCGCCCACACGCCGCCCTTCAAGAGTCGCCATCGCGAACCCCGCGCCCACGCCCAGCAGCGTCAGCAGCGGCGCGTAGTACAGCACCATAAGCCCGCGGAGAATGCTGAACCGCGGCTCGAAGTGGTATCCAAAGTACGCCCCTACCAGCGTCAGCCCCACCCCCACGCCCCCCCACCGCTGCCACGACACGAGTTTGTCCGAGATCAGCGGCTCGCCCACCGGCGGGTTCTCGCGGTGTTCATCATCAATATCGTCCTCGTGCGTGTCCACCACCTCCACTTCACTGGGCGGTGGCGCAGCCGGCAGCGGCGGGGCCTTCGTGCGCGGCGTCTGCACCTCAGGCGCAAGGTCAAATACCTCGCCATTCGGCTCGCTACCTGGAATCTGTGGTCGTTCGTCGCTACTCACGGAAGCGAGGTTATACGCCAACCTTCAGCCGACGCAGTTCGCTCTCGATGCGGAGGGACCGATCCCGCAGCCACGCCGGCGCATCGGGTCGCAGGTGGTCGCCGGGCTCCGAGCCCGCGGCTATCACGACGCGGGTGCGGTCGATGCCGACCGTCGCGACAAGCCAGAAAATATCCTCGATTGGCTCATCGCCGATCGCCACGCACCCGATCGAGTTTGCCCCGCCATGGATCATGATGTCCCCGCCGAGTGTACCGGTATCGCGTCCATCGGCGGTCGCCGCGTCAATGTCCTCACGGTTTGGGTAATCCACGCGAAGCGACAAGTGGAACCTGCTATTGGGGTTCAGAAAACTGATCCCATAGAACCCCTCCGGCACCTGTCTGTCACCCTCGCGGAGTTTGGGCCCAGCCGTCCCACTCGCGGCCAAGATCGGGAAGGTTGTGACGTGCTGTACGGTGCCATCACGCTCGACAAACACAAGCAGTTCACGCTCGTGCTTCAGTGCCACCAGGACGACGCGGTCGATACTGCCAGCATCCCCGACACCTCGCAACAGCCACACGGGACGCACCCTGGGCTCAACTTGCCGTAGCCGGTCTTCCACCCTGAACCTGCTCATCCGCGCACCGACCTCCCGTCGCACCGCGGGCACAAGGAGACCGGCCGCGAGTAGAGCCAGCCCGCCCAAGACCATGATGGCAGCGCGCCGGCGGAGCATGGACCGTACATCGGCTCGCGCCAGCACGGAACTCTACCCGCGGCGCGTCGGCACGCCGCCCCTCAGGAAGTACTCCATCAGGTCGTGCCCGTGGGCGATCTTAAGGTCACTGGCGTTGGCGAAGTCCTCAGTCATTGAGCGTTCAACAGCGCTCCGCACCCACGCGCCTGCCATGAAGAACGGCACCGGCGTCGCGTCGTGCTTGCGCGTGGAGCAGAGCGTGTAGTGGTCGGGCATGTAGAGCAGCCGCCAGCCGCGCCGGCCTTCCTCACGCTCGGGGTCGCCGAACTGTTCGAGGGCGGGTGCCACGCGGGCCACGATCTCGCGGTCGATCGCTTCCAGCGACGCGACCTTGGTCTTCCAATCGCCCTGGTGGCTCGCCTCGTCCGGCGCTTCGACGTGGCAGCAGACCACGTCGTACTTCGTGAGCGCCTGCACGGTCGCCTCGCCCTGCGCGGCGTAGTCGGTGTCGTGGTAGCTGGTCAGGCCCGGCACATCCAGCCGGTCCCAGCCGATGTACGCGGCGATGCCGGCCAAGAGGTCCACGCTGGTGATCATCGCGCCGCGCAGACCGAAGCGGCCCGTAAACGTCGGCACATCGGGCTTGGTGCCCTGGCCCCAGATCCACGCCATCGTCGCCATCCGCAGGCCCTGCTCACGCCGGGCTCGGTTCACCTCGTGCTCAGGCAGGAAGGCCGCGGAGAGCTCCATGAGGCGTGCGAGTTTGTTCGCGCCCGGGCCCCCGGCGCCGTTGCCCTGCGGCACGTACTTGCGCCAAGGCTCGCCCGGCACGGCGTGCGGCGGTGTCGTCTTGACGCCGGCGTAGTCCGTGCCCGATGAATCGACGAGGATGTTGCGGTAGCTCACGCCCGGGTGCAGCGCGAGTTGCTGGACAAGTGCCGGCTCCACCCTCTGCCAGTGCGCCACAAGGTCGCGTACCAGCATGCGGGCCTCGTCGTTGCTGATCGCGCCGGCCGAGTGGTCCAGCATCAGGCCGTCCTGTGGGCTGCCGGGCAGTCCGGTTGTGATGAAGTTGAGGCGGAAGATCCAGTCGGTGGGTTCAAGACTCAGCCCCAGCGCAGCCGCCTCCAGCGGTGCCCGCCCCGTGTGGTACCGCGCGGGGTCGTACCCGAGCAGGCTCATGCTGCACACGTCGCTCCCGGCCTCGAAGCCCTCGGGCGTCGTCGCGGCCGTGCCCACGCGCCCGCGCGCTGCCAGGGCCTGCGTGTACGGCATGTCCGCCGCCTCGAACGGCGTGGCGCCGCCCAGCTCCTGCAGCGGCAGGTCCGCCGCGCCGTCCGGAATGATGATCACGTACTTCATGCCGGAGCGTCCTTGTCAGATCATGGTCAGTTCACAGGCCCACGGTACTCCCCGCCCAAGAGCATCGTCAGCACCTCGATGCTGAAGTGCGAGGCCCCGAACACGAAGCCCCACACGTACTTGGACCCGACAGCGAAGAGCGCGATCATCGCGATGAGTGCGCCGATCTGCCCGCCCTCGGTGTCGCGCCAGCGTCCGTACGCGGGCACAAAGTCGGCGAGGATGCGGGAGCCGTCGAGCGGCGGCACAGGGATCAGGTTGAACACAAAGCCAGTCAGATTGATCGCAACTCCCACCCAGAGCACCGTGTGGACGATGGACTGCACCGGTTCTTGCACACTCTTTGCAAAGCTCAGCCACACCGAGTCGGCCAGGACGCACACCACGCACAGGATCAGGTTCATCGCGGGGCCCGCAAAGGCCACCTTTGCATCGTCGTACCGGCCGCGGTAGTTGGATGGGTTGGTGGGCATGAGCCCCCACGTGAACCCGAACACGGCGAACATGATCCACGCGTGCGGGAAGGGGATGTGAACGAACGGGTTCCACGTCATGTGCCCGGTCTGAATGGGCACGTCGTCCCCGCAGCGGATGGCGACCCACCCATGCGCGAGTTCGTGGAACGTGATGGACAGGATGACCCACAGCACCCACGCGATCGTGAAGTGCGGACCAAGCCCCGTCCAGTAGTCGGCGAGCCACCAGCTGATCATCGCGGCGAGCGTAGCCAACGCGAGGGCCGTTCGGAGTACGAACAAATAGAACAAGCCCCGGTTTGCACCGGGGCCTGTCAGAGAGCAGGAACAGAGCGGTCGAGGTTCAGCGACGACGACGGGTCGCGACCAGTGCGCCCAAGCCCATGAGGGCCGCGGCACCGGGGGTCGGGACAACCGTGATCGCCACGCCACCGATCTGCTTCTTCTTGATGAAGGCAAGCGTGCCGGGCTGGCTGGTGGTAACCAGGGAGTTGTCGATGGTGACGGTGACCTTGGTCGCGCTGCCCGCGATGCTCTGGGAGGCGAGGAAGGCGTCGATATCAGCGAACGCGCCGCCGTTCCAGGTGCGGATGCCGAAGGTCGGGCCGTCGTTGAACAGGTCGAACGTGCCGCTCGACGGGTTGAACGTGCCGCTGACGTTGAAGGAAACGGGGGTGATGGCCGCGCCATTCACCTCAGTCACCCACACGAAGACGGCGAGGTTCACCGAGGCGGACGTGCCGACGCCGCCTGTGCCGCCGAGGGTGTAGTCACCGTTCTCGACGAACTGGATGGCGGGGATCGTGAACCCGGGGCGGGCAACGATCATGGAGGTGAGGGTGCCGTCGGTGATGTCCGCGGAGCCGTTGGAGGCCGTGGAACCGAAGGACACGGGGTTGAAGTTCAGCGAGTCGCCCGTGATGGTGGGCGTGCCGAACAGCGGGGTGGGGTCGGTCGCGCTGTCTTCAGTCACCTGAAGCCAGTCGACCGTCACGCCGTTGAAGTTTCCGTAATTGATCGGGGTGGCAAGCGCCGACCCCGCCGTGCCGGCTACAATGCCGGCGCACAGAATGAACGTGCTCTTCATGGTCATGTCCTCTCTGCTCTCCCTCGGGTCTCCCCGAGAATCTCTCTCCGGGATCGCTCCCGGCTCTGCACAATCTAAGACAATCGGGCACGCCCCACAAGGGGATTCGTGCCGATTCGTTCAGTTTATTTACCGACGCCGACGGGTCGCGATCAGCCCACCCAGACCCACGAGGCCCAGGGCCCCGGGGGCGGGCACGGTGATAATCACGCCGCCGATTTCCTTCTTCTTGATGTGGGCGACCGTGCCGGCCTCGCTGAAGGTGATGAGCTGGTTATCGAGCGTAAGCTGGATCCGCGTGGCGTGACCGCCGGTGAAGCCTGCACCAGCCACGACGGTATCCATGTTCACGCTGAGGCCGCCGTTCCAGATCACCGCGTTGCCCGCATTCGCCGGCAGGGAGTAGAACCCGCCGTTGGGGCTGAACGTGCCGGTGAAGGAAACAGTGAAGGGCGTGATGGCTGCGCCGTCGACTTCGTAGACCGTGATGAACGCGGCCATGGAAACGCTGCACCATGTGCCTGGCGAACCCGCACCGGCGAGCGTGTAGTCACCCTTCTCCGTGATGTTCACAAAGGGGATGTTGAAACCGGGGCGGGCGTCGATCTCTGTCGTGAGCGTGCCGTCCGTGATATCGAACGCACCTCCCGCGGAGAACGAGCCGAACGACACCGGGTTGAACACCAGTGAATCAACAACCGCTGTCGGCGAACCGAACAGAGCGGGCGGAACCACGTCCGTCGTGGAATCTTCCGTGATGTTGAGGAAATCAACCGTCGCGCCAACACGATTGCCGTGATTGATGGGCGTCGCGAGCACAGTGGAACCACAGGCTGCAACAACGCCGGCGCAAAGCACCAAGTACTTGGTCATGGTCTTGTCCTCTCTCTCAAACCGGGGCTCAGCCCCGGGGTCTCTCTGACAAGATAGTACCAGAAGTCGGGGGGGCCGCAAGTCCGAATGCGCGAATTTATCCGATAAAAATACGCTGTGGATAACTTCGCGGACGCGTCGAAACACCCCATCATGAGGCGGTGTTTTAGACCCGTTCCAAGAACCGGAGGTCGTTTTCAAATAGAAGTCGAATGTCCGGAATCTGATAGCGTCCCATCGCGATCCGTTCAATACCGAAGCCAAAGGCAAAGCCCGTCCACTCTTCAGGGTCGATTCCGCAGGCGGTGAGGACCGCCGGGTCCACCATGCCGCACCCCCCCAGTTCGATCCAACGGGCCGGTTGGTCGGGGCGGAGTCGGATCTTCATGTCGAGTTCGGTGCTGGGCTCAGTGAAGGGAAAAAAGCTGGGACGCAGCCGGATTTCGGCATCGGGCCCGAAGTAGGCCCGCGCGAACTGCAGCAGCGTGGTCTTCAGGTCGGCCATCGTCACGCCGTGGTCCACGAAGAGCCCTTCGAGCTGGTGGAACATGAACGAGTGGGTCGCGTCCACGGTGTCGGGGCGGTAGACGCGGCCGGGAGCGATGATCTTGATGGGTGCTGCAAGCTTGCCACCGCCCTCCTTGACGCGCTGCTGCATGACACGAGCCTGGACGGTGCTGGTCTGGCTGCGGAGCATCCGTGCGGTTGCGTGCGTGCGCGGATCGTCCACATAGAAGTTGTCCGCGGGGTCGCGTGCGGGGTGGCCGGGAGGGATGTTCAGGAGGACAAAGTTGTGGGCGTCGTCCTCAAGCTCGGGGCCTTGAGCGACCTCGAAGCCCATGCGCGCGAAGACATCGCTGAGTTCCTCGATGACGCGTGACAGGATGTGGGCGCGGCCCAGGGAACGGGTGTTCACGATGCCCGGCTCGGTGACATCAACGCCGGAAGTGCCGGCTGGCGCGGCGGTCCCAAGCGTTGCTTTCTTGTCGGCGAACGCGGCTTCGAGGGTTCCCTTGACAGCGTTTACCTTGGCGCCAAACTGCGGCTTCTGCTCCTTGGGAACATCCTTCAGGGCACCCATCAGCCCCTTGACCTTGCCGGATGAACCGAGAAACTCGACACGCCACGCCTCGAGCGATTCCGGGCTGCTTGCCGCCGCCAGCGAGGAGAGTGCGTCGGTTTCAAACTGTGCGAGCTTCGCGAGGTCCATGCGGCATCGTACCGCCTTGAGGGCCCACGACGATGGGAGTGCACCAGACCCCGTCGAGGACCAAAAAGCAGCAGGGCCCGCGCGATCTGCGCGGGCCCTGCGTTCGATCGTTCGGCTGGACGGGCAATTACTTGCCGGTGCAGCTGGCCTTGGCAGCGGAGCACTCGCCGCTGACGGCGCCCATGCTACCGGCGGCCTTGCTCTTGCAGCAGCCGGCCTTCTCGCCGCTCACTGTGCCCATGTTGCCGCTCTTGGCTTTGTCGGTGCACTCGGTCGTGCACTCTTTGCTGCACGCGCCGGTGGCGCCCATGCTGCCGGAGGACTTGTTGTTGTTGCAGCCGGCGAGGGCGACGAGGCCAGCGGCGAGACCAGCGAGGACCAGAACGTGCTTGCGCATGGATCAAACTCCTGAAAAGGGGTCATTCCCGAATATGCGCTGAGCGACCTTCCGCCAGCGCGTCATGGACTATATACACACATCGGGGCCGCCTGTTTCCTTGCAAGGGCGGGAATGGCGTCGAACCGGTGATTCCCCGAACTCCCGCGTACGGATACACCCGATCGGGACCGTTCCCTTGCCGCCCGAGAATCTGGTGACCCGGACACCGCCTTCGCATCCAACTCCGCCATGACCACCCCCCCAGCCTCCCCCACCATCGCACTTGTGACCGGCGCCAATAAGGGCATCGGGCTCGAGACCGCCCGCCAACTTGCCCAGAAGGGCATCACCGTTTTCGCGGCTGCCCGGGATGAAGCCCGGGGCCGTGCGGCTATTGACAAGCTGAAGAGCCAGGAACCCACCCTGAACGTCCACTTTCTGCAGTTCGACGTGACCAATGCCGCGTCGATCCAGGCCGCGGTGGAGCAGATCGGACGGCGGTTCGGCAAACTGGACATCCTGGTAAACAACGCGGGCGTGAATGTGGGCGAGTGGGGTGTGCCGCCGAGCAGCGCCCCCCTCCCGGCCATCCGAGAGACCTTTGACACGAACTTCTTCGGGCTGATTGCGGTGACGCAGGCATTCCTCCCGTTGATCAAGAAGAGCCCGGCGGGGCGCATTGTGAACCTCTCCAGCATCCTCGGGTCGCTCAGCGAGCACCGGGACCCCAAGAGCCCGATTTATGGCATGCTGGGCGTGGGGTACAACGCGAGCAAGGCGGCGCTCAACATGTTCACCGTCAACCTTGCCCATGAACTCAAGGGCACCACCGTCAAGGTCAATGCGGCCCATCCGGGATGGGTCAAGACGGACATGGGCGGCCAGCAGGCACCCCTGGAAGTGCCCGACGGCGCGAAGACCAGTGTGTGGCTGGCGACCCTGCCCGCGGACGGCCCGACCGGCGAGCACTTCCATATGCAGGACCGGCTGCGCTGGTAGGCCGGCGATCGCCCCCGTTCCCCCGGTCAGCACCCCCTTGCAGGATCGGTTACACTCTCCACCATGACAACCCGACGCCCCCCCCAGCTGTCTGTCAGGAAGCTGACGGGCAGCGCGGGCCTCGGCTGCTCTTTGAGCGCCTGGAAGCCCGCCCGCCACGCCTTGGAAATCGTGATCCGTTCCCTTACCGGCCGCGGCAGCGGCGTTGACGCGCTTGAGTCGCGCGCGATGCTGTCGATCGGTTTCGAGGCGGGGCCGGTGCTGCCAACGCAGCCCAACCCGGCCGCGATTCTCGCGGACTTCAACGGTGACGGCAGGACCGACATGGCCACGAGCAGTGGCACCAACGTCGGCATGCTGAACATTTACTTCGGCAACAACTCGGGCGGGTTCACGCTCGACGATTCGTACGACTGGGGCGGATCGGTGCTGACGTCGTTCGCGGACCGGCTGCGCGTCCTCGACATGGACAATGACGGGGACAAGGACCTCATCTCGAACGGGCCGGTGCTGTGGCTGAACGACGGCGATGGTGTCTTCGGGCCGCCCACGCTGATTTCGTTCGGCATCCTCTCCACGGACCTTGTCGTCTACAACTACAACAACGACAACCTGCCCGACATCGCGGTGGTGCAGCCCACGGGCATTCTGAAAGTGTTGCAGAACAATTCGGGCGTCAACTTCACGACGAGCGGCGACCAGTCGCTGATCGAGCCCAACAGCAGGTTTCTGACTCCCGGGCGCGTGAACGCCGACACGCAGGACGACCTGATCTACTGGACGCCCAGCGACCAGCGGGTGCGGTCGCAGTTGCTGACCGGCGCTGGGTTTGTCGCGGGACCTGAGATTGCCAGCGTGCCCACGCTGCCGATCGCCGCGCGGCTGAACAACGATGCGTTCCTCGATGTTCTCTGGTCCGAGGGTACCGGCGCGAGCGCGGATATTCAGGCCGCGTTCAACAACGGCACGGGCGGGTACGGGAGTGATGTCACGCTGCGGCAGCACCAGGGCTTCGGGTACCCGCAGCTCGGCGGGCTCGCAGACTTTGACAACGACGGCAAGATTGACATTCTGGCCAGGGCCCAGAGCAACCTCACGAACCAGTGGATCGTGATCCCCGGGGACGGCGCGGGCAACTTTGACACGCCCGTGACGGCCCGTGTGATGGGTCTGCCGGACCTGACCGGCAACGGCACCGTCATCGCCGGTGACGTGACGGGTGACGGGCGGGCCGATGTGCTCCGGCACTTTGACGGGTCCATCAGCGTGTTCCGCGCGACGGCGGGGCCCATTGTGGGAGCATTCAACTCCCCCACTTCACCTGTGCTCCCGGGACGGTCCTTTGACCTTGAGGTCACAGGGATCGTGAATGTCGGATCACGCACCACAGCCAGCGTGCGCTTCTACGAGGACTCGAATCAGAACGGCCGTTTGGACCTGGACGACCTGCTCGTGGGTTCCGCGACGCCCAGCG